>NZ_BAAJLS010000004.1:0-409342 GCF_057539655.1 Alteromonas sp. 4NH20-0056 | reverse complement strand
TTCTCGTTTCCTAAGTTAAAAGTCCGACCCACACATAGACCGGACCGAACCTTCATTTAGATTAAATTCTAGATTCAATAATAGCCTGCGCCACATTTTTCGGCGCCTCAGAATAATTGAAGAACTCCATTGAGTATGATGCGCGGCCCTGCGTTTGAGAACGCAAGTCGGTAGCATACCCGAACATTTCTGAAAGCGGCACTTTAGCACGTATTATTTTAATACCTGCTACGCCCTCTTCCATACCTTCGATCATGCCGCGACGACGATTAAGGTCACCAACAACATCACCCATCCAGTCTTCTGGAGTAGTTACTTCAACTTTCATAGTGGGTTCAAGCAACACCGGATTTGCTTCTGCGGCGCCTTTTTTGAAACCCATAGAGCCGGCGATCTTAAACGCCATTTCAGAAGAGTCAACATCATGGTATGAACCATCGAACAACGTAACCTTTACATCAAGTACCGGATACCCTGCTACGACACCACTTTGCAACTGCTCCTGAATTCCTTTATCAACCGCTGGTATATACTCTTTAGGTACAACACCACCGACGATTTCATTCACGAACTCGTAGCCATCACCTTCTGCTTGAGGCTCAATACGCAACCAAACATGACCAAATTGGCCTCGGCCGCCTGACTGACGAATAAATTTACCCTCTACCTCAACGGTTTTACGAAGGGTTTCACGATAAGCAACCTGAGGGTTACCTACGTTACATTCTACTTTAAACTCGCGCTTCATGCGGTCTACGATGATATCTAAATGAAGTTCACCCATACCAGAGATAATCGTCTGGCCGGTTTCATCGTCTGTTTTCACCTTGAAAGATGGATCTTCAGCAGCAAGTTTGCTTAATGCTAGCCCCATCTTTTCTTGGTCAGCCTGTGATTTAGGCTCTACCGCTATTGAGATAACTGGCTCTGGAAACTCCATGCGCTCAAGCGTAATAATGTGATTAGGATCGCATAATGTATCACCTGTTGTCACATCTTTAAGGCCGATTGCCGCCGCTATATCGCCTGCACGTACTTCTTTTAATTCTTCTCGGTCTTTTGCATGCATTTGCACGATTCGACCAAAACGTTCACGTTTCCCTTTTACTGGGTTGTAAACCGTATCGCCGGTATTAACAATGCCCGAGTAACAACGGAAGAACGTAAGTGTTCCAACAAATGGGTCGGTTGCAATTTTAAATGCAAGTGCAGAGAAAGGTTCGTCATCGCTCGACTTACGAACCGCTTCCGTTTCGTCTTTGTCATCAAGTACACCGGTAATGGCTTTTACCTCAGTCGGCGCGGGTAGAAATTCTACAACAGCGTCGAGTACTGCCTGAACACCTTTGTTTTTGAAGGCACTGCCGCAAGTGGCAAGAACAATTTCGTTGTTCAGAGTACGAGTACGAAGACCAGAACGGATTTCTTCCTCAGAAAGTTCTTCACCTTCTAAGTACTTGTCCATAAGTTCGTCAGAGGCTTCAGCCGCAGCTTCAATCATCTCTGTGCGATACTTCTCTGCGTTTTCTAAATATTCTGCTGGAATGTCTTCATAGGTAAATGTCATACCCATGTCACTTTCATTCCAGTTTATGGCCTTCATCTTAATAAGATCGATGACACCATGGAATTCTTCTTCAGCGCCCATGTTTATTTGAATAGGAACACAGTTAGCGCCTAAACGTTTGCGGATTTGACCCACTACACGTTCAAAATCAGCGCCAGCCCGGTCCATCTTATTGACGAACACAAGGCGTGGCACTTCATACTTATCAGCCTGTCTCCAGACTGTTTCTGATTGAGGTTCTACCCCAGAAGACCCACAGAATACAACCACCGCGCCATCCAATACACGTAATGAACGCTCTACTTCAATAGTAAAGTCTACGTGCCCTGGAGTGTCGATAATGTTGATTCTGTGTTGATCATACTGTTGCTGCATACCAGACCAAAAGCAAGTAGTCGCAGCGGACGTGATAGTGATACCACGTTCCTGCTCCTGCTCCATCCAATCCATGGTAGCTGCACCATCATGCACTTCACCGATTTTATGAGACAGTCCTGTATAAAACAGAACACGCTCTGTGGTCGTGGTTTTACCCGCGTCCACATGCGCCACGATACCAATGTTACGGTAACGCTCAATCGAGGTCTTACGAGGCATATATCTCTCTCAGTTATATTACGTTTATTACCAACGGTAATGAGCAAACGCTTTGTTTGCTTCGGCCATACGGTGAACGTCTTCACGTTTCTTAACCGCTGAACCTTTATTTTCTGCAGCGTCTAACATTTCAGCAGCCAGGCGTTGAGCCATTGACTTTTCGCCACGTTTACGAGCAGCATCTACCATCCAACGCATACCCAGTGCATTACGACGAACTGGACGTACTTCTACTGGTACTTGATAAGTTGAACCACCAACACGACGAGATTTAACCTCTACTGTTGGGCGGATGTTATCAAGAGCTTCTTCGAATACATCTAGGTGTGCTTTGCCGGTTTTTTCAGCAACAATTTCTAGCGCACCGTAAACGATTTTTTCAGCGACTGACTTTTTGCCGTCGAGCATTACGACATTCATGAATTTAGCAAGCAGTTGTGAACCAAATTTTGGCTCTGGTAGGATTTTACGTTGACCTACGACTCTTCTTCTTGGCATTTTCTCTTCTCCGTATGAATTCAGGGAATACCCAAAACTCTTAAACTTCAGTTTGGCCTTACTAACGGAGAACCGTTAAGACTTAGGCCTTTTCGCGCCGTACTTAGAACGGGCTTGCTTACGATCGTTTACACCTGCGCAGTCAAGAGTACCGCGAACTGTGTGATAACGAACACCTGGTAAGTCTTTAACACGACCACCACGGATAAGTACTACACTGTGCTCTTGTAGGTTGTGACCTTCACCACCGATGTATGAAGAAACTTCAAAACCGTTAGTTAGACGTACACGACATACTTTACGTAGTGCAGAGTTTGGTTTCTTTGGCGTAGTTGTATATACACGAGTACATACACCACGTCTTTGTGGACAAGCTTGCAGTGCAGCTACGTTGCTTTTTTCAACGGGCTTTCTGCGTGGCTTTCGCACTAACTGGTTAACTGTTGCCATTAACTAGCTCCTGATTAAAAACTACGAAAACCCAATCACTATGATTGGGTCCATATAAATGCGACTTTAATAATGTCGCCCATTTTTTGCTAATACTGTGCTCGTCAGTATTAACTGAGCGCTGATACAAAAAACCGCGACCGTTCTTTAATGCCTTTTTGAGGCCATCAAAAATCGGGTCGCGGAATATTAATGATCATCGCCCTGACTGTCAAGCTGTACAAAGACTAAGCACACAATATTTGTGCCTGCTGTCAGCTTAACCTGCCAATATGTTAGGAGTACGTTAACGTACTCCTTGATCATGTCTTACTCTGACGAACCGTCGTCTGCACCAGCGTTAAGCGCTTCGGTTAGTGCCTGTTCTGCATCTGCTGCGGATACTGACATTTCTTCGATTTGCTCTTTACGCATTTGTGCACGGCGTTCATGGTAAGCGAAACCGGTACCTGCAGGGATTAGACGCCCTACGATAACGTTCTCTTTCAGACCGCGAAGGTCATCTTCTTTACCTTGAACTGCTGCTTCGGTAAGTACTCGTGTTGTTTCTTGGAACGATGCCGCAGAAATAAACGATTCCGTAGAAAGTGACGCTTTGGTGATACCTAGCAGCTGAGTTTCATACTGCGCTGGGATCTTACCGTGTTTTTCAACTTCACGGTTCGTTACTTTTACGTTCGATACTTCTACTTGCTCGCCTTCTAAGAACCTTGTGTCACCAGAATGTGTAATTACACACTTACGTAGCATCTGACGAATAACCACTTCAATGTGCTTATCGTTAATTTTTACGCCCTGAAGACGGTAAACTTCCTGAACTTCGTTCACGATGTAATTAGCTACCGCAGAGATACCGCGTAAACGTAGAATGTCGTGTGGAGACTCTGGACCATCAGCGATAACTTCGCCTTTTTCCACTTTCTCACCTTCAAACACGTTTAGCTGACGCCACTTCGGAATCATCTCTTCGTATGCATCACCTTCAGGTGGTGTAATGACAAGACGCTTCTTACCTTTAGTTTCTTTACCAAAACCAATGGTACCTGATACTTCCGCAAGGATAGCTGGTTCTTTCGGCTTACGTGCTTCAAACAAATCGGCTACGCGCGGTAGACCACCCGTGATATCACGTGTTTTCGAGCTTTCTTGAGGTATACGTGCTAACACGTCACCTTCGTTAGCCACTTTGCCTTCTTTCGCTTCGATTGTCGTAAAGCTTGGAAGACGAATCTCTTGTAGTCCATGCTCATCACTTTCGAGGATAAGCTTAGGCTCTTTCGAGTTACTCTTCGCAAGATCTTTAACAACGATACGCGTAAGACCTGTTAGCTCGTCCTGCTGCATCTCAGTATTAGAGTCGTCAATGTCCGCGAAGCTAATTTTCGCTGCGCGTTCAGTAACGATTGGGTGACTATGCGGATCCCAGTTAGCAACAACGTCGCCAGCAGCAATCTTCGCAGCGTCATCCACGCTAAGTACGGCACCGTAAGGTACTTTATAGCGCTCTTTCTCGCGGCCTTGCTCGTCGATAACAGTAAGTTCAGTTGAACGTGAAACAACAACCAACTTGCCGTCTGAGTTACGAACTGTCTTAGAGTTGTGAAGCTTAAGGCTACCTGCAGTTTTAACTTGTACGCTATTCTCTGCTGATGCTCTAGATGCCGCACCACCGATGTGGAACGTACGCATCGTAAGCTGTGTACCAGGCTCACCGATTGACTGAGCTGCGATAACACCTACCGACTCACCGCTACCAACCATGTGTCCGCGTGCTAGATCACGACCGTAACAGTTAGCACATACACCAAAGTCATTGTCACAAGTGATAACCGAGCGAACTTGAATTTGGTCAACTGAGTTAGCTTCAAGCATGTCTACTAGCGCTTCGTCTAGCAATACATTACGCTCTACCAATACTTCAGTTGTACCAGGCTTAACAACATCTTCGGCAACTACACGACCTAGTACACGTTCGCGAAGTGGTTCTACAACGTCACCACCTTCGATAAGCGGTGTCATTGTTACACCTTCAAAAGTGCCACAGTCGTCATTAGTGATAACCAAATCCTGTGCAACATCAACAAGACGACGAGTTAGGTAACCCGAGTTCGCTGTCTTAAGTGCAGTATCGGCAAGACCTTTACGCGCACCGTGAGTAGAGATGAAGTACTGAAGAACGTTAAGACCTTCACGGAAGTTCGCTGTAATCGGCGTTTCGATGATTGAGCCATCTGGCTTAGCCATCAGACCACGCATACCCGCTAACTGACGAATCTGAGCGGCACTACCACGAGCACCCGAGTCAGCCATCATGTAAACCGAGTTAAATGATGTTTGCTCTTCTTCTTCGCCATCGCGATTGATTACGATGTCAGTTTTAAGGTTATCCATCATGGCCTTAGCAACTTTTTCGTTGGCATTTGACCAGATATCGATAACTTTGTTGTAACGTTCACCCGCGGTAACAAGACCGTTTTGGAACTGCTCCTGAATCTCAATTACTTCTGCTTCTGCAGCATCGATAATATCTTTCTTCGCAGCAGGGATAACCATATCGTCGATACCAACTGACGCACCCGCGATCATCGCGTAGTGGAAACCGGTATACATGATTTGGTCAGCCGCAATTACAGTATCTTTCAGACCAAGTGTACGATAACAAGCATTCAACAGTTTAGAGATCTGCTTCTTACCCATCGCTTGGTTGATGATTTCAAACGGCAAACCTTTCGGTAAAATCAAAGAGAAAATAGCACGACCAACAGTAGTGTCGGTAAGTGTGACTTTTTCTGATTTTTTGCCATCTTCGTCGATATCATATTCTGTAATACGTACTTTAACGCGAGAGTGAAGCTCAGCATTACCTGTACGGTATGCTTTTTCTGCTTCATTCGGGCTGGTAAATACCATGCCTTCGCCTAAGCCGTTTACTTTGTCACGCGTAAGGTAATAAAGACCTAATACAACGTCCTGTGAAGGTACGATGATAGGCTCACCATTCGCTGGAGACAGGATGTTGTTTGTCGACATCATTAGTGCACGAGCTTCTAGCTGTGCTTCGATTGTCAACGGTACGTGTACCGCCATTTGGTCACCGTCGAAGTCGGCGTTGTACGCCGCACACACTAGCGGGTGAAGCTGAATCGCTTTACCTTCAATTAGTGTTGGTTCGAACGCTTGGATACCCAAACGGTGAAGTGTAGGTGCACGGTTAAGCAGTACCGGGTGTTCGCGGATAACGTCGTCTAGTACGTCCCAAACTTCTGGTGCTTCGCGCTCTACAAGCTTCTTAGCTGCTTTGATTGTTGTCGCAAGACCACGAGCTTCAAGCTTACCGTAGATAAACGGCTTAAATAGCTCAAGTGCCATCTTCTTAGGAAGACCACACTGATGTAGGCGCAGTGTAGGACCAACGGTAATTACAGAACGGCCAGAGTAGTCAACACGCTTACCAAGAAGGTTTTGACGGAAACGACCTTGTTTACCTTTGATCATGTCTGCAAGCGATTTAAGTGGGCGCTTGTTAGAGCCCGTAATCGCTCGACCACGACGACCGTTATCTAGTAGCGCATCTACCGCTTCCTGAAGCATACGTTTTTCGTTACGTACGATAATGTCAGGTGCCGCTAGGTCTAAAAGACGCTTAAGACGGTTGTTACGGTTGATCACTCGACGATACAAGTCATTTAGATCAGACGTTGCAAAACGGCCGCCATCTAGGGGTACTAGAGGACGTAAGTCTGGCGGTAGAACCGGCAGAACCGTCATGATCATCCACTCTGGCTTGTTACCAGACTGTTGGAATGACTCAAGCAACTTAAGACGCTTAGTAATCTTTTTACGCTTCGTTTCTGAGTTGATTGACGGAAGTTCTTCACGCATCGCTGCAACATCAGCGTCAACGTCAAGTGCCATAAGCAAATCGAATACTGCCTCAGCACCCATCTTTGCATCAAACTCATCGCCATGCTCTTCTAGTGCATCTAGGTAATCTTCTTCATTAAGAAGCTGGCTACGCTCAAGCGTAGTCATACCTGGCTCTGTCACCACGTATGATTCAAAATAAAGAACACGTTCGATGTCACGAAGTGTCATATCTAGCATTAGACCGATACGAGACGGTAGTGATTTAAGGAACCAAATATGTGCAACTGGACTCGCTAGCTCAATGTGACCCATACGTTCACGACGAACTTTAGTAAGGGTTACTTCAACGCCACACTTTTCACAGATAACACCACGGTGCTTCAGACGCTTATACTTGCCGCAAAGACATTCATAATCTTTTACCGGACCAAATATACGCGCACAAAACAGACCGTCACGCTCAGGCTTGAACGTACGATAGTTAATTGTTTCTGGCTTTTTAACTTCACCAAAAGACCATGAACGAATCATGTCAGGCGAAGACAGACCGATTCGAATATTATCGAATTCTTCGGTCTTATTTTGTTGCTTTAGAAACTTTAATAAGTCTTTCACATTACTCTCCCAGCGGAGTCAGTCTCTAGAGCCCGGCGCAAGCACCGGGCCATCTCATAACATTACGCAGCGATTGCCGTTTTACTTTTCTTCAAGCTCGATGTTGATACCCAACGAGCGAATTTCTTTAAGTAATACGTTGAAGGATTCTGGCATGCCAGGCTCCATTCTGTGGTCGCCATCGACGATGTTCTTGTACATCTTGGTACGGCCGTTAACGTCATCTGACTTAACAGTAAGCATTTCCTGAAGGGTATATGCAGCACCGTATGCTTCAAGTGCCCATACTTCCATCTCACCGAAGCGCTGGCCACCAAACTGTGCTTTACCACCAAGAGGTTGCTGTGTAACAAGGCTGTAAGAACCGGTAGAACGCGCGTGCATCTTATCGTCTACTAAGTGGTTCAGTTTCAACATGTACATGTAACCAACCGTTACAGGACGCTCAAATGCGTTACCAGTACGACCGTCGAACAAAGTAATCTGACCGCTTTCTGGAATATCAGCAAGCTTCAGCATTTCTTTGATTTCAGATTCACGAGCACCATCAAACACAGGCGTTGCGATCGGTACACCTTTACGCAGGTTCTCTGCAAGGCGCTTCACTTCATGATCGGTGAAGTTATCGATATCAACTTCTTGGTGACTTTCACCTAGTTCATATACTTCTTTCAAGAAGCTACGCAGTTTCTGCATTTCTTCATGTTCTTTAAGCATACGATCTATTTTCACACCAAGACCGTGCGCTGCCATACCCATGTGAGTTTCTAGGATCTGACCGATGTTCATACGAGACGGTACACCTAGTGGGTTAAGAACGATGTCTACCGGCGTACCGTTTTCATCGTATGGCATGTCTTCAACAGGCTGGATAGTTGAGATAACACCTTTGTTACCGTGACGTCCGGCCATTTTATCACCTGGCTGGATGTGACGTTTAACCGCTAGGTAAACCTTAACAATCTTAAGAACGCCTGGTGCTAGATCATCGCCTTGCGTAATCTTACGACGCTTGCCTTCGAACTTCTTATCGAAAGCGGCTTTAATCTCAGCGTGCTGTTCAGCGATTTGATCAAGTTCTAGCTGTGCATCTTCATCACTTAGTGCAATTTCAAACCACTTCTCACGTGGCAGGCTGTCAAGCTTAGCTTGATCAACACCAGCACGAAGTAATCCGTTTTGTGCACGAGCAAAAATACCGTCTGCAAGAATCTCGAACTCGTCAGTCAGGTCTTTCTTAACTTGACGAAGCTGCATATCTTCAATTTCTAGCGCACGTTTATCTTTCTCAACACCGTCACGAGTAAAGACTTGAACGTCAATAACCGTACCGTGAACAGAGTTAGGCACACGTAGTGACGTATCTTTTACGTCAGACGCTTTTTCACCGAAGATAGCTCTTAATAGTTTTTCTTCTGGCGTAAGTTGGGTTTCACCTTTAGGTGTCACTTTACCTACTAGGATATCGCCGCCTTTTACTTCAGCACCGATATACACAACGCCTGACTCATCAAGTTTACCTAGTGCTGACTCACCAACATTTGGGATATCAGAAGAAATTTCTTCTGGCCCAAGCTTGGTATCACGAGCAATACAACTAAGTTCTTGAATATGAATAGTCGTGAAACGGTCTTCCTGAGCTACGCGCTCAGAGATAAGGATTGAATCCTCGAAGTTATAACCATTCCAAGGCATGAACGCGATACGCATGTTCTGACCAAGTGCAAGGTCACCAAGGTCTGTCGAAGGACCATCGCCTAGCACGTCACCTGCAACAATCGGGTCGCCAACATTACACGTTGGACGTTGATTGATACACGTGTTTTGGTTTGAACGTGTGTATTTTGTCAAGTTGTAGATGTCGATACCTGCTTCACCAGGAAGCATTTCTTCTTCAGCTACTTTAATAACGATACGGCTAGCGTCAACATAGTCAACAACACCACCACGTTTAGCAACTACGGTTACACCCGAGTCTACCGCGATAGTTCTTTCCATACCGGTACCAACAAGCGGCTTATCAGCGCGCAATGTAGGTACTGCTTGACGTTGCATGTTTGCACCCATAAGTGCACGGTTAGCATCATCGTGTTCTAGGAACGGGATAATGCTTGCAGCAATTGAAACGATTTGCTGAGGTGACACGTCCATGTATTTGATGTCTTCTTTTGGCATCAAGGTCGTTTCACCGCGGTGACGACAAGGTATAAGGTCGTCAACGAGCTCACCGGCTTCGGTCAATGCAATATTCGCCTGAGCGATTGCGTACTGGCCTTCTTCGATTGCTGATAGGTAGTCAATTTCTTCGCTAACAATACCATCGACAATGCGACGGAATGGCGTTTCAAGGAAACCGAAATCATTGGTGCGGGCAAAGCTCGCCAATGAGTTAATAAGACCGATGTTCGGGCCTTCCGGTGTTTCGATTGGACACAGACGACCGTAGTGAGTCGGGTGTACGTCTCGAACCTCAAAGCCTGCACGTTCACGTGTAAGACCACCCGGGCCTAATGCAGAAATACGACGCTTATGCGTTACTTCTGATAGCGGGTTGTTTTGGTCCATGAACTGAGATAGCTGTGATGAACCGAAGAACTCTTTAACCGCTGCCGAAATCGGCTTAGCGTTAATAAGATCTTGAGGCATGATGTTATCGAGATCACCTAAACTTAGGCGCTCTTTAACGGCACGTTCTACACGCACTAAACCAACACGGAATTGGTTTTCAGCCATTTCACCAACTGAACGAATACGACGGTTACCAAGGTGATCGATATCATCAACTTCGTCTTTACCGTCACGAATCGTAATAAGCTGCTTCATTACCGACACGATGTCTTCTTTGTCCAGCGTACCAGAACCAATAAGCTCTTCACGACCTAAGCGACGGTTAAACTTCATACGACCAACAGATGACAAGTCGTAACGCTCTTCTGAGAAGAACAAGTTTTCAAACAACGTTTCTGCCGCGTCTTTTGTCGGTGGTTCACCAGGACGCATCATGCGATAAATTTCAACTAACGCTTCAAGGCGGTTAGTTGAAGAATCAATACGCAACGTATCTGATATGTAAGAACCGTGGTCTAGTTCGTTGATGTAAAGTGTTTCGAACTCTTTGATACCCGCTTGGCTTAGCGCCGCAAGGTTTTCAAGAGTAAGTTCGTCATTCGCACTTACAATCACTTCGCCTGTGTCTTCGTTTACGTATGTCGCAGCGAATACACGGCCGATCAGGTAATCTGCTGGTACTTCTAGTTCAGACAATCCAGCTTTTTCTAAAGCGCGGGTATGACGAGCAGAAATACGACGACCAGATTCCACAACAACGTTACCGTCACCGTCGATGATATCAAACTGAGCAGTTTCACCGCGTAAACGGTCTGGAACTACTTCCATCATCAACTTATCTTTGTCGATACGGATGCTAACTTTTTCGAAGAACGTGTCGAGGATTTCCTCTGACGTCATCTCTAGCGCGCGTAAGATGATAGTTGCAGGTAGCTTACGACGACGGTCGATACGTACGAACAAGTTATCTTTCGGGTCAAATTCAAAATCTAACCACGAACCACGGTATGGAATAACACGTGCATTATAAAGCACTTTACCAGACGAGTGAGTTTTGCCTTTATCGTGATCAAAGAACACACCAGGTGAACGGTGTAACTGAGATACAATAACGCGCTCTGTTCCGTTGATAACGAACGTACCGTTCTCTGTCATCAATGGAATTTCACCCATGTACACTTCTTGTTCTTTAATATCTTTTACGGTACCTGGGGCTGCGTCTTTGTCAAACAATACTAACCGTAGTTTTACTCTTAACGGAGCAGAGAAAGTTACACCGCGAATTTGACATTCTTTCACGTCAAAAACTGGCTCTCCCAGGCGATAGCTTACATATTGAAGCTCTGAATTACCTGAGTAACTTTTAATTGGAAAAACGGAACGAAATGCTGCTTCCAAGCCGTATTGAGCATCGGCGTCGATCTCAATGAACTTTTTGAAAGAATCAAGCTGAATTGAAAGAAGATACGGGATTTCCAGTACCTGTGGGCGTTTGCCAAAATCCTTACGGATACGTTTCTTTTCGCTATAAGAGTAAACCATGGGTTCCTCAGCCTGCTGATTTATGACCCAACCTGCTGCTAAATACTTTAAAACGCGTGCGACGGGCTAAGAGCTACGCTTTAAATGACGCATTAAGCAACAAACTTCCACAACCCTATTTCGGGTGATCCAAATAGCATACAACAAAATTTAACCAATTATTAGTTAACTTGTTGGATTTTTATGCATTTATTTTTTCACCGATATGCGCATTACGTAATGTAGACAAGGGTAAGATTCTACACACTATACAGCGCAAAAAGGCTGGTGGTTCAAAAAACCACCAGCCTTGCCGTCTCAGGCAAATAATCTAATCAAATTAGATTACTTAACTTCAACTTCAGCACCGGCTTCTTCAAGCTCTTTCTTAAGTGCTTCAGCTTCTTCTTTGCTTACGCCTTCTTTGATAGCTTTAGGAGCAGATTCAACTACTTCTTTAGCTTCTTTAAGACCTAGGCCAGTTGCGCCACGAACTGCTTTGATAACTGCAACTTTGTTTGCGCCGAATGAAGTCATTACAACGTCAAATTCAGTTTGTTCTTCAGCAGCAGCAGCTTCACCGCCTGCAGCAGGACCTGCAACAGCAACAGCTGCAGCAGATACGTTGAATTTTTCTTCAGCTGCTTCGATAAGCTCAACCAATTCCATAACTGGCATTTCAGCAATCGCGTTTAAAATATCTTCTTTAGTTAGAGCCATGTGGTCTAAACTCCTGGGGTTTTAATGTTAAAAAAATCAATATGCCAAAAACGGAAATTACTTCTCGTCTTTGATCGCCGCCAATACGCGCACAAACTTGCCAGGAACTTCGTTGATTGTTTGAACGAATTTCCCAACTGGTGCTTTGAAGGTTGCAAGTAGTCTTGCAAGTGCTTCGTCGCGAGTAGGAAGTGAAGCAACTGCGTCCAATTTCTCTGGACCAAGTAGACCACCACCAATAGACAACGCTGTTACATTTAGCTTATCGTTTTGCTTTGCAAAGTCTTTGAAAAGACGAGCTGCACCGCCAGGTGCATCAATTGAAAAGCCGTAGATAAGCTGGCCTGTAAGGGCGCTATCTAAGTCTGCAAACTTGCTGTCTGCCAACGCACGTTTAGCTAGAGTATTACGTATAACCTTAAGGTATACGCCTTGCTCACGAGCTTTAACGCGTAGGTCAGTCAGTTCTGCAACTTCCATCCCACGGTATTCAGCAACGGCAACGGATAGAGCGCGAGACGCAACTTCAGAAACTTCTGCTACGATCTCTTTTTTTGCTGCTAAACCTAGTGCCACTGAGTTCACCTCTTTGTATCTGACTTTGTTTACAGTTTCCTGTTCACGCCATCAGGGTTCACAGATTGATATCAACATAATTGATGATACCGCTCTACGGTGTTTGTTTCCCCAGAGAGTCTGAGTCAAACCACCGTCTGCGCAGGTTGTTCTATTAAGCGATATGTTTAATGTGATAGTTCTCTTACCTCTATCACCACATCGCACCTGCGGTCTTGGACGGGAGTGGCCAATCAGCACTGCTGTATTGACTACTCCAACCCATTACCTTTACAGAGAAACCGAGTTGCCCCGGTAGGGTATTACAAACCTACTGAAGCTTTATCTAGAGATACGCCAGCGCCCATAGTGGTGCTTAGGCTGATCTTCTTGATATAAGTACCTTTAGCAGAAGAAGGCTTCGCTTTCTTCAATGCTTCTAGTAGTGCTTCAAGGTTTTCTTGAATTTGGTTTGCTTCGAACGCGATCTTACCAATGCTAGCATGGATAATACCGTTCTTATCGTTACGGTAACGAACCTGACCCGCTTTTGCGTTCTTAACCGCAGTCGCAACGTCTGGCGTTACTGTACCCGTTTTAGGGTTAGGCATAAGACCACGTGGGCCTAAGATTTGACCTAGTTGACCAACAACACGCATCGCGTCTGGGCTAGCAACTACAACGTCAAAGTTCATTTCGCCTTTCTTAACTTGCTCAGCAAGGTCATCCATACCAACGATGTCTGCACCCGCTTCTTTCGCTGCTTCAGCGTTTGCGCCCTGTGTAAACACAGCAACACGAACGTCTTTACCTGTTCCGTTTGGAAGTACAGTTGCACCACGAACGTTTTGGTCAGATTTCTTAGCGTCAATACCAAGATTAACTGCAACGTCGATGCTTTCAGCAAACTTAGCAGTTGCTAACTCTTTAAGAAGAGCAACGGCTTCATTAATTTCGTATTCTTTTGTCGCTTCTACTTTCTCACGAACGAGACGAGCGCGTTTTGTTAATTTAGCCATTCGATTAGTCCTCTACGTTCAAGCCCATTGAGCGAGCAGAACCCGCGATAGTGCGTACCGCTGCATCTAAGTCAGCAGCAGTTAAGTCTGGCTCTTTTGCGTTAGCAATTTCTTCCAGCTGAGCGCGAGTAACTTTACCCACTTTCTCAGTGTTAGGACGGCCAGAACCGCTCTTGATGCCAGCTGCTTTCTTAAGCAAATAAGATGCAGGAGGAGTTTTAGTTTCGAATGTGAAAGAGCGATCTTCGTATACTGTAATTTCTACAGGTACTGGAGCGCCTTTCTCAAGGCTATCAGTTTTCGCATTGAAAGCCTTACAGAATTCCATGATGTTTACACCGTGTTGACCTAGTGCAGGACCAACTGGTGGACTTGGGTTAGCAGCGCCAGCTGCAACCTGAAGCTTGATAATACCGCTTACTTTTTTAGCCATTTTAAATGCTCTCTTGTTTGGGTCTGACGCCTCGCAAATACAGAGAATATTTGCTCAATCGGCTTCCCGTTTCCGTTTAAAAGGGCGCGCATTATATAAGGTGACTAATTACTATGCAAGGGCTATTTAGAATAAAAAACCATCGAAAGGTCAGTATTTTTTCTTTTTGGAATAGGTCAAAGTTTTTAACGCGTTAACACGCAAACATATAGACGAAACATCAAATTTGGAGAAATATAAATGGAGTTACTCACACAAGAAGAACTGAGCCAAGTTTCAGGTGGTGAGGGCTCGGAAGTTGCCTCCGGAGGCTTAACTGGTGGCGGCATTGGAGCGACTGGCGTTGGCTTTGCGGTAGCAGTCGGATTTACTGTGACCTTTCCTGTTGCTGTAGGCGCAATTGCTACAGGCGCTGCTTAGGAGTATTTTACTGATGATGAATAATCCGTTAGTACTCACCGAAGAGCAAATCGACACTGTCTCTGGAGGCAATATTTCACAAGCCGCTTTTGAAGGAGGTTTGGAAGGCGCTGCTACAGGTGCAGGTATAGGTGCTGCACTTGGTGCTTATGCTGGCCCTTTCAGTGCACTATTAGGCGGCCTATCGGAACTGGTGTCGGTACTATTGTTGGAGCAGCCGATGCAATATCAGATTACAATGAAACGTTGGATGAGTAAGTGAAATTAACACCGTTAGCAAGGCTTTACATGGCATGTGCCATGTTGGGCCTTTTTTCTTTTAGTGCGTTTATTGCAAATAACCACCTATTACTTTTATTCCATCAAGTTTGCATTGGAATTATTTTTTGGGTTCTTTTGCTTAGGCCCAAGCTTAAAACTAGCAAACTCGACACGAAAAAAATTAAGCAGGTAGTAGTATCCACTTTTTCATTTATCACAACACTCACTATTGGGGGGGTCGTAAATCAGAGCTATAAATGGCTCGTGGTTATTGCCGCTGTCGGAGTTTCAATCTGGCTTTATACCCTTCTTGAAAAGAATCGAATAAGTTATAAAGAGTAGTCGCAGTGACAGCATTTTTAATATGGTTTTTTGGGACAGGGTTAGTTAACTACGCGCTAAAAAAGTTTTGCAGAGTAGGTTTTTGGGCGTCGTGTGCTGATACCAAGAGATTTGCACAATGTTATGGCCACATTTTGCAGTATTTATTTGTTTTTACCTCGATGCTGCTAGCCATGTTGTTCGTAATTTAACGTTCAAATGAACGTACATTGCCAATCGTGCCCCCGAGTTCCAGATATAAAAAAAGACGGTCAAACCGTCTTTTTTCGGATATTTATAGAAGTCTAGCCTTTTTCTACCTGACCAAATTCTAGATCTACCGGTGTAGAACGACCGAAGATAAGTACCGACACTTTTACGCGGCTCTTTTCGTAGTCGACTTCTTCTACCACACCGTTGAAGTCTGCAAATGGACCGTCGGTAACGCGAACCACTTCGCCTGGCTCGAACAACGTTTTTGGTCTTGGCTTATCAACGTTTTCTTCAAGACGATTCAAGATAGCATCAGCTTCTTTTTGCGTAATTGGCATTGGGCGATCTGAAGTACCACCAATGAAACCAAGAACACGTGGTACACTTTTCACTAAGTGCCATGAATCTTCGTTCATCGCCATTTCTACCAATACATAACCTGGGTAGAATTTACGCTCAGATTTACGCTTCTGACCAGCACGCATTTCAACGACTTCTTCAGTAGGTACCAAAATCTGGCCGAAATGCTCTTCCATGTTATGCATTTTAATGTATTCAAGCAGCGTTTTTTTAACGCGCGCTTCATACTGAGAATATGCTTGTACTACGTACCATCTTTTCTTTACTTCTTCTTCAGACATACGCTTACGCTCCTATTCCAGTAATAAAGCCAACGACACGAACAATAATGCCGTCTAAACCCCAAAGGATTAGTGCCATCACTAATGTGGCCGCTAATACAATGAGAGTAGTTTGATTTGTTTCTTGACGTGTAGGCCAAACCACCTTGCGCACTTCTGTGCGAGACTCTTTGGCAAAGCTTAAGAACGTACTACCTTTCTCAGTCGACGCCGCAATAAACCCAGCTAACACTACGACTACTACCGCAGCAATAGCGCGATATAGTACCGAAATTTCACCATATACTGTGTTGGCTGTTACCAAACCAGCAAGCAGGGCGAAAACTACTACCCATTTAAACATGTCCAATGCATTGGACTGATTTTCCGTTTTTTCGCTCATGTCACGATCCTAGCACTACAGCGTCGTCATCACTCACGCACAAAGTACGCAAGCACTAATATTTGGCAGGGGTGGAGGGACTCGAACCCCCAACCATCGGTTTTGGAGACCGCTGTTCTACCAATTCGAACTACACCCCTGTGGTGTTTTATTTGTACATCAAAATTTACTTACACTGCCCTTGTGAAGTGTGCGTCTTTTCTTAGGAAAGTGCGGTATCGCAAGGGAGGGAGGCGTATTATACTTAACCACTTCCAACTTACAAGCGCTTTATCTTGTCCCTTTCCTATCTTTGTGCCACGTCACATTCAAAATATGTGTTTATTCAACACCAATGAAACCACCCGTTTGATGGGCCCATAACTTGGCATAAATGCCTTCTTGTGCAATAAGCTCTGCATGCGTTCCCTGCTCGACGATGGTACCTCTGTCTAGCACAAGAAGCCTATCCATTTGCGCAATCGTTGATAAGCGATGTGCAATGGCAAGTACTGTTTTGCCTTCCATCACTTTATCTAAACATGCTTGAATGGCAGCTTCTACTTCTGAATCTAACGCGGACGTTGCTTCGTCTAACACTAATACGGGCGCATCTTTCAGTAACACACGTGCAATAGCAACTCGCTGGCGTTGGCCTCCAGAGAGTTTAACGCCCCGTTCACCGACGTGCGCGTCGTACCCGGTACGCCCCTCACTGTCTGTAAGCGTAAGGATAAAATCATGTGCTTCGGCTTGCTTTGCGGCGCGTATCATATCGTCTTCGGTTGCATCAGTTCTTCCATACAAGATATTGTCTCTAACCGAACGATGCATGAGCGAGGTATCCTGAGTCACCATGCTTATTTTGGCCCGTAGGGTTTCCTGGTCGACCTCGGTAATATCCTGACCATCAATAATGATACGGCCTGATTGCGTGTCGTAGAAACGCATCAGTAAATTCACCAATGTTGACTTGCCAGCGCCGGAACGCCCAACCAGCCCAACCTTTTCTCCCGCTTGTATTGAAAGTTGGAGGTTGCTGAAAACATTAATTAGTTGATCGTTTGCGCCGTGATAGGCGAAATTTATATCGTCAAACTGAATGGCACCGCCACTCACTTTGAGGTCTGACGCATTATCAACATTTTGTACAGCAATAGGCTGCGCAAGGGTGTTCATGCCATCTTGTACGGTACCTAAGTTTTCAAATAAACCGGATACTTCCCACATTACCCAATGCGACATACCGTTTAGACGGAGGCACAAACTAATCGCAATGGCGATATCGCCCGGCGTGGCGATGCTTTCTAGCCACAGGAAAATAGACAGCGCACCTACGGCGAAAATAAGTATCGCATTGGCTATTTCAACGCAAAATTCTAACACCGTAACCAAGCGCATTTGCGGATACACGGTTTTAAGAAAGCCATCCATACTCTCTTTCGCATAATCTGCCTCACGACGGCTATGAGAAAAGAGCTTTACCGTTGTAATGTTGGTGTAGCTATCGACAATGCGTCCTGTCATCATAGAGCGTGCATCAGCCTGGCGTTGCGAGACAACTTTTAGCTTTGGTACCAACACCCTTAGTATCGCAATATACACAAAAAACCAGATAACCAGTGGTAACGCCAAGCGCCAGTCGGTACTAAAAATAAGCACCACCATAGAAATGAAATACACGCTGATGTACACGAGTAAGTCGAGGATTTTTGTAACTGTTTCACGCACAGAAAGTGCGGTCTGCATGACCTTGGTAGCTACCCGCCCCGCAAATTCATTGTGAAAAAAGGTGAGGCTTTGCCCCAACAAATAACGGTGAGCCTGCCACCGTACGCGCATAGGATAATTTCCCATTAGCGACTGACGAGAAAAGAGTGAGCGCAGTAAAATAAAAAGCGGTATTAAGATAAGCACCGTGCCGCCCATGCCTATCAATGTCCACTTTTGGTCGTCCAAGAACGTGTCACGGTTTTGCTCAGAAAACCAATCAACCATTTGCCCTAAAAAACCAAAAAGGGCAACTTCTAACATCGCCACGATGGCACTCAATAGCGAGACAGTGAATACAACGCCCCACATACCTTGCGTATAGTACTTACAAAAGGCAACAAGCCCCTTTGGCGGTTGTGTGGGTGCACTGTCGGGGAAAGGCTGTGTGAGCCGTTCGAAGAATGAAAACATTAAGCAAACTCGCGTTATTCAGGCAATAGAATTTTGAATACGCGATTCTACACGAAGTGTTCAATAGATACGTAAAACATCCTTAATGTTCTCAGTCGTTTTTGCGAATAGTTATTCCAAAAAGCCGAGTGTTGAGAGTATTTCCTCCACTTTCTCGTGATGCTGCGATTGCCATTGTTCCAATGTCATTGATGCATCTTTCGTCGCACGCGCCTTTGCAATGTCGTAGGCGCGTAAGGCTTGTTGTTGCGGGATCACGGCAATCCCCTCTTCATCTGCTACAACTATATCGCCAGCCTCGACCCTAACCCCGCCGCACGTAATTGGCTGGTTAAGCGGGCTGATACAACGCTTTGCACCAGGTTTGGGTATCACACCACGCGCAAAGACGGGAAATTGGTTTTCGCGCGTTTCAGCTAGGTCTCGAATGACACCGTCAATGACAAAGCCCTTTATTCCTCTTGATTTGGCAATTGCGCACACGTTCCCACCTGCAACAGCAAATGTATCATCAGCCTCTACGACGATAATGTCGCCCGCTTTCGCCCTGTAAATTGCAGCATGCAACATAAGATGGTCACCAGGGGCACACTTAACTGTAAATGCGGGCCCTGCTATTCGAGGCATTTTGCTCCAC
This sequence comes from Alteromonas sp. 4NH20-0056, assembly GCF_057539655.1. Taxonomy (NCBI): domain Bacteria; kingdom Pseudomonadati; phylum Pseudomonadota; class Gammaproteobacteria; order Alteromonadales; family Alteromonadaceae; genus Alteromonas; species Alteromonas sp. 4NH20-0056. The sequence continues at coordinate 389,894 of NZ_BAAJLS010000004.1, read as the reverse complement.
AAGGGTTTAATTCCATAATCAATAAACTGCTCCCTTGGCAAGGCGTCAGCATAATCACAAGGTGATACTTCATCAAAATTGGGCATAGCATTGTCCTTACGTTAAGTGCGTTTAATTTATACAACCTTCAGTGATTACTATAACCAACTTGCTAGCACAAAGTTGTTACAACCTATGTATTTTCACTATAAGTCCTTTTTCTAATGGTTATGGCGTGATAAAAATTCACTATAACAACGCGTCGCGCGTAAGAGTGCAGGCGTACAATGACATCAAAGAGGAATCGCAATCCATGTTAAAGAATGTATTGAGTTTGAGTGTTGCGCTCGCGCTTACCGCATGTAGCCCACAAAGCACAACAAACGAATCGCAAACGCAGGCTAGCAGTGAAGTAATGCAAAAACAGGCCATGACGTCAGGCGTGATTAAAGCAAACATGGATTTGTCTGTCGACCCCGGTGACGACTTCTTCCGCTATGTAAACGGTAAATGGTTAGACAATACCGATATTCCAGCAGATAAATCGAGCTACGGTTCGTTTGTAATCCTTCGTGATGAAGCACAAGACCACGTCATGGATATTATTAAGTCTTCTGCCGAAGGTGACTTTAAAGCAGGAAGTGATGAGCAGAAAGTGGGTGATTTCTATCGCGCTTACATGGACATGGAAACGCGTAACGCACTGGGCACAACCCCATTAACGCCTGAGCTAGAAAAAATCAGTAGCATCGATAGCTACTCAGAACTCGCGGCCTATTTCGCTTATGCATCTCGGTATGGTTTCGGTACGCCATTTAGCCTTGCGCAATACCCTGACTTGAAATCACCACAAGAATATCTCATCTACACGTGGCAAAGTGGCTTAGGGCTACCTGATCGTGACTACTACTTCAAAGATGACGAAGCCTCGCAAAAAATCCGCGACGCTTATGTGGCACACATTGAAAAAATGTTTATTTTAGCAGGATTTGATGCCCCCGCTGACAGTGCAAAAATGCTTTTCGAACTCGAAACCAAAATTGCCAACGTTCACATGTCGAAAGAAGCCGCACGTAATTTCGCAGCTAATTACAATAAGCTATCGATAGAAGAGCTCAATGAATTGATGCCTAATTTCGACTGGAGTGCTTTTTTAGGCGCAGCTGAAATGACAAGTCTTTCGAACATCGGCATTCTACAAAAAGACTTTATGACATCCATCGATGGCATTATCAGTGAAACGTCGCTGGAAGACTGGAAAACGTTCTTACAATGGGGACTATTGAATGCGTCGGCAAGTCGTCTAAACGAAGCACTTGATACCGCTAATTTTGAGTTTTACAGTAAAGTGCTGCGCGGCGTTGAAGAACAACAGCCACAGTGGCGACGTGCGGTAAACCTTGCTAATGCTCATGTGGGCGAGCTCATCGGGAAAGTATATGTTAAACAACACTTCCCGCCTGAAGCCAAAGATCGCATGATGGAAATGGTAAATAACCTCTTACTTGCTTATAAACAAAGCATTGAAGAGCTTGACTGGATGACAGAAGAAACACGTGCACAAGCCCTTGATAAACTGTCTAAGTTTACGGTTAAGATTGGTTACCCTGACCAGTGGCGCGACTACTCAGCGCTTACCGTTGATGCAAGCAGTTTATTTAACAACATTAAGCGCTCAGCTGATGTGTTGTACGCTGAGACACTTAAGAAACAAGGCGGCCCAGTATGGACGCACGAATGGGGTATGACACCACAAACCGTTAACGCCTATTACAATCCACCTCTGAATGAAATTGTATTCCCAGCGGCTATTCTTCAGCCGCCATTTTTTGATATGAATGCAGAAGACGCAGTGAATTACGGTGGCATTGGGGCGGTTATTGGTCATGAGATTGGCCACGGTTTCGATGACACTGGTTCAACATTTGATGGCGACGGTGTATTAAGAAACTGGTGGAAAGATGAAGATCGTGCTGAGTTTGAAGCCCGCACAGGTAACTTAATTCAGCAGTACAATGCGTTTGAGGTATTACCCGACTTATTCGTTAATGGTGAATATACGCTAGGCGAAAACATCGGCGATTTAGGCGGTATTAGCATAGCGCTAAAAGCCTACCATCTCTCGCTTGATGGCGAAAAATCGCCTGAATTAGACGGTTTTACCGGCGACCAACGTGTATTCATCGGTTATGGTCAAGTATGGGCAAGTAAATACCGTGATGAAGCGTTACGTACGCAAATTCAAACAGATTCTCACTCGCCTACGCAATTCCGTACGAATGGCGCAGTAAGAAATGTTCCTGAATTCTATCAAGCCTTCGACGTAACTAAAGAAGATGCGCTTTACCTACCGCCAGAAGAGCGCGTAAAAATCTGGTAACAGTGACATTTTAGTAGCAAAAGGCGACACTAACCTGTCGCCTTTTTTGTACCTGACAACGAGAACCGTTTATGCCAGCACTTGTCATTACCTATCTATGTACTAGTACGCTTTATATTGCGTCGCTTTCATACTCTCCTTACCCGTTTCAATGGCTAATCAAAGTAATACCTATTTTACTGTTATTGCTGCCAGCATCAGGGGTATTGTCGCGAAAGCTATCCATGCTACTTTGCGGCGCTATATTTGCCAGTGGTAGTGGAGACATCTTGTTGGCACTGCCTATTGAACACAGCTTCACATATGGCCTGACAAGCTTTTTTATAGCGCATTGTTTATACATTGGAGCATTTTTATTATTAAAGAAATCGAATAATGAATCGCAAGGGGATCATACAGGGCAACAAAAGCTAACAGTTTTACCGTTATTGGGCATTGCTGGGTTCGCACTTGCGATGGGCGTGATTATTTTGCCTAGTACTGGCAGCCTGCTTGTACCGGTGGCGGCGTACTTATGTATTATTACGGGTATGGGATTAAGCGCGTTTATGCTTCGCATGCCACCACTAACTCAGGTTGGTGTCGTCAGCTTTTTGCTATCAGACGCCGCATTGGCCTATAACCTGTTCAATGGTCCGGTTGCTTACGCCAGTGTGGCGGTCATGAGTACCTACTATGTGGCGCAATTACTGATTATTTATGGCTTAGCCAATACAGTGCCTTCACGCTTTACCAAGCACCAATAATGCCTCTATAGCCAATTCAGCTTTATGTGATGGGACGAAAATATGGTCATGATAATAGGCCGCAACCACATTCGCGCTTATTCCTGCATGCGTTAACGCCGCGCTCATCGCGGCTGTCATACCAACAGCATCTAGGCTTGAATGCACTTTGCAGGTAATACATTTATATGCCCCCTCAAACACCAAGTCGGCCCAAAGCGCTGCATGTTTCTCTAAAATGAGCGTGACTCCCTCTTCTTCCTTGAACATTGCAAGCGCGTTGTCGGCTAGGGAAGCGGTGACCTGATGAGGCGACAGACTGACAAATACATACTCTTCACTACTCAAAACCGGAGTAAGATTTTTCAGTAAGTAAGACAAGTCAGTAATACCGCCCATCACAATCCTTTTTCGCTATTTTAACGTTTAAAGCTTACGAGCTCGAACACGCTTGCCTTTAATTTTTCCATCTCGGAAAAGTGTCATTGCACGCTTAACGCTTCGTGTTTTTACCGCCACAAAACTCTTACTATTTTGAACGGCGATTTTACCTACATCATCACCCGGTATACCGGCATCTTTCGTTAACGCACCCACTAAGTCACCAGGACGAAGTTTTTCTTTTTTGCCGGCACTTAATGAAATACATGAAAATTCAGGCAACGTGATGCGATTTTTGTGAAAGCGTAAACCTTGTGCACCTTTTAGTTCTATGTCGCTGTCTTGTAGCACTTCTATTTTTCTTAAGAAATGCTCTTCCTCTTCACTGACCAAGGTAATCGCAGTGCCGTCGGCTCCTGCTCTTGCAGTGCGTCCAATACGGTGAATATGTGTCTCAGGCTCTTCGCTTACGGTATAGTTTATTACTAATGCGATGTCATCGATATCCAGCCCTCGCGCAGCAACGTCCGTTGCTACCAATACTTGTAAAGCATCACTGGCAAATTGCATTAATACTGACGTTCTATCGTGCTGTTCCATATCACCTTGCAGCCCAGCTGCACTAAACCCTTCCTCAACTAATTCTTCTACCACTTCTTGTACTTGAACCCGACGGTTACAAAACACAATGGCATTTTTTGGTTGATAGTGTGTTAGTACTGCTTTTAACGCTTGGATACGCGTATGCGGCAACACGCTGAAACCAAGTTGCGTAATAGACGGCTTACTGGCGGTAGACTCTACTTTACATATTTCTGGAGAGGTCAAAAATTGTTTCGCAACTCGCTCAATCTGTTCGGTAAAGGTTGCCGAGAACAAGAGGGTTTGTATTTTTTTCGGCATTGGAGAGAAAATAACATCGAGGGCATCTTCAAACCCCATATCTAACATACGGTCTGCTTCATCTAATACACGAAGCTTTACGGCTGACAAATCAAGACGACGTCGTTCTACGTGGTCCATGATGCGACCAGGCGTACCAACAATAATCTGTGCACCATGCTTTAATGACTGAATTTGTGGCCCCATAGGTTGCCCGCCACAAAGCGTTAACACTTTGATATTGCCAATTTGCTTCGCTGCATTTCTGCATTGTTGTGCTACCTGATCTGCCAACTCGCGGGTTGGGCACAATATAACCACTTGTGTAACAAAACGCGTAGGGTCGATAGTTTCTAACGCAGGGATAACAAAACACAGGGTTTTACCACTTCCTGTTTGAGCTTGCCCTATTATGTCTTTGCCTGTTAAAGCAATAGGTAGCGACTGTTGCTGAATAGGTGATAGCGTGAAAATACCTTGTGTATCAAGCGCCTTTACAATAGCCGGTTGAATGTTGAGGTGCTTAATTGTTTCAATTGTCATTACTTTTCCCAAAGATGCACGACACCATCTTCAATGTGGTGTACTACTTGGTGCTGTGAATACACACTGCGACTCCATTCTTCCAACTTCAGCTTGAATGCAGTGTCTTGTTTAATTTTTGCTGATGCGAGTTTAAGTCTTTCCACAACCAACAATGAAGTATCTTGTTTTGATAGTGCTAAATAGGCTGATGTCGCTCGATAAGGCGCGACAAGTTTTATGGCTTTGCATTGTTGCTCAGTGCCGCTGCAGCCAAAATCAATGGCGCCTTGAGAAGCAAAAATAAAGTCTACTTCCCCATCTAGCAACGCTGACACAACCTCTTGCCAGCTATTGTAACTGTTTACGCGTAGTTTTGCGTTTTTTGCAACTTCATAACGATAGTCGTTTGTAAGCACGCCTATGTATTTGTCCTTTGGAATGGCGTGAATATTGTCATATCGCTTACCCTGAGAGCCAAAAATGCCATGTAAATTGCGTGAAATAGGTGATATCCAATGAAAGATGCTATCTCTTTCAGGCGTCATAACAATTGAAAAAACCAATACGTTAGGCTTGCTTTCAGCTTCTTTGGCAATACGCAGCCAAGGAGCAAAAAGAATGGTTGATGACATCCCAACATCATCCAATACATCTTTGACAAAATCAGCCGCAATCCCTTTTAGTTCTCCGCGTTCGGTAAGCTCACTAAATAGAGGCACTAAGTCAGAAATCACCCATAGGTCAGACATATCGGCGTTCAAATCAACGCCAATTCCTACTATGCCGAATTTGAATATTGTCTCACCTTTTACCGAGTGAGAATCAAAGGCTTGTTTGTTTTTTTGGAACGCCTCCGATATTTTGTAATTTGTCGCGACGAGCGATAGGGCTTCTGCACTATCCTGTTGGTCAGTGTTTTTTGACATCGCCGCATAAATGAGACGCAGAGATGACCCGTTTTTAGACCGTGACATTGAGCAAATTTGCACGCCCTCATCGCAAGGCAATGCAATGAGGGGGGTTACCCAATAGTAGTCATTTTCATTTTGCGGCGTGCGCACAACAACAGAGGTAATGTTAGAAACAACGCCAGGATCACTCGATGCAGAAGTAAACGCAATACGTGAATAGCCCGCTAAGACAGAAATATCTGTCAGTAAGTTTTTTGCATACTCGGTGCCCGTTACCGGTAAATCAGCCGGCATTAACTGCATATCTACTTGCAATAATAACGGCTCGTCGGCTTTTACGTCATACGTAAGCATGGCGTAAAAGCACAACAGCAAATAAATTACCGAGCTTGGAAAGCGTGTTGTAGTTTCCATTGAAGCGTCTGCCCTGCAAAGAACGGAACCATATCGGTACCGTCTGCTAAAGATACATGCTCAGGGACCGTCCATGTTTCCTTGGCGAGTGTAATTGTCGTTGTATTACGCGGCAATCCGTAGAAGTCCGCACCGAAATCACTTGCAAAGCCTTCGAGCTTATCCAATACACCTAGTTGCTCAAACACTTCTGCGTACAATTCTATCGCTGACCACGCACTGTAACAACCGGCACAGCCGCACGCATTTTCTTTCTTATGCTTGGCATGGGGGGCCGAATCTGTGCCTAAGAAGAACTTCTTGTTACCAGAGGCAACCATTTTTCTAAGCGCTTGTTGGTGCGTATTGCGCTTTAAAACAGGAAGGCAGTAATTGTGCGGACGCACACCACCTACTAATAAATCGTTTCGATTCAACAATAAATGTTGTGGTGTAATGGTTGCACCTACATTGTCATTAGCGTCGCTGACAAACGATGCGGCATCTGCCGTCGTAATATGTTCGAACACAATCTTAAGTTCAGGGAAAGCGGCGACAATTGGCGCAAGATGCGTATCAATAAACACCTTCTCTCTGTCGAAAATATCGATGTGGCTTTCTGTGACTTCGCCGTGGATCAATAGTAACAGCCCATGTGCTTGCATGGCTTCAAAAACAGGATAGAGTGCTTCGATACCTTTCACCGCCGCGTCTGAGTTTGTGGTTGCGCCCGCAGGGTATAGCTTACATGCAGTGACCCCTGCTGCTTTGGCGTCCGCAATATCTTTCGCTGATGTCGTATTGGTAAGAAATAACGTCATCAAAGGTTCAAACGTACTGCCCTTTGGCCTTGCTGCTTTTATTCTCTGCTTATAGGCAATTGCCATCTCTGCATTGACTACCGGCGGTACTAAATTAGGCATAACGATAGCACGCTGAAAGCAACGGGCAGTCGCGGGAACGGTTTCAGCCAGCATTTCGTTGTCACGAAAGTGTAAATGCCAATCATCGGGTGTTCTAATCGTAAGAGTTTGCATAGCCTGTAGTCTCTATAATGTTTCGTATACTTAAGATTTTTTGGTGTACGCTGCAATAATTACAATGCGGGTACCGTTTACCTTTCCCTCGATATGCAAAGGATTACTACTTAAACTAATACCACGAACAGGGGTGCCTCGCTTGGCGGTGAAGTTTGCCCCCTTAACATTGAGGTCTTTCGTTAAGTGTACATTATCGCCAGCATGCAGGGGAGTTCCGTTGCAGTCTAGTGTCGCATCTTGCTCAATAAGACCTGCTTCAGCCCACTGTTTTGTATCATCATCTAAGTACACCATATCCAGCAGGTCTTGGGCCCAACCTTCGGCGCTAAGCTTGTGTAGCAATCGATAACTCACTACTTGCACCGCAGGCGTGGGTGACCATACGGCGTCATTCAAACAGCGTAAATGGGTGGCGTTTAGTTCGTCGCTGCCCGTTATCTGCGCTACACACGTTTCACATGCTAGTATGGCACTTTGAGCAGTTTCATCGGGCGACTCAGGCACAAAGAAGACGTCTAGCCCGTTTGTACTTTTACACACCTCACACGCGTTACCCGCGCGGTTTTTTACACTTTCTTGCAGCACTTAATCTATTTCCATGCACATTTATTGAGCCACAGTATATCATATTTACTGCAAACTATTAGGCTGCAGCGCACGAAACAACGCGTCATATCCATCGCGTTTAATTAGGTGGACGATGGGAGACCCAAATGAATTTATCTGTGTCATAACCGTGCTGATTTGCAATCGCTAATAGCTTGCTTTGAACGGCATCAGAGAGTTCCTTTTCTCGCGCCAAAATCCATAAATAATCTTTGTCGGGGCCTGTTACAAGCGCGTACTGATACGCTTCTTTGTCTAAGGCCATCACCACATAGCTGGCGTAAAATGGGCCAAAAAATGAAACTTTTAGGTGTCCCGTCGTGTTATCTTTTACGAAGAATGCCTTTCCTTTGGCTTCATCCCATTCACCGTCTTGCTCAGAGAACCCGCGATTAACAACGTCAATACCGCCGTCATCACGCAGGGTATAGGTTGCGGTTACGTTGGACAGCCCATCCTCAAATCGATGATCGAATCTTGCGATTTCGTACCACTTACCTGCATATTTTTCAGCATCAAAGTTAGTTACGGGAGACACATTTTCGGGCACGCCAGTGCAGGCTGTTAGTGTCATGAGCAGCATTGCATATAAATAAATAATTCCGTTTTTCATATTAATCCTCGCCAGTTATTAATGTGGTACCGCCTTTCTCGTTATGGCCTCTATAAATTGAGCAAAAACGCTGATAGGCTCTTAATCGATACGTATTATCTTCGTTTTTACTTACTGGAGCACACTATGCAGTCATATTTTCCTCATGCCAGTCGTTTAGTCTACGGCTGTATGGGCCTTGGAGGAGGCTGGAACGCGACACCGGTTAGTCGCGAAGATATCCTCAATGCTTATCATATTGTTGAAGAAGCGTTATCGCTAGGTATTACCGTGTTTGATCACGCCGACATTTACACGTTCAGTAAAGCTGAAGCCGCTTTTGGTGCTGTTCTTAAGCAATCGCCCCAATGGCGAGAAAAAATGGTTCTACAATCTAAATGTGCCATACGTTTTGAAGATGATTTAGGACCAAAGCGTTACGACTTTTCTGCAAAATGGATTAGTGATTCCGTAGACGGAATTCTGCAAAGATTGAATATAGAACAACTCGATATTTTATTGTTGCATCGCCCCGATCCGCTTATGGAACTTGAAGAAGTTACGCTCACGATAGAATCGCTTATGCAACAAGGTAAAATAGAGCACATTGGGGTGTCGAATATGCATGCCCATCAAATTGATTATCTACAATCAGCGCTTCAGTCGCCCGTCATTGTCAATCAACTTGAGATGAGCCTAGGGTTTCGCGACTGGATTGAAGACGGCATGACAACAAACAGTATTGCCAATAGGTCAATGGGGTATGCGCCTGGTACCCTTGAATACTGTATGAAAAATAATATTCAGCTGCAAGCATGGGGAAGCTTGGCTCAAGGAAAATATACTGGAGCCACGTCGCAAAACAGTACAGATGAAACTACTATAAAATTGGTACAAAAACTTGCGGGTGATTATGCAACTACACCTGAGGCGATTGTATTAGCATGGTTAATGCGTCATCCAGCTCACATTCAACCTGTGCTTGGCACCACCAATATTGAACGTTTGCGCGCTTGTCAAAAAGCAGAAGACATTACGCTTTCCAGAGAGCATTGGTATGCCCTTCTAGAAGCTGCGATGGGACAAGAGGTGCCGTAAGCACGCTTTTCATATCAGAACCAATTTTTAATGAGGAAATGTAGATGTTAAACGGATTCCATCATGTAGCGATAATTTGTAGTAACTACAAGATATCTAAAACATTTTATACCGATATATTAGGGTTTAGCATTATCGATGAGAATTACCGTTCTGAAAGAGACTCATATAAATGCGACTTGTCGTTACCAGACGGCAGTAGAATAGAGCTGTTCTCCTTCCCTGGCGCACCTCCTCGTATCTCAAACCCCGAAGCTCAGGGATTAAGGCACCTTGCCTTCAAGGTAGAAAATATTGATATCGTGGTCGCGACATTGGCAGATAATAACGTGGTGTGTGAAGATATTAGGATCGACCCTTATACCAATAAGCGGTTCACCTTTTTTCAAGACCCCGATGGGTTACCGCTTGAGCTTTACGAGCAATGAACGCTCGGTAAGTGCAGTGGCTTTCAACACACCATTGCGGTACAAAAAAAGCAGGCAAGGCCTGCTCTTTTATAGGGTGCGATTGCGATTAATATTCGCTTGCTTCAATCTCTTCCAACCGCTTTTGGGTTGGGTTTTTCAAATAGTTATAGGTAAGCCCAGCAAATAATATTGCGGCGAACACAGTGGCAACCATAAAGCCATATTTTGCGTCACCGCCATTGGCGTCACTCACTACGCCCATAATAAATGGTCCAGCCGCTGCACCTGCAGCAGTGAAAAATAATATGACACCGGCAACACTGCCATGTTGGTGTTTAGGAAAACAGCTTATTCCTTTTGAATTAAATGTAGGGTAAATCACGGACATAAATATACCCGTTAGCGGAAAGAGATATAGCGCGACCTGTTTGCCACCCCAAAGCCCAAGAGCAAAACACACAACAATGGCTCCACTAAATAACATAAGGACCAATGCCCAATTAAAATGAGACATCATCCAAATACCTACAAACCGCCCTGCTGCGCGCAAAATAAAGAATGCGGTGACCGAGTAGATAGCCAGCGTTTGTGTCACGCCCTCACTGTAACAGTCATACGTAGCACGAAGCGTCGTCGCATCGCACACTAAATAGCTAGGCATCCAAACATAAATAGCACTTTCAGCCGCAACATAAAGAAACGCGCCGACAGAAAAACCAAACGCGTAAGGGTTTTTAATTAACGCCAAGCTTTTTAGCAAGGATACCTTTTCAGCACTGGCGCCAGACTCTTTCGAATAAGTTGGATATTTTACAAAGAGTGCACCGACTATAAGTAATGTACAAACACCACCTGCTATCACGTACAACCACTGCCATGCCACCCCAATGTGTATAAGGTATGCAACAATAAGGGGGCCAATAATAGCACCAACACCAAAGAAAGCTTCGGCTCCGTTCATGGTAGACGTATGTTGTTTTGTTGATGTTGATATATCACCGATAAGCGCTAATGCGCCGGTTTTGAAGATACCAACCGCAACACCTGATAGCGTCATAAGACTGACGATAAGTATAAAGTCATTGGCAACCATAAAGCTGTAACAGGCCACGCCAAAAAGTGCCAAGCCAATGATAATGGTAGGCTTTCGTCCCAACTTATCAGCGAGAAACCCCAGAAACAGCCCAGAGAGGGCAATTCCAAGCATAGGTAACGAGTGCATTAAGCTTGCTTGAGCGTTGGTCACTGAAAAAGCGACCTTAACTTCTTTGATGATTTCACCTATCGAGTCTGATGTCATCGCAAACATCATAAACATAAGGTAGGTCAACCAACGTATTACTCTACTGTTTGGTTCTTGATTGGTCATAAATAGTCTCGGCATAAGTGCATATTGGCTAATTTCATACTGGTATTACTTAGGGCGAAACGAGTATTCGACTTAAGACTATAAATACAGATGAAAATAATTTTGATATTATTTGTAAAATAAACTTAATCGTTTAAGATAAAAGTTAACAGAATTTAAAATCTATGTAAACTTGTTATTTAATATCATAGAAAACGAGATACATGGCGACCCAACGTATTCCATACTGGAGTAAAACATGAACTACGCTGCAAACAGTAGCACTTGCCTTGAGCGCATCCTTAAAGACCTCGATATGGATGGCCTTACGAAAAGAGATGCGACTATTTTCACACGCAGGTTGCGTACGCATTTTAGTGCGCTTTTTGAAAAGTACACGCACGTATATGGTCACCAGTATGATTGCTATTTTCATTTACAAAAATTAGTTGAAATATTAAGAGATGGCGTACAAAAACGTAAGCCAGCCCTAAAAAGAATAGACGTCGAACGGACGAAAGACCCACTGTGGTATCGTGATGAAAGTCAGGTTGGTATGGCGTGTTATGTAGACTTAATGGGGCCAACCCTTAAGGACTTACATGACAAAATACCTTACTACCAAGCGTTAGGGGTTACGTATCTCCACTTAATGCCTCTATATGATGCGCCTAAAGGTGATAGCGATGGTGGCTATGCCGTATCAGATTATCGCAAGGTCAACCCGTCGTTAGGCACAATTAAAGATTTAGAATCACTCGCGACGGCATTGCAGAAAGCGGGCATCGATCTTGTGTTAGATTTTGTATTTAACCATACCTCTGACGAGCATGCGTGGGCCAAAGCAGCGCTTGCTGGTGACGAGCAATATCAAAATTACTACTACCTGTTTGATGATAGAAGCATACCTGATCAATATGAGCATACGTTAAGAGAAATCTTTCCACAGGTTCGTCGAGGAAGTTTTACTTACAACGAGCACATGGATAAATGGGTATGGACAACGTTTAACAGCTTTCAATGGGACTTAAACTACAGTAACCCAGAAGTGTTTAATGCCATTACTTCAGAAATGCTCTTTTTAGCCAATATCGGCTGCGCAGGTTTGCGCTTAGACGCGCTTGCTTTTATTTGGAAGGCAATGGGAACGAACTGTGAGAATCAAGATAATGCGCACGTATTGATTCAAGCCTTTAATACCTGCCTTCAAATCGCAGCGCCTTCTGTTGTATTCAAATCAGAAGCCATTGTGCATCCCGACGAGGTCGTTAAATACATCGGTAAAGACGAATGTCAGTTGTCATACAACCCGTTACTTATGGCGCTACTCTGGAACAGCTTAGCGACACGGAAAACACGGTTACTAACGCGCTCTATGCAAAAGAGTTTTTCGATATCACCAGATTGTGCATGGGTTAACTATGTCCGCTGCCATGACGATATTGGCTGGACATTTGACGATGCCGTCGCACAAGAACTCGGAATAAATGGCCACGATCATCGCTTCTTTTTAAATCAATTCTACACGGGGCGCTTTGATGGCAGTTTTGCATCTGGTGTGCCTTTTGCTGAAAACCCAGAAAATGGCGACTGTCGGGTATGCGGTTCATTAGCATCGCTGTGTGGCCTTGAAGGTGCGCTTAACGCTAACGATGAGAAAGGCATTGACGACGCGATTCAACGTATGCTTTTACTCTATGGTATTACGTTTAGTATTGGTGGTATTCCTTTGCTTTATTCTAGTGATGAATTAGCCAAATTGAATGACTACGATTACCTGAACGATCCCATTAAACTTCACGATGCACGCTGGGTGAACCGGATAGCGGTAACTAACAGCGATACCGAATTTGCATTATCTGCCGAGCGTTCTGCACTTACGTTGCAAGAGGATGCGAGTCTTCGAGTGTTCAGAGGCCTGCAGCACATGATCGATATTCGTAAAACACACGGGGTTTTCGGCAATGCACAAACCCATATTGAAGAAAGCGGTAACGACCACTGTTTTGCATACAGTAGAAAAAATAGTGATGGTGAAACAATGTTAGTGGTGTGCAACTTTAGCGAACATGCTCAGGTTGTCGACCGAGGGTTACTGAGCGATAGCAATTGGCGCGACTTGTTGACAGATGCTTCGCCTTCTATCAGTGACCATGGTCTTTTACTTCAACCATTTCAACAATTATGGTTAAGCCCAACACCATAACGCTATTAAGTGCTGTCGCATTAGCGATAATGTGACAGCATTTTTCTTTAAAAGTCGGTGTGTTAGACAGCATCTCGATTAATTAACGTTTTTTCATGTGCACACCCATCTTTACCTACTATACTTACGTATAAGGTTTGTGAATATATACTCACAAGATAATCACCGTGGTAATCCGGATTATTTTCAGAAATAGATAACGTTGTAAAAAGTGGCCACAGGACGTGGATAACAGTCAAAGGACAATAAATGAAGACAGATACGCCGTTAGAATATATGTGCCCACGATGTGGCTCAGTGAACGATTTTACCCTTCATCCCATCAAAGATATGTACAAAGAGCAGCATCCTTTTTGCCCTTGCTGTGGTGCGTCGCTAAGTTTAATCGCCGCCGACGGCGTTAACGGTAGTATAAACCTGATTGTCGATGAGCTTGAAAATGATGTAATTACAAAATAAAAAACCGCCTTTTGAGGCGGTTTTTTGTGTTTTAAATAAAACTAGCCAAAAAAGCTTCGTCTTAGTTCAACATCACTGAGAAACTTTCCGCCTAACGCAGAGGTTTTAGTATAAGAATTTGTATCTCTTATACCGCGAGCTTTTACGCAATAATGCGTAGCATTGATACTGACTGCAACATCTTCGGTATTCGCTAGCGTTTGAATAGCGATGAGTACTTGTTGCGTTAATCGCTCCTGCACCTGCGGCCGTTGGGCAAAAAAGCTCACGAGACGGTTAATTTTCGACAATCCGATGACGGTATCATTAGGGATGTACGATACGGTTGCAGTGCCATCAATAGTCACAAAGTGATGCTCGCACGTACTGGTTAACGAAATATCAGACACCTGTACAGGCTGATCTATCTGCATTTTGTTTTCAATTTGCGTGATCTTTGGAAACTTTCGGTAATCAAGCCCGCCGAAAATTTCATTCACATACATTTTTGCAATACGTTTAGGGGTATCGCATAAACTGTCGTCATTAAGGTCGAGACCAAGCGTTTGCATAACATCTCGCATCGAAGACTCGATCCTACTACGCTTTTGTTCATCGCTTAAGCCATTAGACACCATAGGCGTCTCAAGGCCTTTCGCCTCTAGTGCACTGCGAACAAGCTCTGCCGATTTTGAAATTGATGGGTCGAGTGCATCACGCACTACCACAGCTTCATTTGCTAACATTTAATGCTTCCGTCTGTACTTCTTTTTTGATCTTCTACGGTAATTACCGCATAAGAGATCTGTCTGACTTAAACTCGCGCTTATCTTATTACGTTACTAACGTAACTGGGTCTGTCACAATATCTATTAACAAGTGCGTATATCTACTGATATAAAAGGAGAACCCCTTTGTCTCACCCCGTTTTGATCACAGGCGCGAGCCAACGTTTGGGACTTGCGATGGCAAGAAGCCTATTAGACTCGTCGATTCCTATCGTTGTGACCTATCGTACGCACCGACCGTCTATTGATACGTTGAAACAACGTGGCGCAGTTGTAGTTCAGTGTGATTTTAGCACTGAGGCGGCTATTGATCGAGCAATTGATCAGATTAAGGCAATCAGTAAAACCTATCGAGCAGTTATTCATAACGCATCTGATTGGGCCCAAGAGAAGGGGTATGATGATAAAGATGCATTAATAGAACGTATGATGCGAATACATGCTTACACGCCGTATAGAATAAATTTGGCGCTTCAAGAAGCGTTAATGGATAGAGAAGGGCCTTCAGACATCATACATATGACCGACTACGTTCAAGAAACGGGAAGTGAAAAGCATATGGCCTATGCAGCGAGCAAGGCGGCCCTTCACAACCTCACCTTATCGTTTGCCAAAAAGTACGCACCTAAAGTGAAAGTAAACAGCATCGCTCCGGCGCTGTTGATGTTTAACGAAGATGATGACGAAAGTTACAAAGAAAAAGCAAAGAAGAAGTCGCTGCTAGAAACAGTGCCGGGGGCACAAGAGGCGGTAAAGGCTATGCATTACCTACTCGACAGTGATTATATAACCGGACAAACGTTGCATTTAAATGGTGGCAGGCATTTGAAATAAAAAAGCGAATGAAAAAATGTTCATTCGCTCGATTTTCGATACACCCTATTGGTTATTTTTTCTCACTGGGTACAGGCTGACCGTATTTTGGTGAGCGAGGTCCATATAAGAACCCGTTGTAGCTGTCCGCTGACAACAGACGGTTAGACGCGATTGCGGCGATATCAAAGCCTCTATCAGTGACCGTTTCAAATATTTGACTAACGGCTGCTTGTACAAGCATACCTACAAGCCCACCACTGTTAGCATTTTGCTGCTCGGCACTTGAGGCTGTTGCAGCGTCCGACCACAATACAGTTCCTGTCTCTAAATCAACCAACGAAGCAGATACCGTTACCCGTGTCTCACTTGATATTACCACGTAACTCGTACCGTAATCTTCAATGGTAACGTACAGCGCAGTATCAGCACCAAAAATTTCTTTTAGCTTTTGACCAGGCACTGCATGAACATCCTCTGCTACCGTTAGTCCATTATTATTGAACGTTTGGTTAACTACCGCCACAGGGAAAACATAAAATCCAGACTCCGCGATTGGCGCTGCCAATTGCGACATTACGCTGTAAGAGGCTAATACTTCGGGCGTATTATTTATCGGTGGCAATACAATGACTGACGTTGGGTTTGTTGTGCGAAAAGCCGTGTAGTCGTGTGCAGGCGGCATGCTCACACACCCTGACAACAATACAAGTGCAAATAACGTTGAAATCAATGATAAAAATTTCATTTTTATGCCCCCTTTGCAGAAGTTAGGAGGAAGTCAATGTAGTGTGTTGACTCAGGGAATAAGACTTTCTCTTGCTCGAAATGCTGCTCGCCCAGGCCTGGATTTCCCGTTTCAAAATAAAGCATACCTAAGTGCGCATGCACACCAGGTGCAATATTTTTACCATTTGCTTCTGCTAGCTCTACCGCAAGTTGTAAAACAGTAATTTGCTCCTCTAATGTGGTGTCCTCACCCTTAAAGTAGCTATAAACAGCAGTGTTATATTCGCCATAATAGTATAGTGGCTCAGTGGTTTTACAACCAACTATGCCAAGCGCTAATGCTAGTGTTATTATTATTTTCTTCATTATGTTAATCCCTTAAAACTGCCACGCACCTGATTCAATACCATCAACAAGTTTGTTTACTACTTCACGCACCGCTAAATCAAGCACCTTGCCATTTAATGTTGAATCGTAGCTTGCTGTGCTACCAAAGCCAATGACTTCTCTCTCAGAAAGGCTATATTCGCCAGCACCTGCCACTGAATACACTACCTCAGAGGTAGTAACATCAACGACGTTTAGCGTTACTTTAGCATAAGCTATTTGCGACTTACCTTTACCTAAAATACCAAAAAGCTGTTTATCACCAATCGCCTTTCGACCAAACTCTGTAACATCACCAGTTACGACAAAACGCGCACCGACAATGGTTTGACTAGTTCCAGCACGCTTGGCTTCGTCAGCGAGTAAATCTAGATTGTCTCGGTCAAGAACACTGAAGCGATTTGTCTGCTGTAAATGGCTCATCAGTGTTGTTTTAGCTTGGTTTCCTAGGCGGTCTTGCCCCGACGAAAAAATACCATTTTGAAAACTAGAACGGTTAACAAATTGGCCGACTACTAGTTTTTTCTTCTCACCCGTATATTGAGTGTTGTAGCTATTAACTGTAGGAGTTTCTACAACTTTAGATGATGTAGTCGCACAACCTGAGACACCACCGATAGCGAGTGCTAAGGCAATTACCTTTGCTGTGTTTTTATTGATTATTTTATTCACGTTAGTCCCTTTTCCAATGTGATTCAAAAGTTAAACAGTAACTCTGCGTTTATTTATATCATGTTTTTTATCGCATGAAATCAACATCGTATTTTTCTTTTTTATAAATATCGTAGCATTGACGATTTGTTACAACATCGTTATCGTTAGTGCACAAATACGCCTACAATCAATGGATTGATAACATGAACATCCGACGCTTTTTTGTTGCGTTTATCTGCCCCCTATTTTTTTGCTCGCTATCGCAGGCAGCCCTTCCCCCTCTTGACGAGGGTGAAGGGTATGTAATCATTGCTGCCTATGCGGATGGCTACGCAGAAAGTATTGTGTTGGAAGGAGAAGGTATGTTTAATACCCATACGTTCGGCCCTCTTAATAATGCGCAACTCATTGAAATAAAAAAACTCCCTGCCGGCAGGTATCAATGGACAGAAATTTCTGAAGAGAATGGTTCTTTAGCAAAAGGCAATAAACTTAAAATTGAATATAACGTTTCAGACGATAATTTATCTTTTACGGTCAAGCCTGGTGTAATCAACTACACAGGGTTACTTATGATAGAAAAATTAGGCAGTCGAATGCGAGTACGCCAATTAAACCGTGCGTCAATCATCCTCAAAATCCTCGAACAAGATCATGGCGAAGACATTCAAGGAATGACTATCGTTAATGGGCTTTACCCGAACGACCACTATATCGAATTTTATCAAGCAATGGCTGCTGAAAAGGGAGAACAATAATGCGTCATTTATCAACGCTAATGTCCGTTTTAGTCATGCTATATAGTCTATTTGCTCTGCCTCAAAGCCATGCGATTTCGACAGAGAGTAATAAAGAACAGCTCGCTCCGTTTTTCAAATCAGCAAAGTATAAACATTTCTCCATCAGCCCCTCGGGTAATCGCGTGGCCTATATCGCACCAAAGGCCAACACCTATGATTTGATTATTTACGAAGTGGCAACAGGAAAAACAAACGAACCCATCACCTTTACACGTCGTCAGACAGATGTAGGAACACAAAACGGTATCACCAGCTGGGAAGTGCATTTCAATAGAATCTACGACCTCCTTTGGTTGTCAGACGACTTTATCTCGTTGCAACAGCACTCAAATGGCAGATTTCATCGATATGTGCTCGTCGAGTTAGGCCCTACGGGCAGTGATGGCTCGCTACCTTATAGATTGTCTTATGTTTCGCAGCACGGCTATTGGGCCGACACACTTCCTCACGATAGAAACCATGCTGTTTTTGCCAAATATGAACAGCATGATGACTATGTGTTCTACACAGACCTATTCAAAATTGATCTACGGGAAAAGGTAAAAGACAGTACGTTCCGGAAAAAGTACAGGCTTAATAAGTCTGGCCCGAAACTTCATGATTGGATATTCGATAATAACGGCTGGAGAGTTGCGGGAACAAGAACCGTTGATCGCAGTACTGAACTTTATGCCCGTACAGGCAGTTCACCAAGAAAATATCGATACAAGTCAGTATGGACGGGTGACCGTGATGATAGTGTCAAAGTGGTAGGCTTTGATGCAGCCAGTAACGCTTTACTCGTTTTGACTAACCATAAAAGCGATAAGGTCAATCTAAGACGTTTTGATATTGAGAGCCAGCGTTTTACCGACACGGTCTTTGAACACCCTTCTTATGACCTTCGCTCTGCTATTTATGAGCCTGAAACAAAGAATATTATCGGTGTTTCTTTTCTTGAAAAAGGCATAACTAAACAACACTATTTTTCCGAAGATTATTCCCGTTTTGTCGAGCGCTTGTCTGCACAAACAGGTACAAATGGAATAAATGCCATCGCGATGGATGCCAACAGCAGAAACATCTTGTTTTTCGCAGATGATAGCGCTAATCCGGGTGAAGTTTTTATTTATCATCGTGAACGTGACGCTTTTAATAGCATCACTAGCTTATACCCTTGGCTTGCCGACAAAGGGCTACGAAAGACACAAACAATCAGTGTTAGTTTAGACAGTGGGCAAACATTAGAAGCATTCCTAACCTTACCTGATGTCAAGAACCCGCCTTTG
This sequence comes from Alteromonas sp. 4NH20-0056, assembly GCF_057539655.1. Lineage (NCBI taxonomy): Bacteria > Pseudomonadati > Pseudomonadota > Gammaproteobacteria > Alteromonadales > Alteromonadaceae > Alteromonas > Alteromonas sp. 4NH20-0056. Next base: position 370,541 of record NZ_BAAJLS010000004.1, on the reverse strand, counting down.
GTTGTGATCCCTCACGGTGGTCCCATCGGCATAAGTGATTCCCGCCATTATTCTTCGAATATTCAGGTTCTAGTTAACGCCGGGTTTGCAACGCTTCAAGTGAACTACAGAGGCTCTCAAGGTTACGGCAAAGCATTTATGCGCCAAGGCATGCAGCAGTGGGGGCGGTTAATAGAAGATGACATTGAAGCCGCACTACAACATACGGTGAAAAACTTCTCGGTCGATCAGGACAACGTTTGCATTATAGGGGGGAGTTACGGGGGCTATTCGGCGCTTTATAGCATTATTCGCTCGCCGGAATTGTACAACTGTGCAGCGTCGTTCGCTGGCGTAACCGATTTGGCGCTTCAATTTCAACGCAGCGATGTTAAAGACGATGCAACAATGACATTACTGACTGAAATCATTGGCGACCCCGTGTCTCAACAGGCGCTATTGTTTGAATATTCGCCGTTATATCAACATGAACAAATTACCAAGCCCGTGTTTTTAGCCCATGGAACCGATGATGTCATTGTCGACATTGAACATGCTTATAGGCTTCATTTTGCGCTTCAAAGTAAAGGCATAGAACACGAGTGGAAGGTGATGGACAATGTAGGCCATGGCTTTGATTACACATCAGATGCAGCAGACTACTACTTCGACCTCATTCAGTTTCTGAATAAGCATCTACGTAATGATGCAACCAGTACAATAGAGCCTTCAAAAACAGCAGAGTAATTTTCTAAAATATACTCTCGTTGAGAATGACCTACCTATAAAATTCGCTAAATCTATTGGTGAGCGCCCCGGCGCTCGCTATAATTAGCCTTTCAAAAACCTATTGAGAACCCTTATGCAAAGCAATCGTACAATGGCGCCCGAGTGGACACCGATTGATGCTGTGATGCTAGCGTGGCCACACGCTTCGACAGACTGGGCTCCATGGCTAGAGGAGGCGCGAAATGCTTACCTTTCAGTCATTGAGGCAGTCAATAAAAATAATGCCGGCGTTATTCTATTGTGTGCGCCTGACGATGTCGTAGGCCTTCAGAAATTGCTTTCACCCGACGCACGAGTTTTGATCATTCCCGCATCGTTCAACGATACGTGGATGCGAGATTATGGTTTTATCACCTGTACTGATGCTGACGGAAATGGGTCACCCGTTGAGTTTAGATTCAATGGATGGGGTGAAAAATTCGATGCCTCTGAAGATAATCTGGCCAATCAACGCCACCTTGCCTCGTTATGTAAGGCGGTTATGCGAAGCAGCCCAATTGTTGCTGAAGGTGGTGCATTAGAAATTGATGAGACTGGACATTTACTCAGTACACAACAATGTCTATTAAACCCGAAAAGAAACGGGAACATGCGTATAGAAGATTATCAAGCTGTGTTTCAAGAAATGCTGGGTTGTAAGCAGTTTACCGTGCTCAGTAATGGGCATTTAGAAGGCGACGACACTGATGGGCACGTTGATACCCTGGTTCGATTCACGCCACACAAAGGGCTCGTTATTCAAGCAGCATTTAACCGCCCCGAAGACAGCCATTTCAATGGGCTAAAAGCGTTATGTGATGAATGCGGCTCGGCGTTGCCAGAACATAGGCAACATACGCTTCCTTTACCTCATATCGTCAATGATGACGGAGATAGGCTACCTGCCTCTTATGCGAACTATCTCATTTGCAACAATGCTATTTTGCTCCCCATTTATGGTGAGCCAGAAGACAATGAAGCAATTCAAGTGATACAGGATGCCCACCCCAATTACGAGGTTTATCCTATTGATTGTTCGGTACTGGTAAAACAGTATGGCAGTTTGCATTGTATTTCTATGCAAGTACCCATAAATACACTTAAAGACTCAGTCGTTAATGCCCTCAACCAAGGAGTGTCGATTCATGCGCCCGAATAAGGTCAAAGTTGGTGTAATACAACAAGCTGTTGCTGGTAATGATAAAGCCACAAACTGGCAACGAAGCGCAGAACAAATCGAAACGTTAGCTAATCAAGGCTGCGAATGTATCTTATTACAAGAACTGCACAGCACATTATATTTCTGCCAACAAGAAGATACCGACGCGTTTGACTTAGCCGAGCCTATCCCAGGCCCCGCCACTGCGTTCTTCGGTGATTTGGCACAAAAGCACAATATTGTATTGGTCACGTCGCTATTCGAAAAACGGGGCTCAGGCCTTTATCATAATACGGCGGTGGTTTTCGACAGAAGTGCCGACATTGCTGGTAAATATCGCAAAATGCATATTCCTGATGATCCGGGTTTTTATGAGAAGTTCTACTTTACGCCGGGTGACATGGGCTTCACTCCTATCGAAACCAGTATTGGTAAACTTGGTGTGCTTGTGTGCTGGGATCAATGGTATCCAGAAGCCGCTCGCTTAATGGCAATGGCTGGTGCAGATATTCTCTTTTATCCAACGGCAATTGGTTGGGATATCACTGACGATAAGGAAGAACAAAGCCGACAACACGGTGCATGGGAAACGATTCAACGTGCTCACGCAGTGGCTAACTCTGTTCCAGTTATCGTTGCTAACCGTACTGGTTTCGAAGCCTCCCCGGTTGACGGAGACCCTGGCATTCAATTTTGGGGGCAAAGCTTTGTTGCAGGGCCTCAAGGCGAGATCCTCGCCAAAGCAGAAGCCAATGAAGAAGCAGCATTAATTGTTGATTTGGATATGTCTCGTACTGAAAAAGTTAAGCGTATCTGGCCATACTTTAGGGACCGTCGCATCGACGCCTACGAGGACTTAACAAAGCGCTGGCGCGATTAAAAGCCTCCGCAATAAAAAAGCAGCATGGCGCTGCTTTTTTTGTGCGCCTATGCCTTAAAAATAATCGTGTCGTACATTAAGAAGTGCGTTCGCCGCGAATAGGGAAGTAACTGCTTCATAACGTCATCATTAACATCAAGGCCACCAGTAAATTGCCCAAACGCGGGCATAACAAATACGTCATCAGTAAACACAAAACACTTGCCACTGTAACGGCGATGCGCAATTTGCGTTCTCATTTTAGGGTGATAGTGGCCTATAATTTGGTGGCGTTGTTCACGCTTTTGAGGCTCGTGACGAAACACCATATTATCAAGCACAATTTCATAGCAGGCTTCACCGGGAATACCCTCAGGCAGTTGTGGATCATGATTTCCTTCAATCCACTTCCAATTGCTGACGGTGTTTACCAATTCGCAGAGCCTGTGTTTATCGTTATCATTCATTCTCGACATGCTCTGTCGGTCATGAAAGCTGTCACCTAAGCTAATGACCGTTTCAGGGCGATAGTCATCAAGAATTCTCGATAATCGTTCAAGCGTTGCTCGTGAATCTAGGTTTGGAAGCGGGTTTGCAAAGCTACTTAAATAGCTACCCTTTTCCAGATGAAGATCGGATACGATGAGCCAATCAAGTGCGGGCAAATACGCTACTCCACGCGCATCTAGAATCCATAGGTGTCTCGAAAACTTAGTAATAGCAAGCGTTCTGGCTTTAACACGCTGCGTTAACCAGTGGTCGGTAATACTCATCGTCACTGCACCACTATTGTTGTACCGCGAGTAAGGCGCGCACTTCGTTTAACATAGTTTCAGCCTCGGCATAAAGGTCGGCTTGTTCAATAATCGCCTGCGCACCCGCGCCCTTTACCTGTTCGCTTCGTACGTTTAAAACAATTGGGATCGCCATCGGCGATACTTTTTCCAAATTCACTAATGTCGCTTTATCAACATACCTAATGAGTAGGTTTGCTAGACGTCGTAAATCAAGCAACTCACGCTCTGCATCAGCCCTTGCCACTTTTAATAGTACATGGTCGGGGTCATGTTCTCGTAAAGTGTCGTAAATTAAATCTGTGGAGAATGTCACCTGTTTCATGGTCTTTGTGCTGGCATGGTAGCGTTGCTCGGTGAGCCCACTTACCACTGCCACCTGCCTAAAAGAGCGCTTTAACATAGGTGCTTGCAGCATCCAATCCTCTAGTTCATCGCCTAAGATATCAGGCTGAAATAAGCGCTGAAGTTGCTCGTTTGTCACAGGGTTGATAGCACTTATCGAGAGACCATAATCGGTAACACTAAAACTTAACGGCTTTACTCCCATTTTCTCCATGCGGCGTGTCAGTAACATGCCAAGCGTTTGATTCGCTTTCCTACCATCAAACGTGTAAAAAAGCGTATAGTACGCCTGTCTAAATGGAAATTGTTCTACCAATACATTGCCAGGCTGAGGCAAGGCAGAAAATGCCTTCTGTAAACCTAACCACTCTTGTACTTGTTTCGGCAGTGCTCGCCATGAGTGAGGGGTAGACAGTATGTTTTTTACACCCTCGGCTAAAAATGTCGACAGCGGCATTTGGCCACCTGCGTAGCTGGGAATTTTGGGCTCTTTCGCCTTTGCCGGTCTCGCGTGCAATTGCATATCACGAATAGCCTCATACTTTAGCACCTCGCCAGCAAAGTAAAACGTGTCTCCTGGCGTAAGTTGCTGGGCAAAATACTCCTCAACTTCACCAATGATCTTCCCCTGATTTCCACGACGAATACGTTTTACCTTTAATCGGCCGGCCTCTACGATAGTCCCGATATTTTGCCTATGTCGTTGAATAACCCGTCGATTAGCAGGAGAAAACGTACCGTCTTCATTTTCGACGAGCCGTTGATACCGCTCATACGCATTCAAGGCACTGCCACCATCTACGGTAAATTGCCAAAGCTTGTCGAAATCATCTTTATCAAGGCTCTGATAAGGCGCTGCAGCCAAACATTGGTGATAGAGCGCTTCGGGCTTTTCAGGCTGGCTACACAAGCAATTCAAAATAAACTGAGGGATAATATCAAGCGCACCAGGCTGCGGTGCATCACCATCAAGCTCTCCTCTATTTATTGCGTCAATAGCAGCCTGACACTCAAGCGCTTCAAAACGATTTGCTGGAACAAGTAAGGCTTCACTCGGCTCATCCAATCTGTGATTTGCTCGCCCAATTCGTTGCAACAATCTACTCACACCTTTTGGTGCGCCAACTTGGATAACCTTATCTACATCCCCCCAATCGATACCGAGTTCAAGCGCTGAGGTACACACTACTGCTCTTAGCATGCCGCTTGCCATCATACTCTCGGTTTTACGCCGCTGCTCTTTACTCAAACTGCCATGATATAAGGCGATGGGCAGCCCAGATTTGTTCACTTCCCATAGCATTTGAAACAGTAATTCGGATTGCGCGCGAGTATTGACGAATACCAATGTAGTTTTTGCAGCTTCGATAGCTACATAGATATCGTCAATGGCATAGCGCGCCATAAAGCCCCCAAACGGCATACGAGAAGCCGAGTGAAGCATCGTGACGTTAGGCTTTTCTCCTGCATTGACCTTAATAATATGGGCCTGAGTGTCGCTTCCTGCCAGCCATGCTCCTAGTGTTTCAGGAAAGGCAACCGTGGCAGACAGCCCAATACGCTGCATGCTGGGCGACAGTGTCGACAGACGAGCTAGTGCAAGAGACAAAAAATCGCCTCGTTTGTTCGATATTAAGCTGTGTGTTTCGTCAATAATGATGCGCTTTAATTTTCCAAACAACGTGTCTGCATCGGCGTAGCTCAACATGAGCATGAGTGATTCAGGGGTCGTAAGCAGAATATGCGGTGGCTTTTTGCGTTGGCGTTGGCGTTTGTGGGAAGGGGTATCGCCCGTGCGTGTCTCTGCGGTGATGGCTAATCCCATTTCTTCTATTGGCAGCAATAAGTTGCGATGTATATCTTGCGTGAGTGCTTTTAGTGGCGAAATGTACAGGGTATGCAGCCCTTTAAACCCTCCGCTTTCACAACCAGTTTCATGAAGCTCTACCAAGCTAGGCAAAAAGCCTGACAAGGTTTTACCTGCCCCTGTAGGCGCAATTAACAAGGTGGTATTGTGCTGGTCTTTTTCGCTCAGCATCTGTTTTTGATAATCACGAAGCTGCCACTGCTTACGCGCAAACCATACAGAAAAAATATCAGGAAGTATTGCTGCCGACGACGCCATAAAGAAAAGTGTTGTTACTCAGTAAGCTGATTACGTTTAAAGACTAATACGCAGCCCATCAAGTAAAGTTTATTTATTCTATTATTCAACCAATTGAGAAAACTGAGCGTAGTAGGTTGTTCATGATCATGTTTCATTGCCTGTGAAGTAGGTTAAATAGAAGGAGATGTCTTGCACCCCTCAACGTGGCTTAAAACGGATGACATCGGGCTTTTCTGTGAGCCGGGAGGGTTTTATATCGACCCCATGTCGCCAGTATCTACCGCGCTAGTAACTCACGGCCACGCGGACCACGCTCGTGCGGGCCACGATTCGGTATATACCAGCGCCGAAACCTTAGCCATTATGCGCACCCGCTATGGGGAAGACATGAGCACCCATCAATATAGTGTCGAGATGGACATACCACTTCACTTTAATGATGTGAGAGTAACGTTTTACCCTGCAGGCCATATACTAGGGTCTTCTCAAATTCTGATAGAGCATGCCGGCTACCGTGTTGTGGTATCTGGCGATTACAAGCGCCGCCACGACCCTACTTGCCCCCCTTTCAAGGTTATTCCTTGCGATATTTTTATTACTGAAGCCACGTTTGGCTTACCTGTTTTTAAACACCCCCCCATTGAAGACGAGATAGAAAAACTGTTGCAATCACTACGGGTGTTTCCTAACAGCTGTCATTTGGTCGGGGCCTATGCACTCGGCAAATGCCAACGGGTTATTATTGCGCTGCGAGAAGCTGGATACCACCAGCCTATCTACCTCCATGGGGCGCAACTTAAATTATGTGAGCTGTATCAGTCGTTCGGCATTGACTTAGGTAAACTCATTCCGGTGAGCGAAATCGCAGATAAAACGGCCCTGAGTGGCAATATTGTCATTGCTCCTCCCTCGGCATTAGCAGACCGCTGGTCACGAAGCTTACCAAACGTAAGAACGGTCATGACATCAGGCTGGATGCAAATACGAGCGCGAGCCAAACAGCGTAGCGCTGAGCTTCCGCTTATTATCTCAGATCACTGCGACTGGCCTGAATTATTGCAAACCATCAATGAGGTAAACCCAAAGGAAGTCTGGGTAACACACGGCAGAGAGGACGCGCTTATGTACCAAGCAGAGAAGATGGGGTACAAGGCACGGGCACTTTCACTGGTGGGCTACGATGAAGACACCCAGGGAGAGTCGTAATGGAAGCCTTCAGTCAATTGCTTGAACAGCTTTATTTCACCTCAAGTACAAAAGCCAAAGCCAAGCTTATTGCGGACTATCTTAAACGTACCCCCGACCCCGACAGAGGCTGGGCCGTTGCGGCCATTGCAGGCACATTGACCTTCGATTTTTTCAAGCGTAATACGGTAAAAAAACTTATCAGTGAAAGAGTCGACCCTGCACTGTTTGCGATGAGTTATGACTATGTGGGCGAGGTCAGCGAGACCGTCGCGCATTTGTGGCCCGATTTTCAACCCCGCTCTCCCCTCCCTAGCTTATCCGAGGTGGTTGAGTGCTTTTCATCGGTAAGCAAAAAAAACGTATCGTCAGTGCTTGCCGACTACCTCACGATGATGACACCAGCTCAGCGCTGGGCGCTATTGAAATTAGGTACACGGGGGCTGAGAATTGGTGTGTCAGCGCGTTCGATTAAACAGGTACTGGCTGACTATGGCGGCAAAGATATTAAAGAAATAGAAACATTGTGGCACGCTGTACAACCGCCCTACGAAAGTATGCTTACATGGCTAGATGGGAATGCGCCTAAGCCTGACATTAAGAATGCTGTGACCTTTCACCCTGTGATGCTGTCACACCCTATTGATGATGAAACCATTCAACACTATCAAGAAGATGAGTGGCAAATAGAGAACAAGTACGACGGCATCAGAGTGCAGCTGTCGTGCAACTCGGTTAAAGATGATCCTGAAAAAGCCCTCTATTCTCGCACAGGTGATGACATTAGCCCGTCTTTTCCTGATATGCTCGAATCGCTTAGCGGACATATGGTGCTTGATGGTGAACTGCTGGTCATGCATGGCGAACGGGTTGATACGTTTAATGCCTTACAGCAGCGCTTAAACAAAAAAAAGCCCTCAGCCGCGCTTATTTCACAATACCCTGTGGGGCTAGTTGTTTACGATGCATTGGTGCTTGATGGAACGTCGCTCACCGAGCGTCCTTTAAAGTATCGGCGTGAAATGCTAGAAAAATGGTTAGCCGACAACGGCAACGATAGACTTCACATCTCCAGCCTACTGCATGCTAATTCAGTAGAAGCATTACGAAACTTACATGAAACCGTTTGTCAAAACCGAGCGATTGAAGGTTTGATGCTTAAACAGCGCGATAGCAGTTATATACCGGGCAGGCCTAAGGGGAAATGGTACAAATGGAAAAGAGATCCGCTGGTAGTGGATGCGGTAATAATGTACGCCCAGCGTGGTCATGGAAAACGTTCAAGTTTCTATTCTGACTTTACCTTTGGAGCATGGGAAAACGCGCAACTGCTGCCGATAGGTAAAGCCTATTCAGGTTTTACAGATGAAGAGTTAAAGAAACTTGATAATTGGGTACGGCGGAACGCCATAGGCCGCTTTGGCCCGGTAAGAGAGGTGAAAAAAGCCCTAGTGGTAGAAGTGGCGTTTGACGCCGTCCATCCATCAACCCGACATAAATCAGGGGTTGCCTTACGATTTCCTCGCATTCATCGTATTCGGTGGGACAAACCCGCAGATGAGGCCGATACGCTAGCAACAGTAAAAGGGCTCATTGAAACCTAACTAAACCTGCACGCTATCTGTACAGGCTCAGTGATTAGGGCCACATTACCTACCAGGTGTAACATGGCGCCGCACAGAAAAATTATAAGTCGCCTTGTGTGGGCAACGCGCTAAACGCACCATATTGCGTTACCGTATAAGCCCCGCAGCGAATTGCAAATGCCGTTGCCTCACTGACATTCTCAATGCTCGTCGCCCATTCAGCAAATGCGTGCGTATTCTCTACTCTTGTGGATAGAAAATACAAGAAGCCTCCTATAAAGGCATCGCCCGCAGCGGTGGTGTCTTTTACATCCATTTTGGGAGACGCGAGTGTTCCACTGAACGACTCCGTAACGTAATGAATAGGCTCCCCCCCGTCGGTGACAAGCACGATTTTTACGCCGCTTTGTAGCCACTCTTGCACTTTAGCATCAGCATTCTCTTCCCCATACAACGCAGCAAGCTCTTCTCTACTTGCTTTTATGATAGAGACTCGCCTTGCTATATCATCAATGCGTGAGGGAGCCTGCTCGGTATCATCCCAAAAAGCTGGACGATAATTGATATCAAGGCATATCAGCATATTGTCCTGTCGTGCTTTATCGACAATGTAGTGTGTGCTGGGAATAAGTTCTGGCCCTGAAATAGATCCTGAACAGAAATGCAAAACGGTCTTGTCGTTGCATGAAAGCGTGGATAGGTCTTGCTCAGTAATATGCTTATGCGCGGCGTTATCAACATAAAAATCGAATGAACGCTCGCCATCTTCGTCCAGATTAACAAATGCAAGTGCAGTGTTAGCGCCTTTCGTTTTCCATACAAAGTCGGTATTAACATTGTAATGCGTAAGCATTTCTAGAAGATAATGTCCGAAAGTATCATCGCCAACTTTCGACACCATTGCACTTTGCCCACCAAGCTTTGCCACCGCAACGGCGACATTAGCGGGCGCACCACCTGCATACGGTTGAAATGGTTTCATTGCTGGCGTATTGCCTTCCTTAGGCGCAGCCCCTTGGCTTAACATATCAATAAGCACTTCACCTAAACATAATACTTTCATGGTTGCCTCTGCGAATATGTTGCGTGTCATAAAGACGAAGGCGCTAGCGTTTACCGCTGACCTTCAGAAGCGCATGCTGTACACGCACCTTATAAAAAATGACAACATTAAGTTAACAATATGGCAGTAAGTATTGTCCAACCTTTAAATTAAATCAACTTAATTGATTTAATACTTTTTGACTAGCAATCGCTGCGAAAAACCGTACTATCAGCTGACTAATGTAATAGCACGTTAATTTATTCACTGACTTCGCGTTTTAGCGGCCATGAGACTATAGGAATTCTCTGCAAAATGAGTACGATAGCGCCCTTCGTATCTGTTCACGCCCCGATTGACGGTCAATTGCGTAGCGATGACCGCTCTAGGAATGAGCGTGACTTACTAGAGCTCATCCGTAATAAAGGTCCACTACCTAAAACGAAGCTGGCACAGTTATCAGGTTTATCTGCTCAGTCTGCAACGGTCCTTATAAATAAATTAGAAAAAAGTGGGTTAGTAAAAGCGCATCCCCCAGTAAAAGGAAGAATTGGACAGCCTCAGATTCCCTTCGGGCTTAATGCGAGCGGCGCATATGGCCTAGGCTTTAAGGTAGGGCGACGAAGTTTCGACATTACGCTCATTGATTTGTGTGGCAATGTTATATCTACCGTCCACGAGAAAATACCTTACCCAGAAGTGGACCATTTTTTATCATTCGCGGTTCGCGCTTATGCCGCTGTGACTCGTGTGCTTTCTGAAGATGAAAAGAAAAAGATTCGTGGCGTCGGCGTGGCCATGCCGTTTGAGGTATGGAGATGGGCCGAGGAAGCGGGTGCACCCAACGATGTGCTCTCACAATGGCAAAACATCGACCTTGCCGCTCGTCTATCAACAACACTTTCATTACCCGTATACATAAGCAATGACGCGACTGCAGCATGCACTGCCGAGCTCAGTTTTGGTAACGCTGCCACGTTTTCAAATTTTTTATATGTTTTTGTCGGCACGTTCGTAGGTGGAGGTGTAGTGCTAAATAATACGATTCTTGCCGGCACATCTGGAAACGCAGGCGCAATAGGATCATTGCCCTTTTCGTCAGAAAATGGTGATCAACTGATAAATCAATCATCACTTTATTTACTCGAAACTGAGTTGAACCGTGCAGGGTTTGATGGGCAACAGATTTACAATACGCCTGACTACTGGCCGGTTGCTACTTCTATAATAACCTCATGGGTCGAGCGCGCATCTAAAGGGGTTTCGTTTTCAGCGCACTGCGCAACTGCCTTACTTGATATTGAAGGCATTATCATCGATGGCGCCATGCCCGATAACGTAAAAGGCTTGCTTGTCGAACGCACCGCCGCAGTGTTGCGCAATACTGACATGAAAGGGCTCTCTTGTCCTCGTGTTGTCAAAGGCTTGGTAGGCAGTAAAGCACAGTCCATTGGCAGTGCGAACTTGCCCCTCCTTGCTAATTACTATTAAACGGAGTGCAAAATGAGTGCGCATAACATTACACTTCTCGATGGCGGCATGGGCCGAGAACTTGAGCGTATCGGAGCGCCATTTAAGCAACCAGAATGGTCAGCCCTTGCGCTTATGCAAGCACCTAATTTAATTGCCGATGTTCATCGCAACTTCATTGCTGCCGGAGCGCAGGTTATTACCACGAATGCCTATGCACTTGTTCCTTTTCATATCGGCGAAGAATGCTTTAGAGATCGCGGTTTTGAACTGGCATTGCAGGCTGCCCAAATAGCCCGAGATACGGCAGAGGCATTCTCAACCACCTCACCTATCAAGGTAGCGGGCTGCATACCTCCGGCATTTGGTTCATACCGCCCTGAATTATTCGACCCAACGCGCGTCATCGACATTTTATCCCCCCTTTTACGGGCGCAAGAAGCGTTTGTTGATATGTGGCTCATTGAAACGGTAAGTTCATCACAAGAGGCCATGGCGGTAATAAGTACCATAAAGCAGTTCTCGAACAAGCCAATATGGCTGTCGTTTTCATTGACCAATAGACATGACTTAACGTTACCCCTATCGTTACGCTCGCAAGAACCTTTAGATTCGGTTATTCCACTCTTAGAGCGCGTAGATACGGTACTATTTAATTGCTCTCAACCGGAAGAGATGGAAGAGGCCATCACGTTTACGCGTGCGCATAATAGCGATATCACCATTGGAGCCTATGCCAATAGCTTTTCAGAGGTAAAGCGAACGCACGACGCCAATGCGATGTTATCCTCGCTTCGTGAGGATGTAACACCTGAAAGGTATCTCAGCTATGCGAAGCGGTGGGTCAATGCTGGTGCAACAATTATAGGAGGGTGCTGCGGAATTGGGCCTGAGCATATAAGCGCACTTACTGCGCTTCAAGAGTAATGAAAGCGTGGTATTGCTTGCGAGACGCAATACCACGTATGTTGGCTATCTGGTGAACGGGCTGGCACGCTAAACGCACCAGCCTTCTAGCGCTTCACAGCCCTCTAACGCGTCACGACGTTTTTCGCGCCTTTTAAAAGTGCTTCCTTATCTATTTTATTTGGGACTTCTATGCCGCGGCGTGCTGCAGGACGTGCCTCAATACTGTTTTTCCAACGAATGAGGTTATCTAGGCCATCAATGCTTGCGCCCGACCATTCATACGTTCGTACCCAGCACCAATTTGCCATATCCGCTATGCTGTAATCACCCGCAAGATACTCGCACTCTGCCAGATGTCCGTCTAAGACAGTAAATAATCGGCGCACTTCATTTTGGTATCTATCGATTGCGATAGGGATTTTTTCCTCTAAATACCGGTGAAACACATTGGCTTGTCCCATCATGGGCCCCACACCACCCATTTGAAACATTAGCCACTGAATCACGTTGCTGCGACCTTTAACGTCAGTTGGCAAAAACATTCCGGACTTTTCAGCCAGATAGATCATAATAGCGCCTGACTCGAAAACGACATGGCCATCAGCACTTCTATCAACAATGACAGGTATCCTGCCATTGGGATTCATCGCAAGAAACTCAGGCTGTTTTTGCTCTCCCTTCATTAGGTTTACGGCATGTGCCGTGTACTCAAGTCCCATTTCTTCTAATGCGACAGATGCTTTCCATCCGTTCGGCGTTGAAGCGGTATATAAATCAATCATTAGGCTTTTGCGCTCGGTCTGCTTGATACGCTCGTGTACCAACGGTTCAAATTCACTTGCTCGTCCTTTAGCTTAATGCCAACAACACGTGCAAAGTCCAGTGCACAGAGTGCAGTTATGTCTGCGATGGTGAATGCATCACCGGCAATAAACTCGCTTTGTCCCAAACGACGCTCCAGTATGTTTAGGTATTTTGAGGCATTGATACCCGCTTCTTTACCATACTCTGGAACCGGGACCATGCGGTCTTTAAAGTAGCCCGTAGTATGCTGAAAGCACATTCCCACCTGCAGCATAAAAGCGAATTCCACCTGACGTTGCCACATCGATATGGTCGCTTTCTCTACCGGCGTGGTTCCCATCAACGAGGGTTCAGGTTGTAATGCTTCAAAATAGGTACAGATAGCATCGGTTTCGGCAATACAGGTGCCATCGTCTAATTCGAGGATCGGTATTTTGCCTAAGGGGTTCTTAGCGCGCATTTCTGCGCTTAAATTTTCCCCTTTTTGTATATCAACTTGGACGTAGTCCATATCAACGCCCTTTTCGGCTAAGAACATTCTTACTCGACGGGGGTTTGGCGCTGTTTTCGTTTCATAAATCTTCATAGGGTCAGGCTCTTATTGTGCTGAATAATCAAGAATAGTGCGCTCGTAAACAAGGTTCAAATCACAATCAATTGAGGGATATGTATTACATCTCTGAATGGTTATACCTGTATTTCGGCAGCCACTAGCTATCGCCAATAGCAACGATTACCCGTTTAACCTCGTTGGCCGTGAAATGCGTGGCGAGATAAGTATCAATCGCTTCCTGCTTTTCCTGGGCTGTCTGTTGAGAAGACATGGCCCCATCTTTAAATGAGATAAATGAATTTACTCGTTGCTGCCATTTTTCCTGCTGTTCCCATGTGGCCACTAGCCGCGTTGCCACAGCGCTACCAAACTCTGCAGAGAGGGCATTAAAACGAGAGTTATTATCATCATGCAGCGCCTTAATTTGCGCAATGCGATGCATGTTAATCGTAGGTTGGTAAGGTGCCTTCTCACGATCTGACAAGGTGTTCAACTGCTCAAAAATGGCGTCGCGCTTTTGGGCATCAGACAACCCGGTGGTATTGGCGATACGAAGCCGCTCCACGGCACGTTCGTCTATTGCGCTGTCTTCACCAAACAGATATGTCTGTTCGTGTTGAGAAAAATATTGCTGGCGGATGTCATGTCGCATATCTAACGTGGCCATTATGTCGCTGGGGCTCACATTGTAGTTGTCAATATCAACGTCCTGCGTAGACAGAGCAATTTTGTATTCAACGTAACGACCAAACAGGTCAACAGCATAATCTCGAGACTTAACGGTAAAGTAGGTGCTCGCATGACTCGCATACTGGGCGAGCACGACTTTTTCATCTTTTGTTTCTTGATCAAAAATAAACTTATCGAATGCATCTTTGGTATTTTCGCCCAGTAAAAAGGCAGTAAGGGTTTGTTCTATCGGTAACTCGTGTAAAACTGCCCCAGCAATACTCTGTTGCTCAAGCATAGGAGTCGAAGGTTGCTGTTCGTTAGACCGCACGGCAGGCTCATCATGCGTTGCTGGGTCAACTGAAAACATCACAACACCGAGTATAACAAGGAGGCCGAAACCTCCTAATAATGCCCAATTACGCACCTAATTAAAGCCCTAACGACTTAAGCCTGTTAGCTTGTCTTACGAACACATCGACAGGATTAGTCTCAAACCAATGCGTAATACCAAAACTTTGGTTCACTTCATCTAGATGGTTCATTTTATAATTGTCTTTAAGCACCTTTCCTAGGTGGGAACTACATGTTGATACCAATCCGTCATTAGGCTCATTAAATGCCAACCCAGTTATCGCTAGAAACGGATCAACGACATCAAGTGCGTTGGTGTAGGTGCGGCCGCCGCTCCACGAGAAATAATGCACGCCGTTTTCTGCAAGCATTTTTCCATCATTTCGACAGTAGGCTGATGGCATGCCCTCTGGGTAGCGACGGTTAAACGCCAGCGTGCCATTTGTAGAAAGTGAATTTAACGCCTCGACCGCATCAGTGGGCTGGTCTCTTGGGTCAGAACCTGACGCTAACTCAATCACATTTGCAAAGGCATCAACAACCAAGCCCACTGTTCCCTCTTGAATCGAGTCCTCTGCTAAGCCATTGCGTAACATGTCCGCTACTGCACTCCCCCAATTCACTCCGCCGACAGAGCTGACAGATGCAACTTTGTCAGGCGCGACACTTGCCGCGTAGCGCGCCGTGGGCCCACCATGACTGTGCCCAATAATATTGACTTTTTCAGCGCCAGAGAGAGCGAGTACTTCGTCGATATACTGCAATAATTGCTCGCCGCGCACTTCTGTAGAATTTGCTGGTGCAACCTCTGCGATATAAACCTGCGCACCATTGCGAGTAAGTTTGTGTGGAACTTTATAAAAATAATCGACAAACAAAATGTCATCGAAACCAAAAAGTCCGTGCACCAACACAATAGGGTATTTGGTTTTTGCGTAGGTACCTGACAGTGCCTGCATCGGGACAAGTACCAGTATTAGCGTGAGTAACAGTGTCAATTTCTTCATTATGTGCCCTTTTTTTAAGAGGTCCGTGGTCAGACCTTTTTGTTATATTTATGTAAATATAATGTAAAGATCAACCAGCACGATTAACCAAAGAAAGGAATAACAGAAAGAAAAAGAGGAATATCGCCAAATACAAAAAGTAAGATATTGATATTATTGATATTTATTTGCTATATACGTATTGCACACCATACTATTTTGCTAACGAATACAGACCATAAACAGCTGTGATACATAATAGTTGAGGCGGTTTATGTTTTCTTGAAACATTGAATGTAATTAACCGATAAGCTTGGTGTAGTTTGCCACTGAGACGACAATACATTTAATTTCATTCCCACTTCATGGGTTAACGTAAAGCCCTTTCCCACCCATTGCTTAAGTTCGGTGGGTTTCACAAACTTTTTCCAGTCATGGGTACCGATAGGTAAGTACCGCATCACGTATTCCGCGCCCACAATTGCAATAATAAAGCTCTTAATGGTTCGGTTTAATGTGGCGAGGATAAGCATACCGCCAGGTTTTACTAGAGAAGCACATTCTCTTATTAACGCGGCTTGGTCTGGGACGTGCTCTACCACTTCTGCATTAATCACTACATCGTACTGTTTTCCCTGTGCAACCAGTTCGCTGGACAATTGATGCTTATAATCAACGCTAACGTTATTATGAAGGGCATGACGTTTCGCTACCTCAATGCTCATTGCACTTGCATCAATGCCAGTCACATTTGCACCTAAGCTCGCCAACGATTCACTGATAAGCCCACCTCCGCAGCCAATATCAACAATAGATAGGTCGGCCAGCGCGTCCTTCCCTTCATCCCTGTCAAAGTGCTCACGAATTTGAGCGGTCATTACCGCTAATCGAGAAAAGTTAAACGCCAGTGCTGTTTTATACTGCCCGTTTGGGTCCCACCACGATTCTGCCAGTGCATCAAATCGAGCAATCTCATCTTGTGAGTAATTTAGCGGCGCTGACTTTTCACTTTTATCTAGCATGACAAAACCTTTTTTCTGATGGCGGCGTATATTCACGTTACACTTATCAATGGTACAACGATTTTTATTTGAGCATCGTATTCGATACGGTTACTGTTTTTCTATCAACGCTCAATATACGTATGAAGTGGAGTTATCGTTTTGGCGAATGAAAAAAATGTATATGGCCGCCCATTACAACTTTGCTGTGGAAACACAGGCTTTACCCGCGAGGGCTTTTGTTATGTGCCTGATGCTGACGTTGGCAATCATAGCGTGTGCGCGGTAGTCACCGATGAATTTTTGCAATTCTCACTTCGCCAAGGAAACGATTTAATCACCCCTTGGCCTAGTATGGCATTTCCAGGGTTGCTCGCGGGAGACCGGTGGTGTTTATGCGCTGCGCGCTGGTTGCAAGCGTATGAAGCAGGGGTAGCACCAAAAATAAGGCTTGAAGCCACACATGAGAAGGCGTTAAACGTTATTCCTCTGGCGCTACTAGAAGAGTATGCAGAATAAAAAAGAGCGACGGTGCGCTCTTTTTTATTTATTGATTAAGTGAATCACGTCATGATTATGGCGTTCTAATCACCATCAACCTTGTTTCAGTCATATCTTCAATCGCATAGCGAATACCCTCGCGACCTAAACCTGAGTCTTTCACACCGCCATAGGGCATATTGTCTACACGCCAGCTTGGTACGTCGCCGATCACTACCCCACCAACATCGAGTTCATTCCACGCTTTGTGTGCTTTATAAATATCTCGCGTAAATACGCCAGCTTGTAAACCATACCGGCTGTTATTCACTTCTTTCAGTGCGTCATCGTAATCATCGAAAGGTAGCAATATCGACAACGGCCCGAACGCCTCTTCTGCACTCGCGTCACACCCCTTTGGTACATTTTCCATGACAGTGGCCTGTAGCATGGCCCCTTCTCGTGTTCCACCGCATAAAATAGTGCCACCAGCCTCACTAGCTTCAATGATCCAGTTGTGCAATCGCTCAGCCTCAGATTCTGAAATCATAGGGCCAATAAAGGTGTTTTCATCTGACGGATCGCCCGATACTAACCCTTTTACTTTTTCCACGTATTTCGATTTAAATTCATCATAAATTTCAGAATGCACGAGTAGGCGCTGTACGCTAATACAGCTTTGACCCGATTGATAATACGCACCAATAATGACACGCGAAATCGCGTCGTCTATATCGGCATCTTTATCAACGATGCAAGCAGCATTACCGCCAAGCTCTAACACCACAGGCTTCTTACCCGCTTTTGCTTTAAGTGCCCAGCCCACATCAGGTGACCCTGTAAAGCTTAGTAATTTTAAACGATCGTCGGTAGTAAATAGGTCTGCTCCGTCTCGGCTACACGGAAGAATCGAAAACGCACCTTTGGGAAGGTTAGTTTCAGCGAGTATTTCTCCAATGATCAACGCCCCTATGGGGGTTCGTGAAGCCGGCTTTAACACAAACGTACATCCGGCTGCGATGGCGGGTGCCACCTTGTGCGCAGCCAAATTAAGAGGGAAATTAAACGGCGATATAAAAGAGCAAGGGCCAATAGGGACTTTCTTAGTCATGCCTTGATACCCTTTAGCACGTGCAGTGATTTCTAGATTCACCACCTCTCCGCCAATACGTACGCTTTCCTCTGCGGCAATTTTAAACGTATCAATTAAACGACTCACTTCACCTTTCGCGTCTTTAATCGGTTTACCCGCCTCAATACAGAGTGCATCAGCCAATTCGTCAGCACGCTCAGTAAAACGTTTCACACAATGCTCAAGAACAGCTTGACGCTCATAGGGTGCCATCGCAGTCATAGCCGGCTGCGCTTCTTCCGCAGCGGCAATTGCTTTATCAATAACCGAGGCATCTGCCATCGCGACGCGTGTCGCCACTACGCCACTATATTTATTGGTCACTTCAAGATCGGTATTTGCAAAACAGGCCTCACTGGCAAGGTAGTACGGATAGCTTTCCTGTAACATATTCTCTCCCTATAACTTAGCGCTAAGCTCTTTAATTGTATGGTTCAACGTTTTGTCATTCATGCTGTAATCTACCGGGCAATCGATAACATGAACGCCAGGTGTTGATAAACAACTTTCTATAATAGGCACTAAGACATCAGCACTGTCAACACGCCAGCCTTTAGCACCATAACTTTGTGCATACTTAACAAAGTCTGGGTTGCCGTAATCAAGACCGAATTCGTCAAACGACATATTAGCTTGTTTCCACTTTATCATGCCGTACGCATCGTCTCTTAAAATCACAACAACGAGATCAAGCTTTAGCCGAACAGCAGTCTCAATCTCTTGACTATTCATCATAAAACCACCGTCGCCGCACACACTTAACACTGGCACGTCGGGCTTCACCAATTTAGCCGCAATCGCAGACGGTAAACCGGCGCCCATGGTCGCAAGCGCATTATCAAGTAATAGAGTGTTAGGGTGGTAGGCCGGGTAGTTTCGCGCAAACCAGATTTTATATATGCCGTTATCTAAGGTGACGATGCCGTCTTCAGGCATTACTTTTCTGATATCTCTCACAAAACGTTCTGGAAGAATAGGGAATCGATTATCATCTTCGGCTTCAGCTCGGTGCGCAACATAAGCATCGTGCACATCTTTATAGAAATCGAGCATCCAGTTATCTTGCGGTGTTATCCCTTCTTTTAACTGCCAAATACTGTTAGCAATGTCGCCGACAACTTCCAATTGAGGAAAATAAACAGGGTCAACTGCGGCGGTTTCAAAATTAACATGAATGACTTTTTTACCGTCGTGATGCATGAAGAACGGGGGCTTCTCAACCACGTCATGCCCAACATTGATGATAAGGTCGGCGCGCTCAATAGCACGGTGAACAAAGTCACCATCAGACAATGCCGTATTGCCAGCAAAGCGTGGGTCACTTTCATTCAATACGCCTTTCCCCATTTGGGTTGTGACATAGGGAATACCTGTTTTATCGACAAACTCGCGAAGCATTTTCGCCGTAAGTTTGCGATTAGCGCCAGCGCCTATCATCAGTAACGGAGATGTAGCGCTTTCTATCATTTCAACCGCCGCAGAAATGGCTTTATATTCTGCTATTGGTCTGCGTGACACACTTGGCGCTAACAGTGGCTGTGTGGTATCTTCTGCTGCGATATCTTCCGGTAACTCAATATGGACCGCGCCAGGGCGCTCTTCATGTGCAAGCCTAAAGGCCTCGCGCAACGCAGAAGGTATACGGTCGCCACTGACCACTTGAGTTGTGTACTTTGTGATGGGGCGCATCATATCGACAATATCGATGACCTGAAACCTACCTTGTTTGCTGGTCTTTATCGGTTTTTGCCCTGTTATCATAAGCATGGGCATTGCCCCTAATTGGGCATACGCAGCAGGTGTTACTAGATTGGTAGCGCCAGGCCCGAGAGTAGAGAGGCACACGCCCACCTTTCCCGTAAGACGGCCATAGGTGGCGGCCATAAAGCCTGCGCCTTGTTCATGGCGAGTGAGCACTAATTTGATAGACGACGCGCGCAGAGATTCCAGCAAGTCTAAGTTTTCTTCCCCCGGAATGCCGAATACATATTCGACCCCTTCGGCTTCTAACGCTTTTACAAATAAATCAGACGCTTTCATTAATCGCACACTCCTTTGACTTTCGTAAAGTGATGGCGCGCTATCTCAAACACACCCAGTGGTATTGCTACGCACTAAGTATAGATAACGATTAATGTTTTTTAATGAATAGAGACAATAACAGTGATAAATATACGAGAGGAGTACTTAATCCAGCTCTGCTTCCCATTTGGCTAACTTCGCTTGCGTCGCTGCATCGACCTTAGACTTATTATTACTTATCCACCAGCGCTCCATAAGCCTTACGTTTTTCTGGTTGGCTTTGTAAAAAATGTCGATAATGTCACCAACGAAAGGGATGAAGCCCAAACCAAAATCGATTACTGAATTTTTTATCATTTGAGCAACAAGGGCTTTCGGCATACCTAGCGATTTACCCAGCCAAACAATGCGCAGTGACACAAACAACATGAGTGCATCACCCGCCCCAGGGATGAGACCGACGAGAGAGTCGAGACCAATTTTCACAGGAATAATGGGTAACTTTACCGCCGTATCAAGCAAGTTTGCCATTTTCTGTGCTTTGAGTAATGCTTTAGGTGCACCAACGTCCTTGTCCATAAAATCCTCGTTTATTTGTCTGAGCCCATCGTATGAGCCAATCCTGCGCGTACCGAGTTATCACTGCTTACGGTCCAGCCATGAAGGTTTTCTTGAACGAGCGAAAACAACATCTCGATATGTTCTTCATCACTGTTTAGTGCATCGATATATTCATACCGCTGGCCACCGGCTTCCATAAAGTACTCTCGGTTTTCCTCGCCAATTTCTTCTATTGTCTCAAGACAATCAGCAGAGAACCCCGGACACATCACTTGAATAGACTTAACACCAGCCTCAGGCAAACCTTTTAGGGTTTCATCTGTGTACGGTTTCAACCACTCCTCTCGACCAAAACGTGACTGAAAGGTCGTCATGTAGTCATCGTGTGCTAGTCCTAATTTTTCTGCAATAAGACGCGATGTTTTATGACATTCACAATGGTAAGGGTCGCCATTCATTAAGTAGCGCTTTGGAATACCATGATAGGAGAAAATAAGCTTGTCGGCTTTATCGTGCGTCTTCCAGTGCGCTTTTACTTTGTTAGCCAGCGCAGTAATAAAGTCATCTCTATCGTTGTAGTGATTAATGAAGCGAAGTTCAGGTAACCATCTACGTTTCATAAAATCTTGTGCAATTGCGTCAAATGTCGAGCCCGTCGTTGATGCGCTGTATTGCGGATAAAGCGGCAACACAACTAACTTTCGTACCCCATTTTCAAGCATTCTGTCCAAAACACTTTTGATTGAGGGATTGCCATAGCGCATAGCAAAATCGACGATAACATCATCACCATACGTCGCTTTACATTTTGCCTCTAAGGCTTTTGATTGGGCTTTGGTAATACTTAGTAACGGCGAGCCGTCGTCTGTCCATACCGTCGCATACGCTGCGGCAGAACGTTTAGGCCTAATATTAAGAATAATAAGGTTTAATATACACCACCAGATTGGCTTTGGAACTTCTACTACTCGGGGATCTGACAAAAACTCTTTCAAGTAAGGTCGCAGTGCGCCGGCTGTTGGACTGTCTGGCGTTCCTAGGTTCGTCACTAACACACCAATTTTATCGGCCTGTGCGTGGGTAAACCCTTTATTACTCTTAAACTTCATTTACGTTCTCTTAAGACATCGTTAATACAGATAGTATACTGAAATAGTCAGCATTATGATCTGTCCTAACGCAAAATTAGTGTGATCATACCGATTAGTTTTGCCGATAAAAAAAGGCGGAAAACCGCCTTTATTAACTGTTAATGTGTATCCGCTACTACGGCTGGTAGTACGTTGCTGCACCAGGACCAACCGGCATACCAAGCAAAAATACCCAGATATAGAACAAGATAGTCCAACCCACGATGAACACCATTGAATACGGCAACATCATCGCAATCAACGTGCCCATCCCAAGGTCTTTCTTGTAACGCGCTGCCATGGCCAGAATCAAGCCAAAGTAGCTCATCATAGGCGCGATGACATTCGTCACAGAGTCTCCGATTCGATAAGCCGCCTGAATAACTTCAGGAGAATAACCAATCAACATGAGCATCGGTACAAAAATAGGCGCAGTTACTGCCCATTGCGCAGATGCGCTGCCTAGCGATAAATTAACAATCCCGCACATCAGTATGAAGAGTATAAATACCGATGGTCCGTCTAGTCCGACAGCCTGTAGAAGCGCGGCCCCTTTTACGGCAAGTACGGTACCTAAATTGGTCCATTTAAAGAACGCTACAAACTGAGCGGCAAAAAATACGAGAGTTATGTAAAGGCCCATCGCGCCCATACTTTTCGACATGGCATCTATCACATCACGGTCACTTTTCATTGACCCTGTGACTTTTCCGTATACAAAGCCCGGCACAGCAAACGTTATAAAAATAAACGCAACAATACCTTTTAGAAACGGAGAACCTGCAACGGCACCCGTTTCTGGGTGACGTAAAATACCGTTTTCAGGCACAATAGTAATGGCTAATATTGCGCAGACTACAACGAATGATATGCCCGCCCAACGCAAGCCTTTCTTTTCAATGGCGGTAGGTGCGTCCATCGATTGCTTACCAAGGTCGATTGATGCTTCTGATTCATCGAACTTACCCAATCGAGGCTCAACCACTTTTTCAGTGACGATAGTGCCCATCGTGGCGACGACAAATGTACTGATGAACATGAAATACCAGTTAACTTCTGGGCCGACGACATAATCAGGGTCAATCATATGCGCTGCAGCTTCGGTAATACCTGAAAGTAACGGGTCTACCGTTCCAAGCAATAAGTTTGCACTGTACCCAGCTGACACGCCCGCAAAAGCGGCAGCAAGACCGGCGAGCGGGTGTCTACCCAAAGAATGGAAAATCATTGCGGCGAGCGGAATAAGTACTACATAACCAAGCTCTGACGCGGTGTTCGAAATAATACCTGCGAATACCACCGCAAACGTAACGGCACGCTTAGAGGCATTCATAACAAGTGCACGCATTGCCGCAGATAATAAGCCTGAGTGCTCTGCAACAGACACACCTAGTAATGCCACTAGCACCGTACCTAACGGCGCAAAACCAGTAAAGTTTGTTACTAGCCCAGTCACAATACGCTGCAGCCCTTCGGCACTCATGAGTGAAATAACTTCAATCATGCCATCAGCATCTCTCCCTTTTGCCCCTTCAGGGCGTGGGTCTGCAACAGCAATATCAAAGTAACCAAGAATACCGCTTAGAATGACAATAAATAGTGAAAGTAACGCAAATAACGTTACGGGGTGTGGAAGTAAATTACCCAACCATTCTACTGTCGCGAGAAATCGCGAGAATAAACCACCCTGTCCACGATTTTCACTCGCAGACTGCCTTTTAGTATTTTCCGAAGCCAAAAAAAATCCCTCTGTCGTTTTACATTCTTTACTACTAAGTAGGTGGGAACACTACATAATCAATCAGTAAAGATACGTCTTATTGTTTTAATAATTATCGGCGTTAGTTTACCCGATTTGGGTCAACTTTGGCACTGTCCAACGTAAATCCATGACACCCAGCCCGAGCTTAAGTGTAAAAAATGACAAAAAAAAGCCAGCCCGAAGGCTGGCTTTATCTGTTTTTTGAAGACTAGTTACCAGTCGATTTATTCATGTAGCGGAAGAAATCGCTATCAGGTGCAACAACAAGTACGTCTTGTTTACTACTAAAGCTTTTCTTATACGCATCCATACTACGAAGAAAGCTGTAAAACTCTGGGCTTTGTGAATATACATCAGCGTATATCTGAGCAGCGAGTGCATCACCTTCACCACGTAGTTGACGCGCATTACGCTCAGCATCAGCAAGCATTACCGTTACTTTCGCGTCAATGTTTGCGCGAATAACTTCAGCTTGCTCTTGACCTTCTGAGCGGTGCTCTCTTGCTACCGCAGCACGTTCTGCACGCATACGTTGGAATATAGAGTTACTCACTTCCGTTGGCAGGTTAATTTGCTTAACACGCACATCAACAATCTCTATGCCTAGCTCGTCTGATGACGTAGAGGCTTGCTCCATCGCTTGATTCATCAGTGCAGATCGTTCACCCGACACGATTTGAGCGATAGTGCGCGTACCAAATTCAGAACGTAAACCATTATTCACTTTCTGCTTTAATAGCGCTTCAGCTTGAAGTTTATTACCACCAGTCGATAGATAATAGCGAGCGAAATCATCGATTTTCCATTTCACATAAGAGTCAACGATTAAGTCTTTTTTCTCGCTAGTAACGAAGCGATCTGGTGTGCCGTCTAATGTTTGAATTCGTGCGTCTAAGTGACGAACTGAATCAATAAATGGCAGTTTATAATGCAAACCTGGCGTAAATACTTTCGTATCACCGGTTGCATCA
Organism: Alteromonas sp. 4NH20-0056; assembly: GCF_057539655.1. NCBI lineage: Bacteria > Pseudomonadati > Pseudomonadota > Gammaproteobacteria > Alteromonadales > Alteromonadaceae > Alteromonas > Alteromonas sp. 4NH20-0056. The sequence continues at coordinate 345,913 of NZ_BAAJLS010000004.1, read as the reverse complement.
TCTCTTTGAATTTTACCAAATTGGATCACTATCGCGCGCTCGCCCTCTTTCACCACAAACAGTGAACCAGAAGCAAGAACAACCAGCAAAACCAATACTGCAATGCCTAAATTTTTCATACTACCTATCTCCCCTCTCTCGAGCTACCGCCGCGTAAACCTGATGTAGGTGACGAATTGCGACTATTCGCGCCTTCATCCACTACCGGACGCTGCAGACCTTCAAGGGTGCTTCTTGAACTTGGTTGCGATGAACCTTGTTGGCGCTCCATGATCTTGTCTAAAGGTAGATACATCATGTTGTTACCGCCTTTACTGTCGACTAGGATCTTACTCGTACTGCTTAGTACTTCTTCCATTGTCTCCAAGTAAATACGTTCACGCGTTACTTCTGGTGCGCGAACATATTGAGGTAGCAACTCTTCAAAACGAGAAACTTCACCCTGCGCTTCAAGTGTTACTCGCTCTTTATAGGCCTGTGCTTCTTCGTTCATACGATTAACCTGACCACGTGCTCGTGGCTCAATTTCACGTGCATACGCTTCAGCTTCTCGAATAAAACGCTGTTCATCTTCCTGAGCAGATATCGCATCATCAAATGCGTCTTTAACCTGCTCTGGGGGGCGAGCGTCTCTGAAGTTCATATCGATAATCGATACGCCCATGTTATAGGGTTCGATAATAGATTGAAGCTCTTCCCATACGCGCTGACGGGTTAGTTCACGACCGTCAGTTAACACGTCATCCATGGCAGAGTGACCAACAACATAACGAATTGCGCTGTCGAGTGACTGGCTTAAACTCATTTCAGGGTTTTCAACCGCGTAAATCCAGCGGAATGGGTCAACAACACGAAATTGCATTTCCATTTGAACGCTAACCACGTTTTCATCTTCAGTAAGCATTGAGCCTGATGAAGACTGGTCTCTAATAGACTGAACATCTACCGGCATTACTGTGTCAATAAATGTCGGCGCCCAACGTAGGCCTGGTTCAACTTGTTCATGGTATTCACCGAAACGTAACACCACGCCACGCTCAGCTTCACGAATCGTGTAAAAGCCACTGATAAACCAGATAACAACGAGAAGGCCAACCAAAATACCTGCACCAATGCCGCCCAAGCTCTTGCCTGAGCCACCATTACCGCCGCCTGATTTGCCAAATTTGCCAAACAGGTTTTTAAATACATCGTCTAAATCAGGTGGGCCTTGGTCTTTCCCACCGCGATTTTTCCACGGGTCGTTTTTATTTCCACCCGGCTCATTCCAAGCCATGCTGATACTCCATAAATTATAATATTGTTATTAAGTACTCATGTGTCACTTTACTTAGTGACGCACAACATATTCTGATAATCCGTGCTCTAGTCGTTTTTCTAGCCTGTTCCAATCGGCCGTTTGCATTCTAACGTCAACTAACCAATCGCCTTGACTGTCATACTCTTCGCTGGCGATACAATTCAATTCGTACAATACCCCTCGCAATTGACTCTGTGCTGGGGGAATACGCAATGTATAGTTCACCATGCTTTTAGCCAAGCACTCGGTAAGCGCTTGACCTAATAGTTCCGTACCTTGGCCAGTTCGTGCTGACAACCACACTCTTATTGGAATGCCGTCTTCGTTTCTCTCTATACGCGGCTCTACGTCTTCAAGTTTATCAATCTTATTACATATAAGTAATTGTTGAATGTCGTCAGCATCAATCTCTTCAAGTACAGCGTTAACTTCATCCATCGTTTCACGATAATTAACATCAGCAATGTCGACAACATGCAGTAACAAGTCAGCTTCTTGCGTTTCTTGTAGCGTTGCTTTAAACGCGGCAACCAAATCATGTGGTAAATGACGAATGAATCCGACCGTGTCAGCCAGTATTGCAGGCCCCACATCTTGAAGCTCAATTTTTCGTAACGTAGGATCTAACGTTGCGAATAGCTGATCGGCTGCATAAACATGCGAATCGGTTATCGTATTGAAAAGGGTAGACTTACCCGCGTTTGTATATCCTACCAAGGACACCGTAGGAATCTCAGCACGTTTTCTCGAGCGCCGTCCCTGCTCTCGTTGCTTTTGTACCTTCTCTAAGCGACGCAAAATGGCTTTAATGCGCCCTCGAAGCAAACGTCTGTCCGTCTCTAGCTGTGTTTCACCAGGTCCACGCAGCCCGATCCCGCCTTTTTGGCGTTCAAGGTGAGTCCAGCCTCGAATGAGGCGTGTAGAAATATGGCGCAGCTGCGCTAATTCTACTTGTAGTTTACCTTCGTGCGTTCTGGCTCGTTGAGCAAAGATATCCAAAATGAGTCCGGTGCGATCGAGTACACGACACTTGCACACCGCCTCAAGATTACGTTCCTGTGACGGCGATAATGAGTGATTAAAAATCACCACATTCGCATTGTGTGCACTAACGGCCGCAGCAATTTCTTCAACTTTGCCTGAACCGACAAAAAACTTGGCATGAGGCGCGCTTCGTGACGTCGTTAAAACCTCGACGGCATCTACCCCTGCAGAAGACACTAGCAATTCTAGTTCAGCGAGATCTTCCTTACTGTTTTCATCGGTAAAATTAACATGAACAAGTACAGCCTGTTCACCGGCTTCATAACGGTCAAACAAGCGCGTTACCTTCTAATTTATTCAGCTTTAGTATTGTCAGAATCTCCTGTTGCGCTTGGCATTGTGATTGCGCGCGCGGGTACAACGGTTGAAATAGCGTGCTTATACACCATCTGGCTCACTGTATTTTTGAGTAAAATCACGAACTGATCGAAAGACTCAACTTGTCCCTGTAATTTAATGCCATTAACCAGATATATTGATACTGGAATACGCTCCTTGCGCAGTGCATTTAAAAATGGGTCTTGTAAAGATTGCCCTTTAGCCATTTGATATCCTTAGTTTTTATTATTAATGCTGCGCAATGCAGCTATTGCACGTCTAATGTATATCACACTCAACACTTCAAAGTGTGACTTTTGCTGTAATTTTAGTCAAATTATCATTACAAAATGTGTCAAGCCACGTGACCTCGTTCCAACCTCTCAACCACGTCAGTTGTCGCTTGGCTAATTGTCTTGTGGCGATGATACCTCTTTCTCTCATTTCTGGATATGAAAGCTGTCCATCCAAGTACTGCCACATTTGTCGATAACCTACTGAACGAATAGACGGTAAATCTTCATTTAGATCACCTCTTTCGAATAGATTTTTTACTTCGTTCTCGAAACCTTGCTCGAGCATAATATCGAACCGCTGTTCAATACGTTTATGTAACTTGGCGCGGTCATCTGGCGCTATCGCAAATTGGGTAATGTCGTAAGGACATTCGAACCCTTTAACACCTTGCCAGTGCGTTAGTGTCTTACCGGTACTTCGATATACTTCAAGCGCTCTCGTTATCCGTTGTGGGTCGTTAGGGTGAATTCTTTCACCACTCACACGATCGACGTTGAGCAACTGTGTGTGTAACGCCTCCCAACCTCTGGCTTTTGCTTCTTCATTTATATCGCGTCGGATATTCTCATCAGACTTAGGTAGTGCCGAAATTCCATTTATCAAGGCATTAAAGTACATCATTGTACCGCCAACCAACACGGGCACCTTATTTCTAGCATGAATATCGCCAATAAGAGCTGTGGTATCAGTACAAAATTGCGCCACGGAATAGCTGTCGGTTGGCTCAATAATATCAATGAGGTGGTGTGGAACCTTATTTAACTCTTCACGAGTCGGTTTTGCCGTTCCAATATCCATACCTTTGTAAACGAGTGCAGAATCGACACTTATTATTTCACAGTCCGCCATATCGGATAACGCTAAAGCAAGTCCTGTCTTACCAGAAGCCGTGGGACCCATTATTGCGATTACTGGCTTTGCAGCTTCTGTGCCACTACCTATCATTTGTGCCCCAAAATTCAGACAAGGCGTCGATGGAGCGCACTCTAGCAAATTGCTCTACATATTCCCATTGTTTAACTTCAGATTGCTGATCCAACCAGTGCCAGATGTGAGCAGATAGGTTCTCGTCTACATCACATTTGGCAACATTGAGGTTAGTCAGCATGCTGTCATCGTCACATTCTGTTTCAAGTAATAGCTTCTCAAACCATTTTACCCACGGAAGATGGCGGGTTCCGGCAGGAACTTGCTGCAAACGGATTTTCCCCGCTACTTTGTTTATGACAAAGTTATGTTCTGTCAGCTTTTCAATACGCTTATCTGACACGTTATCAATTGAAATCGCGACTGGCATTAATAAGGGTTGCGCATTCTCTGCATTTAAAAATAGGTTGTTTAACCATGATCCCGCAAGTTTTGAAGCGCAAAGTAGAAAAATACTTTCGTCTTTTTTATATAGCCTCAGTAACGACGACAGACTAAAAAAAGAAGATTCAATATCGCTGGCTCGATATTTATCGTTACCAGTGTCGGCATTTGGCGTCATCAGTGCGGTAAAATTGGCGTTATAAGCACCGCTTGGTGATGTCGATTGGGTATGATAAGCGCCCGTCGACGAGCGCGCAGAACGCGTTGGCGATGATGACGCGGGCGCTGGCGTTAGCGGTCTAATATAATCATGCGTGGCGGGTGACGCGTCAAATACACTGTAAGAGTTTGCCCCTTCAGGGGTGGCATCACTCGGCGCCGTGGTAATATCGCTCAACGCGTCGCATACTGTCTTACATATAAAGTCGTGCACCAATCGGCTCTGCTGAAAACGTACTTCATGTTTTGCTGGATGCACATTAACGTCTACATCTTTCGGGTTTATCGTTAAATAAACAACAAACGCAGGCTGTTCTACGACGCCCCACACACTTTCATAAGCCTGCCGGATAGCATGCATAATTAACTTATCTCGCATACCACGGCCATTAACAAAACTAAATTGACAGTCGTTACTACTGCGAAGCATCACCTCATTGCCTAACCAGGCGTCAATCGTTATACCATCGTAGAGGGTGTTAACATGAATCGCGTTATCGACAAACTTCTGCCCTAATACGCCCGATATCCTCGCCGTCATCGACCCGTTTTTATCAGCAATAAAACGCTTTACTATCTTGTCGTTATGCTTCAAGACAAAAGATGTTTTAGGGTGGCTCAATGCAATTCGCTTGATAACCTCTTCGATATGTTGAAATTCAGTCTTTTCTGTCCGAAGGAATTTTCGCCGCGCAGGGGTATTATAAAATAGATCGGCAACATCAATAGTTGTGCCTATCGGGTGCGCAGCGGGTTTCACGCTTACTGCCATTTCACGGCCTTCACAATAGGCCTGCCAAGCCTCTTTTTGCTCTGGTGTGCGAGACGTTAACGTTAAGCGGCTAACAGAACTAATACTTGCTAATGCTTCTCCGCGAAAGCCAAGAGACAGAATTTGTTCTAAATCATCTAAGGTCGTTATTTTACTGGTCGCATGGCGACTTAATGCAAGCGTCAGCTCGTCTTTGGCAATACCACTGCCGTCATCTTTGATTCGAATTCGTTTGTGGCCGCCTTTCTCAATATCGACTTCGATGCGAGTTGCCCCTGCATCTAAGCTATTCTCAACAAGCTCTTTGACGACAGACGCGGGGCGTTCAACCACTTCACCGGCAGCGATTTGGTTAGCTAATTGAGGGGATAATAGTTGTATAGGCAATGGGTAACCCTGCTAGATAGTTATTTTATCGAAGGTGGGCTGATTATATATTAGGAATAGTCAGTACTTGCCCGATTCGAACGACGTCATTATTTAGGTTATTGGCTGCTTTTATGCTACTTATTTTTACGTTGTAGCGCTGTGCAAGTATTGATAACGACTCGCCGCTTCGTACTTTATGGGTACGATTTTTCGCTTTCTCAGATGCCCATAATGTACCATCTGGTGGCACCTGTTTAAAATAGCGTTTAGCAGCGTTGAACATCGCCTTTGCCAAACGCTCTCGATATTTGGTCCAATTTAGGTTTTTTTCTTCTTGGGGGTTCGAGATAAACCCAACCTCAACCAAAATAGACGGGATATCGGGCGACGTTAATACTGCTAAGCTCGCCGCTTGAGGGGCCTTTTTATGCAGTTTCGTCACTCCTTTTAACTCTTGGATAACTTTGTTCCCTAAATCATGGCTGGTCGCCATGCTGTGATCCATTGACAGACCAAGGATCGTTTCCGCTAAATATCGCTCACTGGATTTGTCACTAATGACTTCCGCGGCCCCACCAAGAAGCTCGGAATGACGTTCTGTTCTTTCCATCCAGCGCCCTAGCTCGGTATCAGCTCTGCGCATCGACAGTACCCACACTGAGCCGCCTCGTGGTTCAGGTTGCGTAAAGGCATCAGCGTGAATAGAAATAAGTAAATCGGCTTTTTGTTGACGGGCAAGCTCGGGGCGTTTATTGGGCGAAATATAGTAGTCTCCGCTGCGCGTCATAAATGCTTTCATGCCGCGCTCGGCATTCACCATGGCTTCGAGTTTTTTGGCAATACTTAATGTAATGTGTTTTTCATACGTGCCCGCTGGACCAATAGAGCCTGGGTCATTTCCCCCATGTCCGGCATCGATAGCAACAATAATATCTCTATCTCTTGTGCTCGTAGTCTCGTCCATCACCACACTTGCTGGTGCAATCTTTGGTTCGCTATCGGCTAAATCAATGACCAGTCTGTGACCAAATGATGCTTCAGGTGTCATGGCAAAAAGCGTTGGTTCGGCGTTACGATTAAGTTCGATAACTATACGTGCAGAGTGTTTATTTTTAGGGGTCGAATAGCGAATTTTTTTTATTAAATCGCCGCTATTCTCAATATTAGAAAGGCTTAGTTTGTTGTCTGTAGCAGCAAGATCGATAACCAGTCTTTCAGGTTTTTTAAGATTAAAGTATGTAAAATCAGGCGCGCTACGCATGTCTAACACTACACGCGTATTATCGGGTGAGGGCCAAATCCTCACGCTTTCTAGTCTATTTTGTGCCGCTGACACGCTGTGTATCGCGAAACACAAAAAAAACATCAAAATTACTTTGCGCACCATAATTCGCCTATCTTAGGGCCTTATCTATTACCTGCATGCAGGCTTATTATCATTATATTGCATAAATAGCTTACTACAGTCGCTTACACTGTTGTAGTAGTCTTGCACCTTTTGCACTTCTGGCAGTAACGGTAAATGTGCGACCAGATGGCGTAATAGCAATATCAATCACAATATCCGGAGCTGCTAATAACTCTCCCCCTTTCTCCGACCATTCAATGAGGGCAATAGTGTTATCACCGAAATAATCTCTAATGCCCATAAATTCAAGCTCTTCTGGGTCGGCGAGACGATACAAATCGAAGTGATAAATAGAGACATCTTCTAGCTCGTAAGGTTCAACTAGAGTATAGGTTGGGCTTTTCACGCTACCTTGATGACCAAATGATTGGATGAAAAAACGACTGAATGTTGTTTTTCCTGCCCCTAGGTCACCATCGAGATAAATAACAGCATTAGACGATTCAGCCGTTTTTACGGCTTGCGCCAAGTCTTGAGCGAGCAAAGCGGTGTCGTCTTGCTGCGCTGCAAAAAATGAAGCCTGCGGATATGACATGTATTGTGTTCCATCATCGAAGTTAAACGAAAAACGACGTTGAATGCTGTTGTAGACTACTGATTTATCAGCGCTCTCACCGCATCAAACAAATCGCTGGCTATCATACCACGCTGGCCGTAGGTCTGGGCAATATCATCTCCCGCTTTTGCATGCAGCGTAACGCCGTATTTGGCAGCAATATCAACCGTTAAGCCTTGCGCAAGTAAAGCTCCTAAAATGCCACTGAGCACGTCGCCACTACCCGCGGTTGCCATGCCAGGATTGCCATGACGACACACCCAGGTTTTACGTTCGTTATCTATGAGTGTTCCTGCGCCTTTTAACACACACACCGCATGATAACGCTGCGCGCACTGACGAGCATAATTAAATCGGTCGCCTTCCACGTCATCGATAGATACACCAAGCAATCTCGCGGCTTCACCCGCGTGTGGTGTAAGAATGCTGTTTTCTATGGTAAAAGCGGTTGATTGTTTACATAGTAAATTAAGTGCATCGGCATCAATAACCATAGGTTTGTTATGCTGCTGGCAATACTTCATCGTAAGCTGAAAGGTCTCCTCAGCCCATTCATCTTGGCCTAATCCTGGCCCTATTACTACGCAAGTTGCCCAATCGAGCGCGGCAGCCAAATCGGTATCGGACACCATAAGTTCAGGCCTTCCTGCACTCACTTGTACAACCGAATTGGTATGCGTAAAAATCCGAACCATACCGGCTCCGCTTCTTAGTGCGGCCTCACCAGCAAGCCTTATTGCACCAGCAGTGCCTCGATTTCCTCCGACACAAAGTAATCGCCCATAGGTGCCTTTGTGACTGTGGATGTCCCGTGGCCCCATGCCTTTAAAATGTTCGATATTCAGCATCGTTGCGCAGGCACGTGCCAGCGATTGAAACGCTTTACCGATACCTAAGTCGGCATATACCAGCTTGCCGCACGATTGCTTACCCGCTCCGGTAACCAGCCCAGGCTTAATGCCAACGAATGTTACCGTTACATCGGCTTGTACACAGCGCCCTAAACTTTGCCCGGTATTAGCATCGAGCCCTGAGGGGACATCAACACTGACAATAGGCGTTGTTGATGCATTGATAGCATCAATAATATGGGCGAATTCATTTCTTATATAACTATTGATACCCGTGCCAAGAAGCGCATCTATTACAACGTCCGCTTTTTCAAGTAATGCGCTATCAAATGCTCTAATCTTTCCGCCTAAATCTATCCATCGAGATTGTGCAGTACCAGCATCGCCCTCTAAAACTCGTTCTGGCTGCACCGCGCAAACATAAACTTGTTTGCCCGCCAGCTTTGCATTAATCGCTGCTACATAGCCATCACCTGCATTATTCCCTTGCCCTACAACAATTAAATACACATCAGAATTGGGGAGGCGCTCTTGGCATTGCTCGAACACAATGTCGCCAGCTCGCTGCATCAGTGTAAACATGTCACAACCTGACTGTTCAGCGGCTTTAGCTTCGTTTTCTCTTACTTGGTCGGCTCTGAAAAGTTTGTATGATAAACTTGAGGTGAGTTGAGTATCTAGCATAAGCGCATGTCCACAATAAATTCTATCGACTTAGTTGAATTAACAAACAATATCAAGGCTTGGGGTTATTCGCTAGGCTTTCAGCAAGTTGGTATCAGCGATATTGATCTGCATCAGCATGAGGCCCATCTTCAAGCATGGCTGGAGAACGGATTTAACGGTGACATGCACTACATGGAAAGTCATGGTATGAAGCGTGCTCGTCCTGCCGAACTGGTACCTGGAACATTGCGGGTAATCAGCGTGCGCATGAACTATCTTCCACCCGATGCGTCCTTTGCTCAACATCTATCAACCCCGGATATTGGCTATGTTAGCCGATATGCCCTTGGCAGAGACTACCACAAGGTAATTCGAAAACGCCTTAAGCAACTGGGTGAAAAAATTACTCAAGCGTTATGTTCCACATCATACCGCCCATTTGTTGACTCTGCGCCCGTATTAGAACATGCCATCGCAGAAAAAGCAGGGCTAGGTTGGACAGGCAAACACAGCCTCACCATTAATAAAGAAGCTGGGTCGTGGTTTTTTTTAGGCGAACTTTTCATTAATTTACCCCTTCCTGTTGACGCCCCCGTTGAAGAAGGATGCGGGAGCTGTACCGCATGCCTTACTATTTGCCCAACCAATGCTATCGTCGCCCCCTATACGGTAGACGCAAGACGGTGTATTTCTTATCTCACGATTGAGTCTGACGAGGATATTCCCGAAGCATTACGCCCGTTAATGGGTAATAGGATTTACGGCTGCGATGACTGCCAGCTAATCTGCCCGTGGAACCGCTATGCAGATATTACTGAAGAAGAGGATTTTCACGCCCGAGACATTCTTCATGGTCAATCGCTAGTCACTCTATTTTCATGGTCAGAGACGGCATTTTTGCAAAACACCGAAGGCTCGCCAATACGCAGAATAGGCTATGTAAAGTGGCTAAGAAATATTGCTGTTGCGATGGGAAACGCGCCCTACGACGAAGAAATAGTTGACGTACTCAATCTTAAAAAAGGGAAGGTGAACGAGCAGGTAGACCGTCATATTGAATGGGCATTGACACAACAACAAAAAGCAAACGTTAAGGCGCCCACAGCGAGCAGAAAACAAGAACGGTTTATTCGTGCTATTGAGAAAGGTTTACCTAGAGACGCTTAAGAAGTAGGTGCGTTTGAGGTATCGCCCTTCGCAAGCCTTGAGGTAGGCTTAATTACCTTAAGCTGAGTTGTGTTAGTTGCTTTCTCTCGCTCTAACTCTCTATGCAATTCAGCCTTCTGTGCACTCGCGCTGTTAAGTTTATTATTGTAATAGCGGTATTGATCAGCGGCGATAGCAATGAATACTATCAACGCCGCAATAAAGGCTAACTGACCTTTTTTCTTCAATCTAAAGAACCTTTGCATCGTGAGCATTGCTTATTAAAGGTAATACACCCTTCACAAAGGCATGAAGGGTGCTCGTTACCTGTATTACTTGTGATATGGCGTGCTTAATTTATGCACCGCATTGACAAACACGCCTGCATTTTCAGGCGGTACATCCAAGTGGATACCATGACCAAGGTTAAACACATGTCCGCTGCCATTGCCGTAGCCCTCTAGAATGGTACCGACTTCTTGTTCTATACGTTCAGGTGAAGCGTACAGCATAGACGGGTCCATATTTCCCTGCAGTGCCACTTTATCGCCAATACGTTTTCTTGCGTCAGCAATATCGATAGTCCAATCGAGTCCAACAGCATCACACCCTGTCGCCGCGATAGACTCAAGCCACATGCCACCATTTTTGGTAAACAAGGTTACAGGTACTTTGCGACCGTCACTCTCACGTGTGAGACCATCAACGATTCGCGCCATATATTGTAGCGAGAACTCTTTATAATCACGTGGCGACAGTACTCCGCCCCATGTATCAAAAATCATAACCGACTGTGCACCGGCAGCGATTTGGGCGTTAAGATATTCGGTCACTGAGTCAGCGAGTTTTTCAAGTAATGCATGCAAAATTGCCGGCTCAGCAAAAGCCATTTTCTTAATCTTAGTAAATGCCTTACTTGAACCACCTTCAATCATATAGGTTGCAAGTGTCCAAGGGCTTCCAGAGAAACCAATTAATGGTACCTCACCTTTTAATTCTCTACGGATAGTACGCACCGCGTTCATCACATACTGAAGCTCGCCTTCAGGATCAGGCAACCCTATTTTATCCACATCTGCTTTACAGGTAATGGGGTTTTTGAAACGAGGGCCTTCTCCCGTCTCGAAATAAAGCCCTAAGCCCATTGCATCAGGGATAGTAAGTATGTCTGAAAAAAGTATTGCTGCGTCTAGGGGAAAACGACGTAACGGCTGCAATGTCACCTCACACGCTAATTCAGCGTTTTTACACAATGACATGAAATCGCCGGCTTCGGCTCGTGTAGCCTTGTATTCAGGAAGATAACGACCTGCTTGTCGCATCATCCATACAGGTGTCATATCAACCGGCTGTTTAAGCAAAGCACGTAAGTAACGGTCGTTCTTTAACGCGGGTTTATTAACACTATCATTATGTTGCGACATATATACACTCACCTAAATACAAAAATTTAATCGCGCGAATTATATCAGTATTCATCTGACAGTGGGTGAAAAAGCTGAGTAATAATTACTACATACGGTATAACGTAGAATTTTAAAGATGAACGCCACTTGTAAATAATTAAAAAAAAGAGGTTGCGCTCAAAATAAGGGTTTGCTATTACTATATACCGTAACAAGAAGAAGCCCGATAACGGGACCGTGCTAAACGAATTGAAGCCCTGCCTTGGCAGGGTTTTTTATTTGTCACTAATAAGAGACACGGTTCTCGCAATAAGTTGCCCTGCAATAGATACCTTAGGGGGGATAGTAGGAAGCGCATCAATATCGAACCACTGCGCATCATCTATTTCATTTTCCTGGCAGCGAATTTCACCACCATCATATTGCGCAATAAACCCGACCATCAAAGAATGTGGAAACGGCCAAGGCTGGCTGTCTACGTACTCAATATTTTTTACTTTAACGCCAACTTCTTCAAATACCTCTCGATGCACAGCCTCTTCTAGACTTTCTCCGCTTTCGACGAAACCTGCAAGCGTTGAATACATGTTGGCTTCTTTGTGCCTAACACCGCGGGCAAGTAAAATACGTTCTTGGTCATGAATTGCAACAATGATACAAGGTGATACCCGAGGGTAACTACGATGGTTGCAGGTGTGACAATGTACTGCCATTTCCCAATTAATACGCTCTGTGGGTGAGCCACACTGACCGCAGTAACGATGGGTACGCAAAAAATGTACATATTGCCATGCCCTGCCTATGACCGTAAAAGCCATGTCTTGCTGAGAAAACAATAAATTACGTAATGGAATTGCCTCAAATTCATCGTGTTCTACAATTTCTGCGCCTAAATCAACAATAAACGTAGGGAGTGAGGATGGCGACGAATCGCCTAATGGTGGCAACTCGTAAATATCTTCTTTATATTCATCTAGAAAAGGAAAGGCCGTAAAGTTATCTTGCGGAACACGCGCTTCGCCAATTTTGACAATGACACGGCTTTTACTAAATATCACCCACGTACCAAGAGTGCGGATTACGTGGTCCTCATTACGCTTTATCATCATCTGTCTATACTCCCGAAACGGTCTGTGTGATAGGTTAACATATATAAAAAGTAACAAGTGCGCGTTATTTGTGTCATGTTACGTCGATGTTATACTGTACTTTCGCATACTAGCGCGATAAGCCGCTAAGGATATTAAATGTTACAGCAAGTAGAAAAAAGCACAGCCAAATGGGGCGGCAAAAGTAAAGCTGTAGATAATTGGTTGTTAGAAAGACAAGACTTGATAAAAGCCTACTGCAATTTAGCAGGCTTAAATGACCAAGGTGAATCGTTGCCTGAAGCAAATTCGATCACGACATTTTGTGAAATCTTAGTGGATTATCTCTCCGCTGGTCATTTTGAAGTTTTTGATATGCTTGTCGGAAACAACACACAAGCGCAACAACTACGCGAAAACTTAGAATCAGCGTTGGTAAAGACGACCGACGAGGCGTTGCTTTTTAACGACACGTTCGTTGATTCAGTTACTACAGAACAAGCAGCTAAGTTTGATAATGCGCTGGCTTCACTGGGTGAAACACTAGAAGAACGTTTTGCACTAGAAGACAGATTGATTGCATGTATGCACGAACATGCATAGCGCTCGAGCCTGCTGAAGGACAACAACGGTTACTTTAAATGAATAATGCTACGTTACTACACAAGGCTCGCGAGTACTGTGAAAAAAGAGGGGCAAGGTTTACCCCTCTCAGAGAGAAAGTATACGACATTCTGATTGAGAAGCATGGCCCGATGGGCGCCTATGAGCTTTTGGATGCGTTAAAAGAAACAGAGTCAGGGGCAAAACCCGCCACTGTCTATCGCGCGCTAGATTTTCTTCTCGATTTTGGTTTAATTCATCGACTAGAGTCTACCAATGCATTCGTTGCATGTTATCATTTCGGATGTCACCACCCTGTCCAGTTTCTAATATGCGATAGCTGTGGGGATGTGGCTGAAATACAGTCCGAAGGGCTTAAAGATACATTGAATAGCCAAGCAGAAGCACACGGATTTCGCGTGCTGAAACAAACAATAGAAGCACATGGACTTTGCGCTGATTGTCAACAAACGGAAGATACATCCATCAAGGAGCACTCACATGAATGCTGAATTCGTAAACCCGTTTATTTCAGGGCTGTTGAACGTTTTAGAGACCATGGCACAAACAAAATTGACGCCAGGCAAACCTAAACGTAAGCAAAGTGATATCGCAAAAGGCGACGTATCAGGCTTAATTGGTATGGTCGGTCCGGATGTACGCGGCTCGATGTCGATTACTTTCGACGAGTCACTCGCACTTACTATTATGGAAAGAATGGTAGGCGAACGTCCTGAGAAGCTAGACGCTGAAGTGGCTGACATGGTCGGCGAAGTAACCAATATGATTTGTGGTAACGCGAAGCGCGATTTGGCCGAACGAGGGTTTGAGTTTGGTATGGCGACACCTATTGTCGTATCGGGCCACCAACATTCTATTAGCCATCAAGTCGACGGTGCCAAAATAATTCTTCCATTCATGTGTGATGAGGGGCTGGCGCACTTGGAAATTTGCTTTGACAAATAGTGTGTGGCAGTCAGAAACCATTGTACTTCCCTCTTATTCTCGCGGTTTCCACATTATTACTGACAACGTTATCGAAGCGATGCCTATGCTCAATAGCATTGAGGTAGGTTTGCTTCATTTATGGCTTCAACACACAAGTGCAAGCCTAACTGTTAATGAAAATGCCGATCCTTCTGTGCGCCAAGATATGGAGTCATACTTCAATAATAGCGTAAAAGAAGACACGCCCTATTTTATACATACCTATGAAGGCAGTGACGATATGCCCGCGCATATCAAGTCAAGTTTGCTAGGATGCCAAATATCTTTGCCAATTCAGCAAGGGAAGCTTGCACTTGGCACGTGGCAGGGTATCATACTCGGTGAACACCGTAATAACGGTGGTCGACGTAAAATCATTGCCACATTACAAGGGACCGTTTCTTAGCCCATATAAAAAATGGCATTAAACGTGCTTATGATAACGGGTTAAGCACAAATCAGAATTATCAAAATAATCCGATAATCACTCAACGTTAAACAGGATGTGACTATGAAAAAACACTTTAAACTAGCAGCGCTATCCCTTGCTGTACTATCTACATCAGCATTTGCACAAGAAAGTGCTGAACCAGAATACAAACATTGGCTTGGCCTTTCAGGTATGTACTACAACACTGACGTATCTCGCCCTCTTAATCAAGGTGTGGCAGATGACGGCCGAGGCATTAGCTTCGAATACGGTTTTCGTTTTACCCAAACGTGGGCAGCGCGTGCCGAGTTTACTTCACTAGATTTAGACTACGTTGGCGGTAATAGCGATATTGGCGAAATGGTAGGTGTAGATGCACTATACTTCATGCCAAACGATGCATGGTACGTGTTTGGTGGTGTTAAGCGCCAAGCAGTATTTGAATCGACTACACTAGGTAACATTGGTATTGGTAAGCACTGGGATGTTGCTGATTCAGTTAGAATCGTAACTGAAATTGCTGCATATCATGACTTTGGCGAAGACTATAACGACTACAGCATTAAACTTGGTTTTGCTGTTCCTTTCGGTAAGAGTACGCCAGCAGCACCGAAAGACAGCGACAACGACGGCGTAGTTGATAGCCGCGATCAGTGTTCAATGACACCCGCAGGCGTTCGTGTTGATGCTACCGGTTGTAGTGTAGACAACGATAACGACGGCGTAATGAACAGCGTTGACCAGTGTCCAAACACACCTGCTGGCACTACAGTAGATGCTATGGGCTGTGCAATCAAAGACAGTGACAACGATGGCGTAGTAGATAGCAAAGATATGTGTGCTGATACTGCTGCTGGTGTAGAAGTTGACGCTAAAGGGTGTACAGTTTACGCAGAAGAGTCTGTAGAAATTACTCTACGTGTTCTTTTTGACAACGAAAGTGCGGTAGTGAAAGCGCCACGTGATCCAGAGATTTCTGAATTTGCGGCATTCATGAAAGAATACCCAAGCACAACAGCAATCATTGAAGGTCACACTTCAGCGCCAGGTGCAGCATCTTACAACATGGCTCTTTCTAAGCGCCGTGCGGCTGCTTTCAAAGACGTAATGGTTGATATGTACGGTATCGACGCAGGTCGTCTTGAAACTGAAGGTTTCGGTGAAACACAGCTGCTAGATACAGCTAAAAACGCTGAAGCGCATCGCGTAAACCGTCGCATTTCAGTGACAGTAAGCGGTACAGTAAAAGTTGCTGAAGAAAAGTAATAGTAACTAAAACGAAAAAAGGCGCCTAAGGCGCCTTTTTTATTATCTATATTTTTTACGTTACCCGTGAGCGCGACGTCTCATTTTAATAATCATCTGCTAGTGCTGGCCCAGCATAATTATCAAAACGCGAAAACTGACCTTGGAACGTAAGTCGTGAGGTACCAATCGGGCCATTACGCTGCTTCCCGATAATAATTTCTGCAATACCCTTATGCTCGCTGTTTTCATGGTAAACCTCATCACGGTATATAAACATAATTAAATCGGCGTCCTGCTCGATTGAACCTGATTCACGAAGGTCTGAGTTTACCGGACGTTTGTCAGCACGCTGCTCTAGTGTACGGTTTAGCTGCGACAATGCCACGACGGGTACTTCTAATTCTTTTGCTAGTGCTTTCAGTGATCGCGAGATTTCTGCAATTTCTAAGGTACGGTTATCACTTAACGAAGGGACGCGCATTAACTGAAGGTAATCAATCATGATAAGACTTATCCCGCCACGCTCTCTTGCAAGTTTTCGAGCACGACTTCGAACGTCCATGGGGGTCAAGCCTGACGAATCATCAACAAATAGGCTGTCTTTATCTTTCAGCATGGCCATTGTATTTGAAATTCTTGCCCAATCTTCGTCATCCAACTGAGCGGTACGGATCTTGGTTTGGTCAACCCGACTCAACGATGCCAGCATACGCATCATGATTTGTTCAGAAGGCATTTCTAAACTAAACACAAGTACCGGCTTTTCTTCAGCCATCATGGCGTTTTCAACCAGGTTCATTGCAAAGGTGGTTTTACCCATGGAAGGACGTGCCGCAACAATGATTAAATCTGAAGGTTGAAGGCCGCTGGTTTTCTTGTCTAAATCGGTGAAACCCGTGGTGACACCGGTAACTTCTTTATTCGTCTTTACCAGCGCTTCTAAGCGGTCTATCGTTTTGCCTAACACAGCCTCTACATTTCGAGGGCCTTCATTTTCTCCGGTTCGACGCTCAGCAATTTCGAATACTTTACTCTCGGCTAAGTCGAGTATATCGGCACTGTCACGACCTTCCGGGTTATATCCAACCTCAGCAATTTCATGGGCGACACCAATAAGTTCACGAGTAATAGCCCGTTCGCTAATAATCTGCGCGTAAGACACAACGTTGGCAGAACTAGGGGTATTTTTTGCAAGTTCCCCTAAATAAGCAAACCCGCCCGCATCATCTAGTTCGTCGTGTCGCTCTAATTCTTCTGAAACAGTAATAAGGTCGACCGGATTACTGTTGTTAAGTAATCGCGTTATCGCACGGTAAATAATTTGATGGGAACGATTATAAAAGTCGCTATCGGTAACGAGTTCGGCGACTTTATCCCAGCTTTCAGGGTCGATAAGCATGCTGCCAAGAACCGACTGCTCCGCTTCAATACTATGAGGAGGAACCTTCAATTTCTCTATCTTGTTATCGCCTTGCGAAGGGAACGCCACTACATTTACCTGTAAGATTGAAAAAACATTATCTTACCATTATGCGCTTTTGTGCGACACTGAACAACAAAGTATATCGATAATGATGCTCAGTTGTTTAATTAATCTCCTTTAAAAAGTACGCGTTTCTCTTACTCCTAACAAAGAGATTTAACGTGCTTTTTCAACCTTAAAAAAGGCATCGTCCGTTGAGATATAAGCAAAACTGTATGGCTGAAACAAGAATTCTGAGCCAAATTTAGGTGTGTGGTTGGCACATTCAAGGGTAACGTGTGTTATTGCCCCGTCATCGAACCCAAGCTTGCTACTCGGCATCGCAAAAGCAGTTTCAAATTGCTCTGTGTTTAGTGAGGTTACATGATAGATGGGTGAATCACAGTGCGCTTGATTGAGCTGTGCGTTACTTTGCGATAACTGAATAGAGCGCCCTAACAGCAAGGAACTATTGTTATCGATAGCGCTACCACCTTGCTGATAAGTGTCAGTGACTATCCATGTTCCCTCAAAATAAGCAGGCTCTTTTACCGCGCAACCTAGCGTAACCGCACTAAGGGTAATTGCTGCAGCTATTAGACCGTGAAAACGCCAGAAACGTTTTACGTGATGTACCACTTTCACCTATCTTCTCCTCGTTCATTATTTCTAACGTAGGACCGAACCGTATCGGTTTCACCGATGTAATTGCTACGCTAAAAATGATGCGAGTACCAACAATCTGTTTTGTATTTATTGTCAGTAGCCGCACCACATCTTAATAGGAAAATATGGCCTAATAGTTATTTTTCAAGCTAATAAATGAATTAACCTATTTATAAGACATTCATTTTTGGTCTAGCGCAATGCGGCCGTGAACGGTGGAGATATCAACGTTCCCTCGTCCTCCATTATTGGTAAAGCGCAACCAGCTGCTTGGCCCGTACTTTGGCTCTTTCACTTCGTCTTTGCTCAGTTTATTTATGATATCGCCGCCCGCATGCGCTTCAATATCAAATTGTGCAGACACGTCCTTTTGAAAATTGAAGTCCATCGCACCGCCCACCGAACTGGCTTTGACTGTGCCATTTTCATTCAGCACTAAATTTGCGTCTATACGGCCATTTACGGTAGTCACTCTAAGCATATCAATATGCGATAGCGCTAGCTCTATCCTGCCATTTACACTTTCAACCGATACGTCTGCGCTGGTTGTCTCCACCTTCATTCGCCCGTTTACCGACGCCACCGATATTGCTTCTTTTCCCTTATGCTGCAGTGCTATTTCACCATTGACGGTTTCCGCATTCACTCGACCTTCAACAGACGTTAGTGACAAATCGCCATTAACCGATTCAACATCAATATGCTGTGCTACATTATTAAGCGACACATCGCCGTTCACCACGTCGATATCGACACCATTTCGTACTCCATCAAGTCGAACATCTGCATTCACGGCGCTATAATCAACGTCGCTGTTTGCAGGGACATAAATAACCAACTCATCGCCTTCATTGTCTTTGCCCCACCAACCTTTTTTAGCCCGCTCTACTTCGACATGGATAACAACAACATCGCCCTGCTGTTCAAAGGTAAACTCTTCGGTACTGTCGCCTAATTCTCCCGTCACTTTTACTTGGGGTTTATCCCAAACACGGATATCAGCTTGACCATTTACATGTTGAATATCTATTTTAGGTGACGACGAAGTATCTAAGGTTTTATCAATTTTTTCGCCGCTATAAGCAGACGCTGAAAGTAAAAGTGTACTAGTGATAAGCGTATTTGAAAGCACGCGAATCGGACGTTTAAAGGTTGTAAATAACATAGTGTAGCCTCTTATATTTGTTGCCATTTGGGCGCGTGCACTCGCTCAATCAGGGCAATTTGCTGTTGATATACGTGATGAAGCATACGAATTAACGCCTTATTATTTGGGTCATTCTTTAACGCTAATTTTACTGCGCTTGCAGCCTCATCTAATTCGTTTAGTTGCGCTTGCCAATCTTCGGTAAGCGCTGGGGTACGTTCAAAACTGGTTAATAAACGGTTGACCTGCGTTTGCTGTTGCTGGCTCATCTTTTCAATAACCGCGTAATTCGTTGTTTCATTACTTACCGGTGTGAACACGGAAGGAATCGCAAACCAAAGTAGGGTAACGACGCAGACGCTTGCCGCGAGCGCGAGCCATTGCCTGTGTGATACAAAAGGTGTGATAACCTCTTTATTAGCGTCTTGGTGTTGCGCTTCAATACCCAGTTCGATGCCCCTCCATAAGTCCCGTTCAGGCTGCTTTGCAGATGGTAATGATGCAATACTTTCTTCTAGCTTCTGTTCAAATTTACTCATCGTCACACCCCATCCACATTTTTAGCAATTGCTTGGCGCGATGAAACTGCGCCTTGCTTGAACCAACCGCCATGTCTAGCATCGTGGCGATATCTTCATGGCGATAACCTTCTATAGCATGAAGTACAAACACCATTCGTGCGCGCTCTGGAAGTCTAAGCACCAGCGTCTCTAAATCCACGTCGGTAGTGCATACTTCAGAAGGTAGCGACATCGCGCTACTTGTCTCTAGTGCAAACATACGCTGCATCCAGTTACGTTGTTTACGCATATAAGACACTGTGATGTTGGCGGTAACGCTATGAAGCCACGTAGAAAACTTACTCTGACCTTGATAATTATTCAGTTTCTTCCAAAGCTGAATGAATACCTCTTGCGCTGCATCTTCTGCTAAACCTTTGTCGCCTGTAAGGCGGTAACACAGGCCATAGACATTGCCTATATGGTTATCGTAGAGAGATTTAAACGCTTCCTTGTCACCCGCTTTTGCAGCAGATATACAGCAGTCTTCATCACTCAAACCAAACACAGAAGCACGATGTACTGCGCGTTGTTGGATAGGTTCCATGTAATTTTCACCAGTACGTTGCCAGCCGTTTAATATTGTTTCGGCTTAACTATTTGTTAGTGTTAAAGTGTTAGTCGTACCCTATAGTAAAAAGGTTTAAATCCGTAAAACTTTTTAGGAGAAAATAAATGCTCACTCAGTTTACGGTTGATGCGCTTTTCGCTGGCAGTCCGGCGCCACTTGGCCCACGAGGCGCCAAAACCAGCATTGTAAAGACGCCGGTCAACGCCCTTACTGTTCATTCAACCCATACGGATGAAGATACACAAACCAACAAGCGCTTGCATGGTGGTCCAGAAAAAGTGCTGCATCAATATAGCCCGATAAACTATCTCACAATCAAGAAGCACTTCCCTGAGGGAGATTTTTTACCTGGTACAATTGGTGAAAACATTAGCGTTGATGGTATGGACGACACAACCGTATTCATTGGCGACATTTGGCAATTCGGTAATGTAGAATTGCAAGTTAGCGCGCCTCGCGCGCCCTGCAACAAAATCAATCAACGCTATAACATTGCTAATTTAGATCGCTTCGTCGGTGAGCGCGGTATAACAGGCTGGTATTATCGAGTATTAAAAACGGGCGTTATCAAGGTGGGAGATGACGTACGTTTACTTCATCGAGAAAACGACACGGTTAACATTCAAACGCTTATGCAATGTGCACATACTAAGACAGATAAAGCCCTGGCGAGCACACTGTCTCAGTTAGCCATCCTCGACGACGAGTGGCGTCAAAAGTGTGAAAAAATTAGCCGTCGTTAAAAAGGTGCAATAGCACATGAGCGATAAATACCGCCAAACGAGTGCGTTACGGCGACGTTTGGCGGTATTTTTATTATCAATATCACCTGCACTTACTCAGATGCACCTTTCCTAAAAACTCTTCAATACCCACTTCGTTTACGCCATTATTTTTTAAAACTGAGTATTCATCGATTTATTCACTAACTTACAGTAGGGCAACTGCCCTATGCGAGTATTTATGAATATCACTTAAATCGAATTCGCAATATAACTTAACTAAATGTTAACAACCTTTTTACATTACGCGCTTTTACGGTAGATTAGGTACTTATACGCATTCGTCCTTCGCTGGCATGTAAAGCAGTATGCTTGATTGGCGGGTTAATAATAAGAAACACAACAATATCTAAGAGAACGCACATGGAAAAACACCCCCTTCCTTTCTTTAAACGAAAGCCGCTGACTTTACTTATTGCATTAACGCTAGGTATCGGTGGCGCAAGTGTCGCTACAGCACAAGAGTCCACACCGTCCCAAACTCAAGAAACTGAGCAAGCAGATGATGGGCTTTATGAAGAGATTCTTATCACCGCGTCGAAAAGACAAACTGGGCTGCAAGCGACCCCTATTGCGGTTACGGTAACCAGTGGTGAAGATATAGAACAAACTCAGGTTCTTGATATTCAGGATTTACAAGCGCTAGTCCCAACATTACGTGTTACACCACTACAACGCTCTAGTAATACTAATTTCTCTATTCGTGGTTTTGGTAATGGCACGAATAATACCGGAATAGAGCCTTCCGTTGGTGTCTTTATCGATGGGGTATACCGCTCTCGTGCCGCAGCTCAAATCGGTGACCTACCACGTCTTCAACAAGTGGAAGTGTTAAGCGGCCCGCAAAGTACATTATTTGGTAAAAATGCTTCAGCAGGTGTTATAAGTGTGAGAACTGCAGGGCCATCTTTTGCTGAAGAGGGTAAGATAGAAGCCGGTATCGGAAATTATAATCAACGATTACTAAAAGGCTACTACACGAATTCAATTACCGACGAGTTGGCATTTAGTCTCTCTGGCGGTATCAACAAGCGCGATGGTTACACCGACAGCGTTGTTGGCCTTGACGATATGAACAACCGCGACAGATGGAACATTCGCGGTCAGGCTTTATACGAGCCAACAGAAAGTACGCGAATTCGATTTATCGCCGACTACAGTGAAATTGATGAACGTTGCTGTACCGTGGCTGATGTAATCAACGGCCCAACAACGGCAGCAGTGCGGGCACTTGGCGGAACAGTGCTTGATGTTGAAGACCAATTTGAGTTCAAATCGGCATTAAATAGAGATCCAAGCAACACCGTAGAAGATGGCGGCATATCGCTTCAAATTGATGTGGATTACGACAGCTTCACACTGACCTCAATTACCGCATTTAGAAATAACAAAAGTGATTACTTTGTCGATGTAGATTACACCTCGTTAGACATTTTAACTGAGGCTGGCGAAACCGATATTGACACCTTCACGCAAGAATTTAGGTTAACCTCTACTGGTGATAATCAATTTGACTGGATGGTAGGCGGTTTCTATTTCTCTGAAGAAGTTGATACTGGCGACGTGCTTAATTATGGGCCAGGAACTCGTCCGTACTTTAATGTATTAGGCTTACAGCCACTGCTTGAGCTTACAGAAGACTTTTACGCTCAGCCTCGTAATACCTTCTTTGCCGCAGACAATTTTATTGCGAGTAACTTCCTACAGAAAAATGATGCCTTCAGTTTGTTTGCCACTGTTGACTATGATCTTACCGACAAGTTAATAGCAACCGTTGGTTTGGCGTATACCGATGATGAAAAAGACGTTTCAGTAACATCAGTAAACAATGAGGCACTGTCGTCGATAGATTTTGATACCGATCCTACGGTATTTGGTGTACCAATGTCATTTATTCCAGATGTACAGCCATTTATACCGACACTCAAAGGCGTACAGTTTTTACCGCCTCAACTTACCTTCCCTAATAACGTAGAGTCGGGAAACACTAACGACAGCAAGACAACATGGAATGTTCGTTTAGCCTATGAAGTTAATCAAAACATAAACGTTTTTGCCACTGCGGCTACTGGCTTCAAAGCATCGTCTTGGAACCTATCAAGAGATACTCGTCCATTTGCTACTGACCAACAGGCACTTGAATCTGCAGGTATTACCCGAGCAAACCAAAGCTACGGTACACGATATGCAGGGCCAGAAGAGTCTACGGTGTACGAATTAGGCCTAAAAGCACGGTTCAAGCGTGGTGCATTTAATGTCACCTTGTTTGACCAAACTATCGAGGGTTTCCAATCGAGTATCTTCGTAGGGACCGGTTTTGTTTTGGCAAATGCAGGTAAACAATCTACAAAAGGTATCGAGTTTGATTCGACAGTAAGTCTTACCGACAACTTAGTGTTTACTCTTGGTGGAACCATTCTTGACCCAATCTATGATTCGTTCGAGGGTGCAAATGGCATAAACGGCCCTACTGATTTATCAGGCACCATGCCTGCAGGTATTCATGAGCGCAGTTTTGTTGGTGGTCTAACGTATAACTTTGAACTAGATAACGGCATGTATGGATTCGTGCGTACCGACTATATCTACGAGAGTGAAGCGCAGATTGTAGAGAACGTTCCTGCAGAGCTTACCCGTGAAGTTGGAACATTAAATGCCAGTGCTGGGTTAACAATGGAAAACGGCGTTAGTGTTAAACTATGGGTTCGTAACTTAAATAATGATGAATACTTCTTGTCGGCGTTCCCACCGCCTATCCAAGCAGGTAGTTTCAGTGCATACCCAAATCAACCGCGTACCTTCGGCGCGACGGTATCATATGAATTCTAGGGAAATATAAAGACAAAAAGCCCCTCAATACTGTCAATGTCGAGGGGCTTTTTTTATACGCTAGAAACAAAAAAGCCTGACTTGAAATAAGATCAAAATCAGGCTTTTAATACAATGGTAAGACGTCTCAGTAAACCTGATTAATCAAACCGTTGTTTTTAATGTCAACGCTTACGCTTCAGCAATGATGATCACTTTGATAGAAGTGATTACGTCAGAGTGAACTTGTAGGTCGATATCATACTCACCGGTTTCGCGAAGCGTACCAGTAGGTAGTTTAACTTCTGCTTTTTCAACTTCAACGCCAGCAGCAGTAATTGCATCAGCGATGTCGCGAGTACCAACAGAACCAAACAATTTACCTTCGTCACCAGCAGGTGCTGCAATAGTAACTTCAGCAAGTTCGTTGATTTTTTCAGCGCGTGCATTTGCAGCCGCTAGCTGCTCAGCAATTTTCGCTTCAAGTTCTGCACGACGTGCTTCAAACTTTTCAACGTTGTCTTTAGTTGCTGGAACTGCTTTACCCTGTGGGAAAAGGAAGTTACGAGCATAACCAGACTTTACAGTCACTTGGTCGCCCAAGCCGCCAAGGTTGGCGATTTTATCTAGTAGGATGATATTCATCTAAGCTATCCCTTAAGTTCGCCAGTTACTTGTGTGAATCAGTGTACGGAAGCAACGCTAAGAAACGCGCACGCTTGATCGCAGAAGACAGCTGACGCTGATATTTTGCGCTTGTACCAGTGATACGGCTAGGGACAATTTTACCGCTTTCGGTGATGTAATTCTTCAACGTAGCGATATCTTTGTAATCTATTTCAGTCACACCTTCTGCAGTGAAACGGCAGAACTTACGACGTCTGAAAAAACGAGCCATGAGTGTTCTCCTTAAGCGTTGTCTTCAGTGGTTTCAGTATGCTTTTCTGCGCGCTCTGGGCGAGGAGCAGAATCGTCACGACGCTCACGACGAGGCTCTTCTTTCATCATTGGAGAAGGCTCTGTTACAGCAGTCTTGGTGCGCATTACCATGTTACGTAGGATAATGTCGTTGAAACGGAAAGCATTTTCCAGTTCATCAACAGCTTCAGCAGTTGCTTCAGCATTTACTAGTACGTAGTGGGCTTTGTGCAGCTTTTCAATTGGGTATGCCAGTTGACGACGGCCCCAATCTTCTAAACGATGAATCTGACCACCGTCTTGCTTAAGAATAGTAGTATAACGCTCGATCATACCAGGTACTTGTTCACTCTGATCAGGGTGAACCATAAATACGATTTCGTAATGACGCATTATAGCTCCTTACGGTTGTAGCCTCGACAGTACAGCCAACTGTATGGAGACAAGGAACGGATTTGGATGGCTGTAAGGGCGCGCATTATACGCACACCTTTTGTTTTGCACAAGCATTAATCAACTAGGGGATGTTTTATAGGGAATGCGACGCACTTTCATAAATGTCAGACGTAACCCTCGTTAAAGGAAAACGAAAAGTGAACTCTGTCCCTGTGAAGTCAGAAGACACACTTAGTTTGCCTTGATGGGCCTTTGCAATCTCTGAGGCTATAAACAACCCCAACCCTAAGCCCCCTTTTTTAGCGCTGCTTTCTTTACGCCAAAAAGGTTGGAAAAGACGAGTTTTGGACTCATCAGGAATTGGGGAGCCACTGTTACGAACGCTAAGTATAAAGTCACTCTGATTGGAGATAATCTTAACATAAACTGGATGTGCTTGGTCGCCGTGGACAAGGGCATTTTTCAGTAGGTTAGAAAGTAGCTGACATACGCGCTTTTCATCACATACTAACTGACGTGCAATATCGAAGTGCGTTTTAATTGTGGATTGGGGGTACGTTGCGGCTAGTTCTTCAACTGTAAAGCTCAGTTGTTGCGCAAGGTCAGACGCAACCCCCAATTTTACCGGTAGGCCCTCTCCCATTCGACTGTGAGTGAAGTCCATGGCATCTTCGATAAGGCGAGTCATTCGTTGCACACTATTTTTCATTCGAGAGACCGCTTTAAAAACCGGCACTTGTACCGTACTCGCTATTTGGCTGTCTTTTATTATGTCGTCCAAAAAGCTAATACCAATCTGAATGGAGGACAAGGGCGTCCGAATATCATGACCTAGAATAGCAATATACTGTTCTTGTAAGCGGACGCGGTTTTTAACGTCGGTGAGTTGCACGCGAGAACGTTCAATCTGTTCGTTTAACAAAATTTGATTGGAAATAAGTTCTGCAAAAGCACTAATTTGGCCATGAATGGCCTCAGTGCGTAGTTCCCTAGGTTCTGGATCTAAACCGCAAAGTGTTCCAAAGAATTCACCATTAGCATCATAAATAGGATACGAAAAGTAACTTTCAAAACCGTACATGTTAGGAATAGGGCTATCACTATACTGGTGGTCGGCCGAAGCATGGTTAATGACGATTTCTTTCTCGTTTGCGCGAACTGTGCGACAAAACGTCGTTTCTATATCTAAAGTGTCTCCAGGTAATAAACCAAATTCAGCATTGTCTAACACTGCACACATGGTCCATGCTTGTTCTGTAACTCTCGCAACACAAATAAAACGCAACCCTAGACTACTAGCCAATATTTGCATTATGTGAGGAATGGCCGCGATTGCATCAATTGCTTGAATATCTCGTTGGCTGGTCTCGTTCATTGCCATTTGTCATACATCCTATGATGGTAAAAACACTGTCAACAGCGTCCTTCCCTAATTTTTTAAAACGCTCTCAGCTTCTATCAACTACTGATCTAATGCTGTAACGCAGCGCAACGACTAAGTGTAACTCAACTGGCTAACTTATACTAAAGTATAATACGAGTACGATATTATTTATGGCACAAATATTTTTTAAATTACTGTTTATTTATACAGTTAATTGCTGTACAGTTTTTATGTATTCAATAAACAGGGGACCTACCATGGCCATTACCACACAGTATGTTGTTACGCACAAAGGGGTAGAAAAATTGGTAACTACCGACAAGAAAGAAGCCGATCAATATGACAAAATGCTTGAAGCCGCTGACAATTTGGCGGAATACATTCAGGCAAAAGGTATTGCACTAGATGCAGGGATAGCAGAGGAGCTCACTATTATGCTGTCTAAGAATAAAGAAAAAGTAGCAAAAATCTTCAAAGGTGCGTCTGCAGATAGCGTGTTGGAAGATGAAAGTGCCGAAGTGGTAAAGCTTAAAGCCAACGGATAAGGTTGGCTAGCTTTACACCTAGCGCTGTTATACTCTTTTCACATTGTCGTCATCAAAACCTTGTGTGCGTAATACACACAGCGTTGTTGGTCAGAGCGCTTTTGTTTTGGCTACATTAACAGGATGCATATGTGAGCCGCGCTACCTTATCGTCTACATCAGCAATAGAAATAAGTAATCTCAATTTTACTTACCCATCATCATCATCAGTCTTATCCGTACCGAAATGGTCGATTAACAAAGGTGAACACGTATTTTTGTCTGGGCCATCTGGAAGCGGAAAAAGTACACTGTTGAACTTGCTGTGCGGAACGCTTACACCTACATCAGGCAATATCCAATTACTAGGTCGCCCGTTTTCGTCATTATCAGGTAGTAAACGAGATAAGTTTAGGGCTAGGCACATTGGCGTCGTTTTTCAGCAATTTAATTTAATTCCCTATTTAACGGTGTATCAAAACATTGAAGCCGCTGTGTACTTTGCGTCTGGCAACGGCCAGCAGCAAGTAACGCAAACACGCCTTTCTTTTTTGCTAAGCGCGCTACAATTGCCTGAAGATATAGCGACTCAGCGCGCAGACGCACTCAGCGTAGGACAACAACAACGAGTAGCCATTGCGCGAGCACTTATTAATGAACCTGAAATTTTAATCGTCGACGAGCCTACGTCCGCGCTTGATACCGCTTCTCGCGATAAATTTATGCAGCTACTTAAAGAAGTATCGGTACACAGCACGCTGTTGTTTGTTAGCCACGACCCATCTCTTAAGCACTATTTTGATATTCATACCACAATGGATGCAATACGCCTTGGGGAACAAGCACCATGTTAACCACCATCGCACTAGGCAGTTTAAAACAGCGAAAAAGTTCGGTTTTACTTACGCTTTTATCTATTGTCATAAGCGTAAGTTTGTTGCTCACGGTTGAAACTGTCCGTCATCAAGTGAAATCAAGTTTCGCGTCAACCGTTTCAGGCGTTGACATTATCGTTGGTGCACCAAGTGGTGAAATTAATCTACTCTTGTCTTCCGTTTTTAGAATTGGCTCGCCAACCAAAGCCATTGCATATTCCAACATCGAAATGCTAACCGAGCACCGAGCGGTTGAATGGGTCATTCCTCTATCACTGGGCGATACACATAACGGGTTTCGTGTTGTAGGTACTAGCAACGCTTACTTCAAGCACTTTATGTATGGAAATAAAACATCATTGGTCATTGCGCGAGGCAAAAACTTTATCAGCCCGTCCTCTGCAGTTTTAGGGGCAGATGTCGCCGCCGCCTTGAATTACGATCTCGGCAACATGCTTGTGTTGGCTCATGGATTAGGCAACGTTTCTTTTAAACAACATGCAAACCACCCTTTTCTTGTCTCAGGTATACTCGCCAAAACCGGCACACCAGTTGATAAAGCGATTTACGTAACGCTGGAAGGGCTCGATGCGGCGCATGACACCGCGACGTCCTCCATTTCGCACATCAAAAAACCTAACAAACCAACCTTAGAAGTAACTGCACACGAGCACGACCATTTAACGTCTCACTCTCACGAACACGAAAGCCACCACAGACATGAAGATACAAGTAAGGTTGTAGAAGGTTCAGATAATTACAAAGAGGACTACACCCCACAGATTGTTAGTGTGGCAATGCTTGGGCTTAAAAATAGGGTCGCTGCACTTCAGCTTCAATATCAACTAAACCAAAATAAAACTGAGCC
The DNA here is from genome assembly GCF_057539655.1 of Alteromonas sp. 4NH20-0056. Classification (NCBI taxonomy): domain Bacteria; kingdom Pseudomonadati; phylum Pseudomonadota; class Gammaproteobacteria; order Alteromonadales; family Alteromonadaceae; genus Alteromonas; species Alteromonas sp. 4NH20-0056. The sequence goes on along the minus strand of NZ_BAAJLS010000004.1, from coordinate 316,933 downwards.
GCTATCGGCAATTTTACCTGGTGTCGTGCTTTCACAACTTTGGAACATAATGGGGAACATTGAGGGGGTGTTATTGGGTATTTCGTTGCTCATTGTGGTTGCCTCTCTCTTTGGGTTAACCACCATGTTGCTCGCCTCCATGCGTGAGCGTCGTCATGAAATGGCTATTCTCAGAACGATTGGCGCGTCGCCCTTAACGCTGCTTATTTTAATACAATTAGAAGCGCTATTAGTAAGCTTGGCAGGATGTGTAATAAGTTTACTCGTTGTTGCCACGCTGCTGTTTACCACCAGTGAATGGATAGGTAATTACTATGGGCTATATCTGTCTGGCAATATTTTCAATATTGAGAGTGCAATCATCGTAACAGGCGTGCTGGCTGCAACTCTTATTATTGCATGCTTCCCTGCTGTCTCGGCATACCGGCAAGGCTTGCACTCAGGGCTCAACCAAACCTAGCCCTAAGTGCAAAATAGACCAGTAACGTTAATCGCCTAATCGCTTGCTTGTATTAAAACGAACAATCAATGAATGCACTTCGTCTACTGTTCTTCTTAACGCTTGACTTGCAACCAGTGATGCCTCAGAAGAACGCTGTGTTTCTTTTGCACCGTCAGCCACTTCTACCAGTTGTTGGTTTATATGCTCAGCAACGGTACTTTGCTGTTCAACCGCCGATGACATTTCCACCGTTGCAGATGCAATACCTTGCACCGCATTATTGATTTCATGTAGCGCCCCACGTGTCTCTTGAACAATAGCACTTCCATGCTCTGCCGATGACATCCCTTCTGTTGAAACTCTGACGGCTCGCTCTGAGCGCTCAGCAAGTTCTTGAATAATATTGTGAATTTTGTCGGTTGATTGTCTCGTTTTAGATGCAAGCGTGCGTACTTCATCGGCAACAACCGCAAACCCACGGCCCTGTTCGCCCGCACGTGCTGCCTCGATAGCTGCATTTAGTGCAAGTAGGTTAGTTTGGTCGGCAATGGTTGATATAATACTGGCTGCCTCACCAATATCGCTCGTTGACTGTGCAAGCTCGGTAACGGTGTCGGAAATACTTTCTACCGCTTCCCTCAGCGCCACTATAGCCTGCATGGCTTGCTCTGCTTTGTCGTTACCGGTTTGTACATTCTTAGCAGCGGTACCGGCGCTTAGTGCATTGCTTTCTACCCGCTCCGCTACTTCTTGAATGGCTTGACTCATTTGGGTGACCGCCGTGGCGATAAGCTGAGTCGCCTGGTTTTGCTGCATCACGGCAGCACTAGTGGTTTCGGCTTGCTCGTGAGTAGTAGAAGATATAGCGTCTAGCCCGGCTGAGGCATCTTTTATGCGAGTCAGTGCCGTTCTTGTTCTGGCGAGTTCACACCCTATCGCCAATTTTGCCTGCGCTACGTGGGCTATGTCTGGGAAGTACGTTTGCGCAACAATGCTATTCGTATAAGTCGCTGGGCTGAGGTTAATCACCTTTTTCCAACTTGCGCGGTTATGGCTTTCCTGCCATAACATCATAATACAGAGTGCAACCAAAGAGATTAACGCAGACACGCCACCTGCGGTAAACCACAACGTAGTAACAAGCGCCAACCCTGTAAGTAGCATAGGTAAAACTTGTATTGCATTCTGCATCATTAAGCTTGTGGTAGACATCGCACTACCACCGGTTCTTATACGCGCATAAATATCTTCAGCCCGCTTTATTTCGTCATCTAACGCCGGCACTCTTACCGACTCATAGCCTACTATTTCTCTCCCTTCGTACACTGGGGTAACGAAAGCGGAAACCCAATAATGATCGCCATTTTTACGTCTATTTTTAACCAAACCTAACCAGCATTGCCCTGACTCAAGCGTACTCCACATTTCTTTAAAAACCGAGGGAGGCATGTCAGGATGCCGAATAAGGTTGTGATTCTTACCTATTAATTCTTCTTTGGAAAAACCACTGGCTTCAATAAATTCTTTATTACAATGCTTTATCACGCCGCGTCTATCGGTCGACGATATCAAACGGTAATCGGTAGGAAATTTATATTCTCGTTGCGTTACTGGCTGGTTGTTACGCATGTGCGGCGCTCTCCATCAAACTCTATGCTACAAAATTAGCGCTTGTTACGCTTTTTCATATTATCTAGTAAGCGTAGAACAAATATACACAACGTCTATACTTAAGTATAAAGAATAATGGATTTTTTCGAATAAAAAGCTAAGCAAGTGGTAGCGTTATACCAATTGTCGTGCCTACCCCTTCTTTACTTTCAATATCAAATTCGCCACCGTGCTCCTCTATTATAGTTAAAGAAATAGACATACCTAAGCCTGTGCCATCTCCCGGAGGCTTAGTGGTAAAGAAAGGCGTAAACATTTTTTCAACCACATCTTGAGACATGCCAACACCTTCATCTTTTATGATAATACGTGCTTGAAATTGCGATTTTTCAACATCTATATAAATACTTTTACCTTCAGGTGTTGCATAGACTGCATTGGTGATTAAGTTGACGAGGACTTGCTGTATCTGGCCTGCGCTGCCAATAACATTAATGGATTCATTTGACTCATTAAAAACAACGTTATTTTTATACTTATAGAGGTTACTCGTTAAGCGAAGCGCTGTGTTGATAACGTCATTAACAATTACAGTTTCTTTCTTTTCTGTTCCCGGATAAGAAAAACTACGTAGCGCTTTAACAATATCTATAATGCGTTCAATACCTTCAGACGACTCTTCAAACATCTCTGAAATGGCTTCAGCGCTTTCCGTTAAAGAATAACTATTTTCTAAGGCACAAAACTCATCAAACAGCTGCCCGCCTTGTCGCTCGCAGAGGGCTTTTATTTCACCCAGTGCGCTTAAGTAATCTTTAAATATGTCCTTTGCAACAGCGGTGTTACTGCGCACGTAGCCAATTGGGTTATTTATCTCGTGCGCAATACCTGCCGCAAGTTGCCCAAGCATCGCCATTTTGTCTGCTGAGACAAGCTTCTGTTGTAAATTCTCATGATCTTTTTTAATAGAAGATAGCGCTTGTTTCTTATGTGAAAGCTCTTGCGTCTTACTTTGATAGCCAATACCAAACTTTAAATAATGTTTAGTGGTATCTAAAACATAAAGCATTTCTTCTTCAAGCGTGTCATCTTTCGTGAACAGCGCAAGCCAACCAAATTCGCCATTACCTAAGTCTTGCATAAAGTGTAATAGTCGCGCTTCAGCCTGGTTATCTGGCCTTGAAATCGCGTTCACACACCAATGCGTATAGCTTTCCTCAAGGGTAAGAGGTAACTCTTCTTTTAATAGCTTAGTGAAAAGGGGTTTTTCAAGCCAGCCATCTTCTGGCGACAATACGCTATCGTCATCACCTTTAATTATCTGACCGCCTTTAACAATCAGCGCTTTTCCGAAAAGGGCATCGCTAAATTCAACAACAGATTCAAGCGCTGAGAAAATAAAATTGATACCATCTTCAGCAGCTGTTAATTGGGAAGCGGAACGATTGAGAAAAAGCAGTTCTCTTTCTCGTCGTTTTGAGTCTTGGAGTGATTTACGAAGTGCTTGGTTAGCTAAGTAAGCGTCTTTTGAATACGTTTGAAGGAACGATTCAGCATTTTCCCGTGCTATTTTTTGTCGCTTGAGCTGGCGCTCAAGCGATTTTACTTGTGCCTTTAAATCAGATACTGATACAGCGTCAGTTTCATCAATCGAGCCGCTCAACAATGTTCACCCTGGTGTGCGCAATTAATGCTGATTAAAGCTAACGTTAGTTAGCCAATCTATCGAGCAGCGCCATGACTTTTTCACTTGCTCGTTCCATTTCGACAAGCTTAGCATCTGCAGTGGCGTTGTCACCTTTTGCCTTGGCATCTAGCGCGGCCACGCCACATTTGTGAACTTGTGCATGAGGCACATCAAGCTCTCTAAACGCTGTGTTTTGTGAAATAGGCTGTCCCGCGTTTGCACTGCACCATTGCCCTAAGCGACAACTCATATGATCGGCAAGTTCAGACGCCTGTTTATCACTCTCACCACAAATTACAGCGTAAACGTCTGTTTTCCACACAACGTGGTCAAGCTTTACGGTTTGAATAAACGTGCGAAGTGACCCGTCTTCAATAGTATTTTTCATACTATCGCAATGCGTGACCATACTTTCATAGCTTTGATTTAATGTTGTAATGCCCGCTTCGAGCTCTTCGTTATTACCACGAAGTTCATTCACACCAGACACCGCTTGCGCAGTAGATTGGATAATACCGTTAACCAGTTCCGATACTTCTGTGGCTGACTTGTTCGTTTCGGTAGCAAGCGCTCGGACTTCGTCAGCAACAACACTGAAGCCTCGACCTGCATCGCCGGCACGAGCAGCTTCGATCGCGGCATTCAGTGCTAACAAGTTTGTCTGATCGGAGATACTGGTAATCGTCGATACAAATTTATTAATATTATCAGCGGTGGTAGACAACCCAGAAATACGCTCGCTCATGCTGCCCATCTGAGTATTTAAGCCACTCATGTCCTTAACTATTTTATCAAGAACGGTCGAAGACTGACTAAATAGCTCATTGATGTTAGAGATAGATTTACTCTCAGCATCTATTTGTTGGTAAGCCCCTAGCACCGTTTCTCTAATGCCAGCAATTTGCTCAAGAGAAACTAGCAAACATCTTATAATGGTTGAGTCTTTAGCTTGTGCCTGTGCTTTACTGGCGGCCTCTAGCTGTTGATGTAGCTCAGCGTTTTCTGACTCAAGCATCGACACCTTTTCTAAGGCATCTTGATATTTTGCGTCAAGCTGTGTGAGTTGAGATTCTTTTTCTTCGTACCTGCCACGAGAAACAAACATATTTGCCACCACCTTTAGTTATTCTTACCCAGAGTATCAGAATTATCGGCACCGTCACTATTAGTCTGAAGTTGAATTTAACTTTTTATTTTCATTGTGGTGCCGCGCACAATAATTCTGGGAGACAAAATATGCTCCATTGTCATCTTCCCGTCCCCGTATGCTTGGTTAAGGATCCACTTTGCCGCCATCGCGCCAATGTCCCTTATGGGGTAATTCACAGTGGTAAGCTTAGGAGTGAGGTAGCTGGCAAAATCGATGTTATCAAAACCGATGACTGATACGTCTTCAGGTACACGCTTACCATGCTTACGCAGCGCATTGATTGCACCAGAAGCCATTTCGTCGTTGGCACAGGCAATCGCGGTAAACTCAACGCGTCGCTCTATTAACTCTTCCACACATTTTTCACCCGAGAATGCTTGGAAGTTACCTTCAGAAACGGTTTCCTCGTTAAATGGCATATTGGCTTCTTGCAATGCTTTTTTATGCCCAATTAAACGATTGATACCATCGGCTTTAAATAATGCGCCTGCGGCATAAGCAATCTGAGTGTGACCTAAACTAATTAAGTGCTGGGTTGCTAAGTACGCGCCCAACACATTGTCTAAGCTAATGCACTTCTCACCTATTTCTTTGATGTAACGATTTACCACGACAATTGGCACAGATTGGCTCGCCAAGTCGATTAGGTATTCATCGCTTACGGCCTCAACATGCAAAATAAGTGCATCACATCGACGGCTTAGTAACGCTTCAATTTCTTTCTTTTCGAGAGTTTCGTCACTGTGGCCGGTGACTACAAACATATGTTTATCGGCTTGACGCAGGACTTTTTCCGAACCTGCCATCATGGTACCGAAAAAAGAACCATGCAATTCAGGAACAACATACCCAACGGTATGCGTTTTATTAGACGCAAGAGACGCAGCAATAACGTTATGGCGGTACCCTAGCTTCTTCATCGCTGCGAGCACTTGTTTGCGGGTAGCTTCTTTTACCGTATCGGTATTATTTATTACGCGAGAAACCGTTGCTGAAGACACTCCAGCGAGCTCACTCACTTGCTTTATTGTAACCATAATCGTTCATTAATCGCACGTCGGCGTGCTTATATCCTTGCTCAACGTCTTTGTGGTAAGAAAATGCACTATGCTTTTTGCGATGCTATTCCCAATGTTTTCTGGATAGACGAAATTTTAAGTTCGTCTAATGTATACCACCGCATGATAATCGCAACACCTATCGACGCAATAGCGGGTCCAAAACAGAAAACAGCAACAATACCGGCAGCGACGGTAGGCTCATAGGCATCAGGCTGGTAATTGAATGACGCTAACAGCCACCCCGCCAATGCGCCGCCTAAAGCGAGCCCAACTTTGATAAAAAACACGATGGTTGAATACGTTAAACCTGTCATGCGTTGACCGGTTTTGTATTCGCCATAATCAACGACATCGGCAATTTTTGACCACAGTAAAGGCGTCGCCATTTGCAGCAATAGCCCCCATGCAAAATGAAGCATAACGGCAGCAGCCCAAGCGTCGTAAGGAATGAAAAAATTAGCAATGCATATTAGCGCACTGGCTATTTGTAAAATCACATAGGCTTTTATCTTTGGAATTCGTTTTGCAACGGGGTTAGCAAGCGCACAACCGATAATGCTTCCTATCATACCCGCTGTAACAAAGAAGGTGGCCGATTCTGGCCGTTGAAGCACGTATTTGACATAGTAAAGCGCGAGAGTATTTCTTAGCACCATTCCGGTTAAAAGCACCACAGCAACCATACATAACACGCGGGCTTGGTCATTTTGCCACACTGACTTCAACTGCGTTTTATAGGGGGCTGGCGTTTCATTTGCAGGTTTAACGCGTTCTTTGGTGCCTGCAAAACATAATAAAAATAACACCATACCAACGACGCTCATTACCGTCATTGCACGTTGATAACCTATTACGTCATTTCCATCGCCAAGGTAGCCGACGAGAGGAAGCATGAAAGAGGTAACCAGCAAGCCGCCCCCCATTGCAAAGACAAAACGGTAAGATTGTATGGATACACGCTCTGTTGCGTCAGCGCTTAATACGCCACCTAATGCTGAATAAGGAATATTAATTGCGGTGTACATGAGCATGAGTAACGCATAAGTACTAAACGCGTAATAAAGCTTTCCATCCTCGGTTAACCACTCTGGTGACGTAAACGCAAGCACACTACATAACGCAAAAGGCAGCGCTAACCACAATAAATATGGGCGATAAGACCCCCATCGCGTTCTTGTTCTATCGGCTAGTGAGCCCATAAGAGGATCGGTAACGGCATCAAACACGCGCACCAAAAGAAACATGCTACCTACCGCGGCGGCAGATAAACCTACAACATCGGTGTAGTAGAATGTTAAAAACAACATCACCGTTTGAAATATAAAATTACTTGCGGTATCGCCTAAACCATAGGCAATTTTTTCCTTCGCGCCAACCATCTATTCCACCGTTTTTTCGTTATTTTATCGCTGTTACTGCTTCACACTGTTTTGCAGACTCTTCTGTTAGCTCACGACGTTTGGCCAACAGTGCTTGCAACTTTTGCGCACTGGCTTTTAACGTTCGCTTCTGTGTTTCATAATCAACATAAATAATACCAAAGCGCTTTTCATAGCCTAACGCCCACTCGAAATTATCAAGTAAGCTCCAAACGAAGTAGCCAGTAATATCTACACCCTGCTCCATGGCAGCAGCTACCGCATCTAAATGTGTAGTGAGGTAACGGATACGCTGCTCATCATTCACTTCTCCAGATTCCAATACATCATCACTGGCTAAACCATTCTCAGTAATAATGATTGATGGCAAGGTATAATCATTATGCAGTTGCAACAGTAAATCGGTAAGACCCTGTGGATATACTTCCCACCCCATCGCCGTTTTTTCAGCATGCTCCGGCGCTGGCAACTGACAGGGGTCGTCACTGCCGTCGTCTTCTACATAGGCCCGCGTATAATAATTCACGCCAAGGTAGTCAATTTTTTCAGAAATAATGGCTAAATCGCCATCGCGAATATCTGGGCGGTGCGACACGGGAATCTCGTTAATTAATGCCGGATACTGTGCATGCAGTAACGGTTTAATGTACCAGTCGTTGTGATGATCATGTGCAAGTTTCGTTGCGGTCACGTCTTTTTCTGCAGTGGAATTAGGGTAAAAAGGTGTAAAATTAAGCACAATACCTGCTTCTATACCCGGCGCATTTTTGCGTATCACTCTCATCGCGAGCCCGTGTGCCAATAACAAGTGATGAATTGCTTTTTTACCGTACTCTTTGCCTATTAGGCCAGGGGCATGAACACCGATTTCATAGCCCAAATAAGCACTACAAAACGGTTCATTCAACGTGGCATAGGAATGCACTTTACCGGCAAATGCATTAGTTACAATATCTACATATTCGGCAAACGCAAATGCGGTATCTCTATTTAACCAACCACCTTTATCTTCTAAATATTGAGGTAAATCCCAGTGATAAAGGGTGACATAAGCTTTTATATTTCTAGCGGCAAGTTTGTCTAGCAGCGATATATAAAACCCTAACCCCTCTTGATTGACAGTGCCATCTGACCGTATCACTCGTGGCCAACTTATAGAGAAGCGATATGCATCAACATTAAGCGAGTCGATGATAGCAACATCTTCATCAATGCGATTCACGTGATCACAGGCAATCAATCCGTCACTGCCATCTGCAACTTTTCCAGGCTGCTCACAGAACGTATCCCAGATACATTTTTCTCTGTTATCTGCGTCACCTTCTATTTGAAAAGAAGAGGTTGCGACACCTATCGTGAACGCTTTGCTCGTAAAAGGTGAGCCGGATTTGGCCAGTATTTCCATGATTGAAAAGCCTTTCTTCGAAATTAAAAACACGTGAATTACACATGGATATTTTTATGCCAATGCAACAAAATATTGGGCATTACACATATAACTTGATAACGATTGTAAGCGCTTTCATTATTACTCTCAACCTGAATTCACAAAACATTTACAATCTGCATTCTTACAAGCATTACTCACGTATTCGACAGTGTATAAAGTTTAGTAGCAAACAGTAAAAAATTAAAAATGTATTGCGCAAAGTTAACAATTAGTTTTAAAAAAAGTAACTATATGTCAAAGAAATCAATAATCAGGCATTTTAAATCAAAAATAACCTACTGATTTAAAATGGAAATAATATTTTGATACTTATTGTAAAAAACAACCGACGAAACAAAAGAGAAATGTTAAAAAATTGGAAACAGTATTGATCTTTATGCTTCGGTAGATTACATTTGCGACATGTAAGCGCTTCCAAAAAAATTTCCCGACAACTGTAAGCGCTTACAAAAGAATAGAGCCATCGCGGCGAACTCAACAAAACCTATTTTTCAAAGGGCGAAACAATGACTACAAAAGCGACTCAACTATCGCGGCTAGCTGCTGCGATATCGGTCACGACACTCTTTGGCTGCGGTGGTGGCGCCACTACCTCAACTGATATCAACGTCGTAGAGCCATCAGCGCCAGTTTCAGACTGGCAATTGGTATGGAGTGACGAGTTCGATGGCACTAGCATCGACGACGATAAATGGACCCATGAAGTAAACTGCGCAGGCGGTGGTAATAATGAAGCGCAGTGCTACACCGATGATGGCACTAACTCGTTTGTAGACGACGGTGTTCTCAACATCGTTGCCCTACCGGCAGAAGAAGGGGCGCAGAAGCCCTACACATCAGCGCGTTTAAACACACGTTACAAAGGCGACTTTAAATATGGCCGCATCGAAATGCGAGCCAAAATGCCATCAGGGCAAGGCAGCTGGCCAGCTTTTTGGATGATGCCGACCGATGAAGTATACGGCGGCTGGCCACGCTCTGGCGAAATCGATATTGTTGAAGCCGTAAACTTAAAAGCAGCGGATATCGACGGTAATCCAGAAGCGCATATATACGGTACGCTCCACTATGGTAAAGAATGGCCAAACAATGACAGTTCAGGCCAAGCATACTCGCTACCTAATGACGCTAACCCAGCAGACGATTTCCATACCTACGCTATAGAATGGCAAGAAGGTGAAATACGTTGGTATATGGATGGCTATTTGTATGCAACACAGCGCCGCTCTGAAGTTCGTGTAAACAGCAAAGGCGAAGCCACTGGACTTGCGCATCGTGGTTGGTATGCAGAGTACTTTGAACAGGGCTCTGGCGAACTTACTACGTTCTGGGACAACGCACCGTTCGACCAAGATTTTTATCTTATTCTTAACTTAGCAGTAGGTGGAAACTGGCCTGAAGCGGTAAATGAAACCGGCATTAATGCCGATGCGTTTGCACAAGGTCAAACGTTCGCCATTGATTATGTGCGTGTTTATGAATGTGCCTCAGACCCTGATACGGGTAGAGGTTGTGAAACGGTCCGCCCTGGTTATGATTCATTAGACGATGCCATGGTTGAAGGTGCAGCGCCTATTCCGTCACCGCCATCAACGGGTATTGCACAAAACCTTACTATTTTTGGTGGCACGCCAAATCCTAACTGGCCTGCATGGGACTGCTGTGGTGGTAGTACTCCAGCGCTTGTAGAAGACAGTGCTGAAGGACAGGTTTACGAGTTTAGTATTGGCGATGCACCAACCGTAATGGGCTTTATTAGTCGAGAGCTATTCATTACCGATCCTGAAGGTCAAGCATCACCTTTTGATGCCTCTCCGATGGAAGAAACTGGAAGCGTTAAATTTGACCTTAAAATGATGTCTGCTCCAAACAATGCAACAACATCATGGTTATTTAAAATTGAAAGTTCAGAAGGCACAACCGCCGTTGAACTGCCACTTATGGACGGCTATGTCGGCCCATCTGATACAGCAGCTGCTACCCCAACACAGGGTGTGTGGGAGTCGTACGAATTCCCACTTAGTATGCTGACAGAAGCAGGGCTTGATACCAGTGCCATTGATGTGGTTATGATTTTCCCACTATGGGACACAGGTAGTGGTGCCGTTTACCGTGTTGCAAATGTAGAAATTTCACAAGACGCAGCATTGGCTTACCCAGAGTTGGTTATCTTTGAAGATGAGCAAAATCCAGACTGGCCAATGTGGGACTGCTGTGGCGGTTCTACGCCAACGGAAGAAATCGATGATGAAGAACATGGTCTTACTGCTGAATTCCGCATAGGCTCAGCGCCGACAGTAATGGGCTTTATTACACGCTCAGCGTCAGGTGGTGGTGATACACCGTTTGATGCAACAGCGCTAACTGATGGTGGCCTACTTCAATTTGATATGCGTGTAGTAAGCATGCCAAACGATGCATCTGCCCCTTGGTTATTTAAAATTGAATCAAACGATGGTGCAACCGCGGTTGAACTTCCACTTGCTGAGAGCGCAGAGGGTGCAGACCCGGTCGCTGGTGAGTGGCAAACGTACACCTTCCCTATATCTTCATTGCAAGCTGCAGGCCTTGATGTCAGCGCTATCGATGTAATTATGGTATTCCCAGCATGGGGCACGGGTGAAGGCGCAGTATACCGTCTTGATAATGTGAAGTTTTATCACCCAGACAGTGAAGGCGGCAATGGCGCTGCCGGTGCAATAACCTTATTCGCTGATGCTGCGGCAGATCAATGGTCTATTTGGGACTGCTGTGGAGGCTCTACGCCAACAGAAGAAATCGATGACGACGCTCATGGCGTAGTCGCTGAATTCCGAATTGGTGCAGCACCAACGGTAATGGGTTTCCTTGCTGATGAAGGTGTATATCATGACGCTTCAGCACTACTTTCAAATGGTGCAGTGCGCTTTGAAATGAAAGTAAGCGCAATGCCAAATGATGCATCTGCGCCGTGGTTATTCAAGATTGAATCTGGTGATACCGCAACAGCTGTCGAGCTACCTTTATCTGCGAGCCTAGAAGGGGCAGACCCAGTAGCCGGAGAATGGCAAACCTACACATTCCCATTACAAACATTGTTTGATGCTGGTTTAGATATCAGTGCCATTGATGTCGTTATGGTATTCCCTGCATGGGGAACCGGTGAAGGCGCAGTGTACCGCATCGACAACGCTGAAATTGCAGCGCAATAACAAAGCTTGATGGCCGACGATGTCGTCGGTCATCCAATCAAATTGATAAGATTTGTAGGTCAACTATGAAAAACATAACCTTTAAAAAGACCCAGCTTGCCACATCCATGGCGTTGTTATTGGGCACAGCCGCATTCACTATGCCAACGCTAGCACAAGAAACTGACGTGCCAGAAGAGGCAGAGCTAGAAGTTATCCAAGTAAGCGGTATTCGTGGAAGCCTCATGCGTTCGATGGACCTTAAACGAAGCTCGAACGGTGTGGTTGACGCCATCTCTGCAGAAGAACTTGGTAAATTCCCAGATACCAACTTAGCCGAAGCGCTCCAGCGTATTACTGGTGTCACCATTAGCCGCTCAAACGGTGAAGGTAGCCAAATTACGGTTCGTGGTTTCGGACCAGAGTTTAACCTTGTGACATTAAACGGGCGTCAAATGCCGGGCACCGGCTTTACTCGCTCCTTTAACCTTGAGAACTTATCCTCTGAAGGCGTCAATACATTAGAGCTTCATAAAACAGCACGAGCTGAAAACCCTAGTGGTGGCCTGGGCGCGACGGTAAACATTATTACCATGAAGCCATTGTCACAACCGGGTCAAAACTTTACGTTTTCAGCAAAAGGTATTTATGACACTTCTAACGAAGAGGGCGACGATGTAACGCCTGAAATCGCCGGCGTATACAGCAACACCTTTGCAGACGATATGTTCGGGTTTGGTGTGTCATTCTCGCATCAAGAGCGTGATTTCCAACAGCAAGCCGCAAACATTCAAGGGTGGGTACTACAAGAAAATGACGCTCTACCCGATTTGGATGCGCAAAACGCTATTGATAACCGCAGTAATATCACCGATGCAGCTTTCTTCCCTAAAGACATGAACTACAGCATTAACGACGTTCAACGTGAACGCCAAAATGCTCAAGTTACGTTCCAATTCAGACCGGTTGATAACTTTACGGCAACGGTCGACTACACCGCGACTAGAGCAACAACCGGCACTAACTCTGTGGGTTGGGGTATTTGGAATAACTTTGGCGCTAACATCAACGCGTATGAGCTTGACGAAAATGGTACTGCGATTTATGCAGATATAAGCGGTGATGATGCGTCATTTACTGCAAGTAGAAATACCACTCGCGTCGACGCGCGCTCTATTGGTGTAAATCTAGATTGGGAGCTAAATGACGACTGGCATTTTACGCTAGATTACCATGATTCATACAACGAAACTGATAATGGCTACGACGAAGGTCTAGGCAGCGCAGGGCAGATTATTCTAGGCTCTGATCAACTACAGTCTAAAGAGTATGACTATCGTTCAGGTGACATCCCGCAGTTTTTGGTTAACTGGAACAATGGCAGCAATGAGGTTTTACCGAGCGAAATTGATTCAAACTTCAGTCAATTTATATACTCACCGGGGCGTTCTGATATCGAGCAGCTTCAGCTAGACGGAACGTGGTTTAATTCATCATTCGACATCCCATTGATAAAAGTTGATTTCGGTTACGCACGCACGCAACAATCACTTAGCGGTTTTTCCGCATGGAGCGGTTTACGCGGCGGCCCTGGCTTTAACCCATCATTCACTCAAATATTCCCAGACAGCATGTTTGTCAGAAATGACACAGGTGACTTCTTAGATTCGTTTGATGGTGGTGGCTCGGCACTTAGCCCAAACTACTACTATACGTTTAACTTTGACGAAGCCATTGCGCGTCAGCTCGCGTATTTAACCGCAGATGTGGTGGGTGAAAGCAATGCGTACTCTATTGACCCGTACTTTATGGGCGCGCCTACGGTAAGCAACGTTGAAGAAACTACAGACTCTATCTACGTTCAGACTGAGTGGGACTTTGACCTTGCAGGTTACTACGTTCAAATTAACGCTGGTGTTCGTTATGAAGAAACTGAAGTTCCTAGCGCCGCTGAAGTACGTGTGCCAATTCAAGTAAATTGGGTAGCGGCTTCCGAGTGGATCACCGCGTTCCAACCCGATCTTCAGCTTCAAGATTTTACCGGCGAATACGATATCGTATTGCCTATGTTTGATGTAAAAGTTGATGTGACGGATGACGTAGTTGCACGTTTCTCATGGGGTAAATCAATTACTCGCGCTCCTATTGGCCTTTTACAAGGTGGCCGTTCATTTAGTGGCAGCCCTAAAATAGGCGCGCGTACCGTATCAGAAGGCAACACTGCGCTGTTACCGTACGAGTCAACAAACCTAGATTTATCACTTGAGTGGTACTACGACGAATCGAGTTTTGCGGCTGTTGGTTTATTCAGAAAATCAGTTAAAAACTATATCGACTTTTCTGCTTCAGATGAAACCTTTGACGGCTTAAACGATATTTATCAAGGCCCACGTTGGAACGAAGCGGTATCAGCGCTTGAAGCACAAGGTGTTCAAGCCACTGACAGTGCTATTTACGGTTACTTTGTTGATAACGGTTATGCAGATGCAAATGGTGTGGTTTCACCCAATGCTGATGACCCCCTTATCAACTGGCGTGTAACCAAGCCTCGTAACCTAAACGACACAAAAACTGTTGAAGGTATTGAGCTTGCCGTTCAGCATACGTTTGGTGAAACCGGCTTTGGTGTAGGCGCAAACGCGACATTCGTAGATGGTGATGTTGAATACGACCCGTATGACTTAACACCGCAGAACCCATTGGTAGGTATCAGCGATTCAGCAAACTTCCAAGTGTTCTATGAGAAAGAAGGCTTGTCGGTAAAAGTAACCTACGCATGGCGTTCAGACTATGTTATCGGTATTGGCCAAGCACAAGGTTCATCTGATAACCCAGCAACGCAGTTTGATACCTTCGGTCAAGTTGATGCAAGCATCAACTATGACGTAACGGATAACCTTACGGTATTCCTAGAAGGCGTGAACATTAACGATGAGACTGAGCGTGGCTACGGTCGCTTTGAAGAGCAATTCTTGTTTGCTCGTCAATACGGTCCGCGTTACACCTTTGGTGCACGTTACTCGTTCTAAGACGAGCATAAACAACAAAAGGCCGCGCTAGCGGCCTTTTTTATTTCACCCTCTTTATTATTCTAAGCACGAACACGTCGCAATCACTCGCTCGTAATCATTCGCCTTCTCCTAACTGTACTAAGGCGTAATAAATCTGCACCACACATTAATAAACACGCTGCTATTGCCCTACGTTACCAGACACAAAAGCTTACACGCCCCATACGCATAATGAGTAAAGACCATCTGTATGCCGTTCAGTACACGTTAAACAATATCAATGGCAAGGAAGTGCTGTACGTCAACGTAAGACATAAAAAAGCCGCTATGCCAAAGGTATAGCGGCTTTTTATGAATGCTATAGGCAGCGCCTTAGCATGCCTTAGTGCGTTTAATTGCAGGTAACCTGGGCAGACGCTGCACGACCCGGTGTAAATTGAATATCGGCAAGGCTGATAGAGGCACTACCCGCACTACCTATTTCAAAGGGCACAACCAAACCGCTAAAATCAATGCCTTGGTTAGCAAAACATTGGAGGTCAACACTGAGCGTAGACCATGTATCGATTGGTAAGGCGCTAAGCTGTTCACTGATATCAATCTGCGTTGAACAACTGCCTGGCGCGTCGCCCTCGCCTTCACAGTTCATGCCAACGGTAAGCGGTGCTGTGATGGCAGAGTGTCTATTCACACTCATAGTTAGCGCCGAATTTAACAATAGCTGTGCACTTAAATCTTCCCTGAAGAAACTCTTGCTCGCAAAGCGCATTGCAGCAAATTCAGACCCATCAAATGTCAGTTTACGGGAGTCTTCCTGCACCTCTTTATCTACCGTTCGATAACTAACAGCCCCTATTTTGTGCGTACTTGCATTCACTTCCAGCGAGCCGTCACCAGAGTACAACCACAAGACCCACGGGACTTGCACTGTGCCATTTAAGATCTCAAGCGGCTTGTCATCATCGGCGCTGACCGTTACGGTTGTGTCTAGCGTGTCATCCAGTACATTTTCATCTGTTAAAGACAGACCAAAACCATAAGGTAACAAAGGCGCGTAATCGTCATCACCGACGTTCACGATTTGCTGCGGGCTAGCCGGCCAAGAAAAGGGTAACTTTCCTTTAAAGTCTTGCTCACCAAATAACACATCTGCTACCGCCGCACCTTCAGACCCCGGTAACCAAGCAGCCACGAACGCATCCGATGCGTTAAGCTCAGCATTTACCCACATAGGGCGGCCGCTAATGAAGACAGAAACCACAGGAATGCCTTGCGCCTTTAGGTTTGCTAGAAGCGCAAGATCTTGTTTCATGCCGTTTTGATAGATAAGGGTTTCTCTATCGCCATGTCCTTCTGCATATGGCTCTTCGCCAAATACGACTACCGCGACATCAGGCTTGGTTTCAAAGCTTCCATCGACTGAAAGCTCAACACTTCCACCCGCTTTATTTGCATGGGCGGCAATACCGTCGTAAATAGACGTTCCACCTGGAAAGTCTTCATTCGTGTTGTTCGTGCCCTGCCAGGTAATACTCCAGCCACCAGATTGTTTACCGATATTATCAGCACCATCACCCGCGACGAGGATACGTTTGCTCCCGTCAATAGGCAGGGTATTGGCTTTATTTTTCAATAGCACCAACGACTCTCTAACAGCTTGTTTTGCAATCTCTCTGTGCTCTTTTTTACCAATGAGCGAGCGATCGCCTGATAAAGGGCGATTCGCTGGGCTGGGTTTTTCAAATAACCCAGCACGAACTTTTACACGAAGAATACGGCGAACTGCATCATCGATACGCGACATGGCAATCGTGCCATTGTTTACCTGAGCAAGGGTATTATCAAAAAGCACCTTCCAATCGCTAGGTACCATAAAGATATCTAAGCCTGCATTTATCGCCTGCGCACAATTGTCATTGCTACAGCCCTTTACTTGCCCGTGTCCATTCCAATCGCCCACAATGAAGCCGTCAAAGCCCATTCGGTCTTTAAGCACATCGGTAAGTAGGTATTTATGACCGTGAAGCTTTTCACCGTTCCAGCTGTTAAACGAGGCCATTACAGACTGCGCGCCTGCGGTTAGACCGCCTACATAGCCTTGTGCATGAATATCAAAAAGCGCTTGTTCAGATGCAATATTATCGCCTTGGTCGTCACCACCCACGGTGCCGCCATCTCCAACAAAATGCTTTACGGTACTGATAACGCGCTGGTCGCTCAAAAAGTCTTTATCCGCCGCGCCTTGAAGACCTTTAACCACTGCTGCAGCATATTCACGAACAATGGTAGGGTCTTCAGAATAGCTTTCATACGTTCTTCCCCAGCGGTCGTCTCTGACCACGGCGACCGTAGGCGCAAAAACCCAATCTATACCCGTTGCCATGACTTCTTTTGCTGTCGTATGCGCAATTTTTTCAACCAGCTCAGGGTTGTTTGCTGCACCTAATCCAATGTTATGCGGGAACAACGTAGCACCAACAACATTATTGTGACCATGAACCGCATCCGTACCCCACATCGTCGGTATGGTTGAACCATCAACACTGTCGTCTACCGATGCTTGATATAGCCGCTCTGCAAGGGCCACCCAGTCATCAGGGGTTGCATGTTTATTATCATCTGGGAAAGCGCCACCACCATTTAGGTATGACCCGAAGCCATACTTACGCATATCTTCAACGGTGATATTACGTATTTCTGGTTGAATCATCTGCGCCACTTTCTGCTCTAGCGTCATAGTGGCCATTATATCGCTGACCTTTTGCTCAACCGCAGGGTCGGCTTTCACTTCAATATCGAGCACAGGCCACACTTTTTCAGCGCTTGACGCTGCTTTCACGTCATCGCTTTGCGATACAACGGGTTGCTCATTTGTCTTTGTGCAGCCTGTAAGTAGTGCTGCGGCAATTACCGAGGCAAGAATGTTAATTCGCATCGTAATTCCTTAAACGTCTTCGGGTTGTGTTACGCGACTGCCCACCACGCCATAGTAGGCAATGAATAGGTAGCACGCAGCAGGGAGTAAAAATGAGAGGGTAATACCAATAGAATCTGCCAGCATACCTTGCAGTAACGGCACAATAGCGCCCCCTACAATGGCCAGACACAAAATGCCCGACCCTTGTGGAGCGTGCTTACCAAGCTGCTGTAAAGCCAAACTAAAGATGGTGGGAAACATAATTGAGTTGAAAAGACCCACACTCAAAATAGACCACAGCGCAATATTTCCTGAACTTGATATAGACACTAAAATAAACACGATTGCCATTACCGCATTAAACGCGAGCACTTTACCGCCAGAAATCTTCTGCATTACAAGTGCGCCAATAAAACGACCGACCATTGCGCCTCCCCAGTAATATGCGATTAACTGAGATGCTTTTTGCTCGCTTAAACCAGCAACGGCAGGGCTAGCTAGGTAGTTAACTAGCATACTGCCTATAGCCACCTCTGCCCCTACGTACATGAAAATACCGACCGCACCAAGCACAAGGTGGCGATATTGCCACGCACCACCAGAGAACACTTTTGTATTGGTATTGGTGTGATGAAGCTTAGGTAATTTTAAGTACAAGAACACGAGTGCAAGAAGCAGCAGTGAAAACGCCAAAATAAGATATGGCACCTGAACGTCAGATGCAGAAGCCGTTGCTGCGCCATGCTCGCCAGCGGCACCAAACATAAGATAAGAACCAAAAAATGGTGCTACCGTCGTACCCAAAGAGTTAAATGCTTGGGTCATTGTCAGGCGAGAAGACGCTGTTTTAGGATCGCCCAATGCGGTGACATAAGGGTTGGCAGATACTTGCAGGATAGTAATACCCGAAGCCAGTACAAACAGTGCAATAAGAAATATCGCATAAACACCGAGCGCCGCTGCAGGGTAAAATAACAAGCACCCTAAACACGCTATTGCTAGCCCGACCACGATTCCTTTTTGATAGCCAATTTTTGCGACCAACATACCAGCAGGGAGTGAAACGATAAAATAAGCACTAAAAAAGCAAAACTGAATAAGCATTGCTTGTGTAAACGTTAAGTTAAATGCCCCTTTTAAATATGGAATAAGAATATCATTAAGGCAAGTGATAAAGCCCCACATGAAAAACAGCGTAGTTAACGATATAAGTGCAAACCTATATCCACCTGCAGGCATGCTTGCACCTGTCGTTGTATTGCTAGAATGGGCTGATGTATCCACTATAAACCTCTACTGACATTATTATGGTCTAATAACACGTTAGTCACGAAAGCCGAACAAATACAGTTTTTATATTTGTAAGCGCTTACATTGTTAACTAAATATTACACGAAGACCCCAGAAATTCAATGTAAAAAACATGTTATTTTTTATCTTCTACTATCACACAAACATTATTAACAGGTAATCAGCTGTCTTTCTTTTTGTTGCTTCACTACCCGCTCAATCGTGCCGTCTATACGTCGCTTATACAGTCGATTCATCGAATACCTCACAAAGGCCATACGTTATTTGAGGTATCATGGCACACACACAACTTATCGATATCCCCCTCATGTTTGAAGCGAGTCATCTACTGTTACTGGCTACCATTGCCGCGGCAACATTTATTCAATCGCTCACTGGGTTTGGGTTCGGTTTAATTGTCGTTTCAATATTGACCGTATTTAACCTTTTACCGCTCACTGCAACTGCATTTCTCATTAGTGCATTAAGCATTATCAATTCAGCAGAACTTGCGGTGAGAAACAGACACCATATTCAGAAAGTCGCGGCGAGACGAATTCTTTACGCAGGCCTACCTTTTATTGTGGTGGGTTTTATATTGCTTGAATGGTTGTCGACCTCTGAAGCAGGGTTACTAAAAACGCTTTTAGGTGTGTTTATTTTACTTGCAACCTTTTCATTATTGATAAAAAAGCAGAAACAAACACACGAAAGCGGTGCCCTTAGCTTTTTTCTTTCAGGCGCATTTGCGGGTGTGTTGGGAGGACTATATTCAACATTCGGCCCGCCAGTTGTTTATCAAATATACCGACAACCGTGGCACATTGAGCAAGTAAAGGCCACGCTGCTTTGTGTGTTTAGCATTACGTCGTTAATTCGGCTGTTAATTATTCCCTTTGGCACGTGGCCCGCACTCGATACGTTTTATGTAGCTATCACGGCAATACCCGTTGTTTTAATTTTCACCAAATTAGCGAGAAAGGCATCACCATTTATTAACCACAATATTATAAGGCGTTTCTCTATTTCACTGCTGGCAACAAGCGGACTACTCTTACTGTTTCAGCATTAACGAATATGCACGTGTTCATGGGAATGAGGATGCGCGTGCAAATGGTCATTGTCGTCACGACAAGGTTCTCCCGGCAATTCAAATTCAATGGTTGTATGGGCAAGTTTAAAGGGCGCCAGTATCTCAGCAACTTGATGCTTTAGATAACGCAACCTGTCATTGTCGATACTGCAGTTAATGACGATGTGAGCGCTTAGCACGTGCTGCTCACCGTCTAACGACCAAAAGTGAATGTGGTGAATTTCTTCTACGTGATCTAGTGAAAGTAACGCCTCAACAATGTCTTTCTTTTGCTCCTCATCTGGCACGCCTTGCAGAAATAACTTCATCGTTTGAATAACATAGCGTATTACGTTAACCAGAATGAAAAGCGTGAACACGATAGAAAGTACCGGGTCTAAAATAGGCCAATGAAAAAAGTGCAGTACAATCGCTACAATCAACACTGCTACCCACCCCATTGCATCTTCAATCAAGTGCCAGTTCAGCACTTTCTCGTTCATAGAATGGCCACCGCTAAGCTTAAATGCAGCAAATCCGTTAACCGCAATCCCTAAAATAGCCATGCCTATCATGCCTTCGGTCAGGGGCATTTCTGGCTGCATCAAACGTGGTATCGCTTCAGAGAGGATCCAAACTGAGCCAACAACGAGAATAAGCCCATTAATCAGTGCACCTAATAAACTTAACCGCTTGAAGCCATATGAGTACTTCTCGGTAGCTTGCTTATGCCCCATTTTACTTAAACACCACGCCAGCCCAATGGAGAGAGAATCACCAAGGTCATGCACAGCATCAGCCATAATGGCAACACTATTAGTAAGCCAGCCTCCTACAAACTCAATAATGGTAAAAACAAAGTTTAGCCAAAATGCCCAGCCAATACGTGTGCTGTCAGTTTCACCATTGCTATCGTGATGTTCGTGGTGATGATGATGGTGCATCGCTGTTACTCTTTTTTCAATGAGTTGTCAGCATACGCTCCTGTGCGCTTTATGCCAATAAACATGGCACGCAGAAGGCTGGCTTATTGATAGACATCAATTTTACCGCCATGGCTCGCCGCGCCGGTTTCTTTAAACCTTAATGTTATCGTTATAAAATCTTGCGCTTTATGATTACATATGTAATCTTTATTGTAGACTACAAATGTAATCCACAAGAGGCGATGATGACAGAGACAAATAAAAGGCCCGACATTTCTAATGCTGAGTTCGATGTACTCGACGCGCTATGGGACGACTATCCCGCTACGTCTAATGACATCATTGCCAGATTAAATCGACAAAAAGATTGGCACGAGAAAACGGTCAAAACATTATTGGGTCGATTAGTTAAAAAAGGGGTACTGGATTATGAAAAGCATGAGCGCAAGTACCTTTATCGTCCTCTTATTGCCCGTGAAGATTATACGAAAAAAGAAACTGAGACATTTGTAAGTCGGTTATTTAAAGGCAAAATTGCCCCCATGGTTGCTGGGTTTGCCAACCACAATACGCTGTCAAAACAAGATGTTGAAGAACTCAAAACGTTGATAAAACAATGGGAGAAAGACAATGATTAATTGGGTTTTGTCTCAACAAATAACGCTGTCTTTTACCCTTTTGATATTAATTGTTTTTGAGCGGCTGTTAACAAAATACATTGGCCCTCGCCTAAGTTACAAACTGTGGTTTTTTGTACCGCTAACCATGATTGCCTTTAACCTTCCACTAGAGATTGCGCCGGCGGTATCCAGTCAGATAAGCCGCTATGTGGTGGGAATGACACCCGCGCTACCTGTTACCGATATCAATGCATTTTACCTTGTGTGGGCAGCTGGTGTTGTACTGATAAGCACTTATATTGCCGCTCACTATATTGCTGTCTATACCTCTGTTGGAAAAAAGGTCGACACTTATAAAGCAGCATATTACAGCCAACGCGCCACCACTCCCATGCTCTTTGGGTTTATTACCCCAAAGATATTGCTGCCCTTACACTTCACCTCGTCTTATAGCCATCAACAGCAGCGCATGATCATAGAGCACGAAACCACCCACGCTCGCCATGGCGATCATATTTGGAATGCATTAGCGCTAATTGTTACTACAGCGTGTTGGTTTAACCCAATGGTCTGGCTGGCTTTAAAATCGTTCAGAATACATCAAGAACTCGCGTGCGATAGCCGCGTACTCGAAAACAAATCAAGTAATGAAAGACTTTCCTATGCAAAAGCACTTGTGCAGTGTGCTGAGCATTCATCAGCAACTCTTAATCTCTACCCTACATTTGGAGAAAAAAGCACCATGATTAAAAGACTACAACATATCAAGCAGCCTCGTGTGGCGAGCAAATTCGTCAGTATTGCGTCGGTATTAATGATAAGCGCATTTACAGCCAATATTGCATTAGCTAACTTCAGTAATACGCCTGTAGAAGCGAGTAAAATTAACGATGCAAACCCGGTTAAACGGGTTGAACCTCTCTACCCTCAAAATGCAGTAACCAACGAATTGGAAGGCTCAGTAGTTCTGCAATTTGATATAACAGAGTCGGGTACCACCGATAACATTAGTATTATTAACTCAACGCCAGAAGGTGTATTTGACGACAGCGCTCGTAACGCGTTATCGCAGTGGGAATACAAGCCGCGTATACAAGGCGGAACGGCGCAGCGCCAAGCAGGGTTATTAGTGCAATTAGATTATAAACTTCGCCCTGATACAGCAGCACAGTAATACAGCAGTGACGCTGCTCACAACAATGAACAGCGTCTTTCTATGCTTTAGCGCCCTTGATACCCTCATTGTCTTTTCTCGTCGTCCTCGTACCTCGGGGAGTCAAGACAATCTCAGTCGACACATTAAGACGATGTGGAATAACATGAGAGGCCACGATTACCAACGAATGTTCGCTAGCTTCATTAAGTCGTTCACAAACCCTGCGCTGTGACACAGGATCCAACCCCTCAAATGGTTCATCAAGTAACAAGACGTGAGGTTTAGCAACCAGCGCTCGCGCCAGTACTAGCCGTTTACTCTCACCGCCAGACAAGGGCCGCCCTCCCTTTCCTACCCATGTCGTTAACGGTAACAACGACGTTAATCCAAGAGCTTGCAAGCACGATGTCATATCATCTTTTGTTATGTCATCGTTCGCTGGGTTAAGGTTGAGTGCAACGCTGCCTGACAACACGATTGGAGTTTGCTCTACGTATAACCATTTATCGACAAGGCCTGCATTAATTATATTACCATCAACATGTCGCGACCCCGTTGACGGCAACAACCCTACCATAGCTTGTAATAATGAGGATTTTCCGCAACCAGATTCACCACTGACGGTAACCAAACCAACGGCAGGCAACGACGTAGTGAGCGCCGGCATAGCTCTGTCGTCCGCTTTAAACGCGGTTAATACTAGCTCTTCGCGTAAAGGAGGGGATGTTAATTGGTGTAGTGGGCGCGTATTAAGTGCTTGAAGTGCCTTTTTGCTTTGTTGGTAATGTGCATATTTGCTAATGGCAATAAATGCGCCCGACGCCCACTCTGGAGCAGCTAAAATAACCATTGGAACCACAACAGCAATGGGCACGAAAAACGCAGGTGAAGCAAAGGCACAAATAATCACTACGAGTAGAAACGCGATGCCTTGAAATAGCCACGCACCGCGTTGCGCTTTCTGCTTTTGTTGAGCGTGCACTTTCCACACGTCACTCGCGCTCGGCGTTTTCATTAACGTGGTCGCATCACCCTGCGGCGTTTTGTGTTTTAAATGCCAAATGGCGCTGGCATTAAGGAACTGAGACGAGATATCGCGAAAATGTCCTGCGTGTTGAGTGTGTGCTTTTGCAAGAGTCAGTGCTCCCATCCCCTGCCACACGATTAACACTAAAAATGAAACGTACAATGCCCAAAGTACATTTACGCCTGGCAACTCGAGTAAGGAAGCGCCTACACACAGTGAGGAAAAGATAAAAAGAACACTTGAAAGCGGCGATATCCATGCAATCCATTTCGAGGCTAATTCTTCCGTATGGTGGGCTAAGGCCTCTGTCGTAAGTGCTTTTTCATCTAATCGACTATTGGTTAACTGAGAAAATACCGCAAGGCGTGTAGTCGAAATTCTGGTGAGCAAGTCGTTGTGACCTACCCACATACTCGCATAACCAGAGGCAATCCGTAAAAGCGCAAATGCGCGAATAACAACAGCGGGAATGACATAATTAAAACCAATAGGCGCGATTGCGCTAATGGCAATAAACCAAGAAGAGACGACCAAAATACTTAAGCCCGCCACACCATGTAGCATTGCCAGTAAAAGCGTGAGGTAAGCTGGCCGTATTGATGAGTCAGAAGACGGCTCGGCCTTTTGCGTTTTCATACCAACACCTCTTTGTTTTCAATTGTCCAAAAATGAGAAAACCACTGTGCAGGAAGCGCTTTATGCGATGCCCATAGAAGCGTTTTTTGTTGAGTGAGCGAATAAATCAGTGACGATAACCGATGGTGTTGGCTATCAGGCAAGTGTGCTGTTGGTTCATCAAGCAACCAGACCTCTGCATCACGAAGCAACGCACGGGCGAGCGACAGTCTCTGCGCTTCACCACCGGATAATGCCGGATAATCAGTCATCTTTGTATCAAGCCCATGAGGCAAGGCGGCTAACCAATCTCCAAGCTCTACGCGGTGCAATGTGTCGGTAAGTACTTTGTCACAATAGGAATCATCTAAGCACAAGTTGTCTCGCACACTAGACGGCAAAATAACAGGCGTTTGAGTAAGCCACACCGTATTACAAGGCAGCGAGTGAGAAGCCTCACGTTGTTGTGAGAGAGCTTCTAGTAATACCGTTTTACCGCTACCTGACGCTCCACTCAGCAAAATATGATCTTTGGGAGCAATGTGCATCGCCTCACCATGCAATAGGTCAGGCACATCGAACGACGCTGCGTGCCAGCCGGTAAACGCCGTCAATGCGCTTTCACTGTGCCGCGAAACAACTGAGGGTAAAGTTGGAGTCAAGGAATGCCCGGATTTTGAAAAAAGCGAAGCGAGGGCCTCTTGTGCTGATTCAGCTTGTGCTTTTTGATGATAAACCTGTCCTAATTTTTTCATTTCACTTAACAGTAACGGTACTGTTAATAACATCCATAAGCCTTCATGCAGTGAAATAGTCGGCCCAACGTTTATCTCTCCCAGTAATGTAAAGCCGATAAAGACCGCAACAAGTGCGACTGATAATGTCGCGAAGAAATCGAGAACGCTATTTGATAAAAACGCGACGCTAACCACATTCATTGTCCGCTTGTTCAAATTCTCACTGGCTTGTGACAATAACGATGTTTGCGCATCATGAGCGCGGTAGTTGGCTAACATGGGTAATGCCGTTAAACGGTCGGTGAACATTCCCCCTAGGCGTTCTAAGGCAACAAAATGCTTTTTATGAAGAGTAGCGGCGCCCTTACCCACTATAATCATAAAAAGTGGAACAACAGGAAGCGTGATAAGTAGCCCTATTCCAATCACCGCATTGATATAAAGAATAACCGTAAGCACTAACAAAGGCACAATGGCTGCAACTGTCTGCTGAACACGATATTCACATGCCCAGTCGGCGAGCGCCTGTAATTGCGTTAACCAAACTGCCTGCCAGTAAAATGTTGAGTGCTGTCTAATCAACGCATGCTGACGCGCTGCAAAAGCTTGTTGCAGGGCACGCTCTAGCGCCGTTAATAAGGTCATTTTGTAGCGTGTAGATAAGTGGTTAAAAGCACCTTGTAACGCCCAACTTATTGCTAAGCTAATTGCCAAATACACGCTTATGGATACACTTACAGCTGTCTTATTTACTATCCACTCGTGAACAATAAGCGAGAAAAAGTAGAACCCAATAATTAAAGAAAAAAGCGACAAACACTTAACCAGGGTGAACTGTAAAAGCGACATTCGCATGCCAAGCTGATGCGCCTCATCAATTTCACTCACCCATTGAGTAAGTGTTTGCCGATAAGCATTTTTTTCTTTTATCACTGCTAAGTTACCGTTGTAATCATTCAGGTTAAAAAGGTGAAGCTATTGCTTCACCTCTATTCAATAACGTGGATTATTCAGCGTCTTCGGGTCTATCCATATTTTCCGTAGACTCTAGCCACATGGCGTTAATAATGCCAAATGAACATGCGAGTAACACACCTAATATCCAAGCGAAATACCACATCATCGTCTCCTTAATAAATTGTGTGAGATTGATCTAAGTCGTCGTTTTTAATGCGGCCACGCATTACGTAGAAGCTATATGCGGTATAGCTAAGCACGATGGGTACGAAGATACAGGCAACAATAAACATCACGTTCAACGTAAGATGGCTTGAAGTGGCATCCCAAACTGTCAAACTCGCTTGCGGCATGGTGATACTTGGCATCAAGAACGGGAACATTGAAAGGCCTGCCGTTAAAATCACACCGGCAATGAACAGCGCACTAGATACGAAAGCAAGTCCCGCATTTCCTCTCTTAGAGAAATATGCACAGGCTAATCCCGCGGCAATACCTAACACTGGTGCAATTATCATAAGGGGGTATGCGTGGTAGTTATTCATCCATGCACCTGCCTCTATAGCTACCTCTTTTTTAAGTGGGTTTGATGTAGCAAGCGTATCTACCGTTGAGGTGATCACAAACCCATCTAAACCAAAGGCCACCCACACACCCGCTAATATGAATAAGGTAACACCCACTAGGCTTAACACCACAGAGACCGCCCGAGCGCGCACTGCAATAAAGCCATCGGTTTTCATCTGAAGCCATGTTGCGCCATGATTAAGCAAAATCGCTACCGACAGCAAGCCGCTCACGAGTGCAAAAGGCGTTAACAAACCAAAAAACGAGCCTGTGTAGGTTGAGCGTAGCGTACTGTCCATTTCAAATGGTACGCCTAGCAACAAGTTGCCAAATGCCACGCCAAAAATCAGTGATGGAATGATGCCACCAGCGAATAAGGCCCAGTCCCACGCTTTGCGCCACTGCGGGTTAGGCAGTTTACTGCGATAATCAAAACCAATAGGACGCATCCATAGTGCAATTAATGTCAGCGCTAACGCCAAATAGAACCCTGAAAACGCGGTGGCGTAAATAATGGGCCATGCGGCAAAAATGGCGCCACCGGCTGTAATAAACCACACCTGGTTACCATCCCAATGCGGGCCAATAGTATTTATCATTACGCGGCGTTCTTTATCGTTTTTACCAATAAGTGTAAGTAGCGCGCCCACCCCAAGGTCAAATCCGTCTGTGACGGCAAAACCAATAAGCAGCACTCCAACCAAACACCACCAGATTACACGGAGTAGTTCATAATCAATCATGCGTTTGCTCCCTTAGTCTCTAAATCAATAAGGGTAATATCTGTTTCAGGCTGCTCTGGAGCCGGCGGAACAGGGCCTTTTTTGGCGAATTTCTTCATTAAGTAAAACGCCACAATAAACATCACGGTGTAGAATGTACTGTATGCCACCAACGTTGTAACGATGTCACTGATCGCAAGGTTTGACGCTGAGGCATGTACAGGCAACACCTCGGCTATAGACCATGGCTGGCGACCGTATTCAGCCACAAACCATCCTGCTTCACTGGCAATCCATGGCAAAGGTAAGCTAAATAGCGACGCTTTAAGTAACCAACGAGGCTGGGTAATTTTATGCTTTGTGCTGTAGTAAAATGCGCAAAGGAATAACGCCAACATCAGGAACCCAGATGCCACCATTAGACGAAAACTCCAAAATAGCGGCGCAACAGGCGGAATGCTGTAATCAACGGCTTGTTGTAACGCAGTATCGCTAGGGTTGGAAACATCATCAGTAAAAGGCTCAAGAAGCATGGCATAACCAAGGCTGTCTTTATGCGCTTCAAAAGCTGCACGTTGCGCTGGTGAGGCAGTGCCATTGCGCACAGCGTCAAGTACCTCATAGGCCTTAATGCCATCAAGAATACGCACTTCGTTTTCACGTTTTAACGCTTTAATTCCCTTTACTTCTTCGGTAAGTGACCGAGTAGCAATAATGCCCATTGCCCAAGGGATTTGCAGTGCATAGTCGGTTGTCTCGGTTTCATCATTCGGAATACCGAATACTGTGAATGGAGCGGGTGCAGGATGTGTCTCATACTCGGCTTCAACAGCGGCAAGCTTAACCTTCTGCACATCGCCAAGTTCATAACCACTTTCATCGCCTAAAACAATGACTGACAACGTAGCAGCTAAACCAAAGCTTGCTGCGATAGCAAAAGAACGACGAGCAAACGCAATATGCTTGTGATTAAGTAGGTAGTAACTTGAAATGGCAAGAACAAATATGGCGCCAGTGACATACCCTGCTGACACGGTATGCACAAATTTCACCTGTGCCACTGGGTTGAACACAACCTCAGCAAAACTGGTCATTTCCATACGCATGGCTTCAAAATTAAACTCAGCGCCTACCGGATATTGCATCCAGCCATTTGCAATTAATATCCACAGCGCAGAGAAATTAGAACCAATAGCGACTAACCACGTTGCCATAAGATGCTTAACTTTGGTCATTTTGTCCCAACCAAAGAAGAACAACCCGACAA
The DNA here is from genome assembly GCF_057539655.1 of Alteromonas sp. 4NH20-0056. NCBI lineage: Bacteria > Pseudomonadati > Pseudomonadota > Gammaproteobacteria > Alteromonadales > Alteromonadaceae > Alteromonas > Alteromonas sp. 4NH20-0056. Next base: position 288,099 of record NZ_BAAJLS010000004.1, on the reverse strand, counting down.
ACGTTGACTCTAAAAAGAACGCCATCAGGCCTTCGATCGCAAGCGGTGCGCCAAAAATGTCGCCTACGTAATGAGAATAGTAAGACCAGTTCATACCAAACTGGAATTCCATGGTGAGGCCAGTAGCAACACCGATAGCGAAATTAATACCAAACAACTTGCCCCAAAATTGGGTCATTTGCTTGTAAATTTCTTTACCCGTCATCACATACACCGACTCCATGATGGCAAGCAAAAAGCTAAGCCCTAATGTAAGGGGCACAAATATAAAGTGGAACATTGCGGTTAACGCAAATTGCCACCGCGATAGTTCTATTAACGTATCGCTCATGGAACTTCTCCCTTCTTATCGCACAGGTATGTGCTATCAACAGTTATTAATGTGTAGTTAGCGTAAAGCTAGTAATCAGTAAGCTCATGAGCATGCTTTGTGCCAGCGTCACTACATAGAACGAAAAAGTCACGGCGACACGAGGAATGCTTCCATTTCCTTACTGTACGAGCACATTATTTCATGGCAAAAAAAGAAGAGATTTGATCTATCGCAAGGTGAGAAAATAGTTTTTGAGCCATTTATGGCAGCTGAGAGACAAAAATGGCACAGACATATTCAAAAACGAAAAGATATTTACTAAGTAACTAAGCGAAGCGCGGGAAGCTATACCCCTATTCTTTCGCACTGTATGGCGAATAGGTAAGGGTAAACGCACCACGTAAACTGCCTACGTCAAATCCTGTCGCCTGATCGTCAGGATAAGCAGCATTAATAGCCTGCTGAACGCTTGGTGATATAGCGTTGCCGTGACAAGCAGTGCATACTTGGCCGGTTTGAATCGCAGACATATACCGCATTTGGCCGGTGTTTTCATTGTACTGAATAGCCTCTAGTGGACCTTGTACGTTTGATGCTAGTGCTTGTGCAAACGCATTCAACTGCTCATGCTCCCACGCGTCGGCCGCATTATCTGAATTACGGACTTTTAGTGCCGTGCGCCCTACTTGCCACCCGTTAATGCTTAGCTCTTGTGCAATAGGCCCAGCGCTAAGACGGCAAGCATGAATGCCTTCTTCCAACCCATTGGTTTGAATCGCTTGTTTCAAGGTTGCTTTTAGCGCACCACCTAGCGCTTTTGCATGTATTCTAGCTTCATTCACTTTCTCTGATGGAACTGTTACCGCAACACTATGACCGCTTACTATTGCTGCACTGAGGCACGCGATTAACGTAAAATTTTTCATTTAATTACCTTTGAAAGTGAAGGCCAGGACGTTATTTTTCCTGCTCTTAATAAATCCCATTACCCCATTCCTTGGGCTAATCCTAACCTCTTACTAACAAGTGTTGTGCCATTATGGTAATCTCAATATTTGTATTACGTTTTTTGATAAAGGAAAGCTGGTTGTGAATATTGCTATTGTTCAAGCAATGATAGACGCGATTGACAAGCCTGCCATATTCATCAATCAAGACTATATTATCGAAGCCGTAAATACGCCTTATCGCGACACCTACCCGGTCAATATAAAGCCCGGCTTTAGCAAATGTTTCACCGTTTCACATAACAAAACTAAGCCGTGCGATCAGTGCGGTGAAACCTGTCCTATGACGCAATGCAAAGAGACAGGAAGAAGTGCAAGTACTGTACATATCCACTCTACTAATCAAGGTCAAAGTTACTGTGACATTCTTATGCGGCCGGTGCATGACAGCACCGGAGAACTCCTAGGCTACTTAGAAATATTGGACAAGCTTGCATTCGCCTCTAACAACCCGTCAGAAGGTAAGATGATTGGTGAGTCTGCAGCATTTAAGACGATGTTAAACAAGATAAATCGTGCGGCAAAGTCTGATATCGCCGTGCTTCTTCAGGGTGAAACCGGCACCGGAAAAGAGTTGGTGTCTCAAGCGCTTCATAGCAGCAGTAACAGGGCAGATAAGCCCTTTATTGTAATTGAATGTACGGGCCTCACCGATGCTTTATTCGAAAGTGAGCTTTTCGGTTATGAAAAGGGGGCATTTACGGGAGCAACAACAAATAAAAAAGGGTTGGTTGAGGCGGCCAATGGTGGAACCTTATTTTTTGACGAAATTGGCGACGTTCCCCTTTCTATGCAAGTTAAACTACTACGGCTGTTGGAAACGCAAACCTACCGGCCCGTAGGAAGCGTACATATTAAGCAAGCAAACTTCAGGTTAGTATGTGCAAGCCACAAAGACCTAAAAGCCATGGTAGCAACCGGCGCTTTTCGACAAGACCTCTACTACCGAATTGCGGGTTTCCCCATATTTCTGCCTCCTCTACGAGAGCGTCAGGACGATATCATTCTGCTGTGTGAGCATATTTTATCTAGCTTTTCTGACAAGAAACGACTTCACAAAAATGCCAAGCAAGCCCTTATGCAATATCCCTTTCCGGGCAATGTGCGAGAGCTGAAAAACGTTGTAGAACAAGCATCACTGCTTGCAGATGAAAACACGATTTTTGAAAGCGATTTACCCGACAGCGTTTTTGAAAAAAAAGACGATGAGGCGTTAGAAGGCATTGTTCCACTTGAGGTGGTTGAGGCAAATTATTTAGCTAATATTGTTCAAGGTTACACTGGCTCGATAGCCGACCTAGCCGAGTCTTTGAATGTCAGCAAGCGTACTTTATATCGAAAGTTGCAAGCATTAGGTCTTAAGCTTCCATAATAAGAATATTACGCTGGCATTAAAATAATTTTCGCTTTTTGTAGCCACCAACACTTTATTTTGAGTAGTATAAAAAGACATTGGTTTATGAGGTTTATATGCGCCTTTCATCTTTCATTAGTTTTTTGGTGTGCTTTACGCTGCTGTTGCAAAATGCAATGGCGTTAGGGCTTGCATCATATTCAATGGAAAAGGCCCATGCTTTCGCTGGCAATGACGTAGAGCTCATTTGTACTGGCAAAACCATGCGTTACATCTCGTTGAGTCAAACCGATGCACTTGGCGAGTTCGTATTCATTAACCCCGACGTGCTAGACGCGCCTGCTGAGCATGTTGATTGTACAAACAGCGTACTTGCCGACGTACCCCAAACCGATGATGTCTATGTATCATCGATAACGACATTACCCCTTGTACGTTACCGTGCGCTTGTTCAGCGTATTGCCCAACGCCCTTACACACTGTTTCCCTTCACGGTATCGCTAGGTAGAGCACCTCCTCACGCATAACAACCCTTCGCTTTCGATACTGACGCGTTGTCAGTCAATGTATTTTACATGTTGGATTTGTTATGAAAAAAACTGCTATCGCGCTGGCCGTTGTTGCCGCCAGTCATTCGCTTCATGTTGACGCAAGTAGCGCGTCGACCACCGAAATTATTACCGTCATTGGCGCACCGGTTACGTTAACCGAACATGAATCTGTCAATGCCTCGACAAATACTGAGGCTGACTTTGGCGACCAATTAGATAATCTAGCGGGTGTCTCAATTACGCGTAATGGCCCGGTGACGGGGCTGGTTCAATACCGAGGGTTATACGGCGACCGTGTGGGTATTAGCGTTGACGGTGTTAACATTACTGGAGCGGGACCAAATGGAATGGATTCTCCACTTTCCCATGTCCTGCCGGAGGTAGGCCTTACCGCCACACTCTATCGAGGGATTGTACCGGTGAGTGCTGGTGTACAAACGCTAGGTGGGCAGTTACGTATTCAGTCTGATGCCGTTTCACTGTTTAGTCATGAAAACGGAGTAAGCGGGGCGATCCAAGGCGCGCTCGTCTCGCCCGGCAGCGGGCAACAGTATCAAGGCAATGTATTTTACAAACTCGATAATGCTTTTGTGAGCGCAGCGTTTACACACCAGCAACGTAACAATAGAGAAGACGGTAACGGCGATAACATCGTCAATAGTCATTATCTTCGTAATGGTGCAAAGCTGCGTGCCGGGTACACGCTAGGCGATCATCAGATAGATGTCAGTTATCAACGCCTAAACACTAACCAAAGTGGAACCCCTGCATTGGCAATGGATATCGGCTTTATAGATGCCGAATGGTACAAGCTTGGATATCGATACACCCCGAATGAATCGCAAACCCTAACGATAGATGTGTTTGGCAATAGCAACCAACACGCCATGGATAATTTTCGCCAACGCCCGTTGATGATGCCAACCATGTCTCGTGAGAACAACGCAGACGCGATAGCACGAGGTGCAGATGTAACGTATACCACTGTTGATGGGAGCAGCGAATTTACAGTCGGCGCAAACATGCATCAAAGCGAAAACAACTCGGTAATCACCAACCCGAACAATGCGATGTTTTCGATTAAGAACTTTACCGACACAACGCGTGATACCTACAGTTTATTTAGCGAATATCAGCGTCAATATGAAAACGTAAATTATGTGCTAGGTGCTCGATACACGTCGGTGACTATGGACGCTGAAAACGCAGGCTCTAGTATGGCAATGATGAACGATGCTATCGCTGCCCTAGTAAACACGTTTAATAGTACGGACAAACGCGACACGTATGGCATGCTTGATTTGGCCGCTACGGTTGAAATTCCAACGAGTGACAATGTCACGGTGTTCCTTGGCGCGTCGCAAAAAAATCGTGCCCCCACCTATTTTGAGCGCTATACCTGGTTGCCACTGGGTATATCAGGCGGCATGGCTGACGGCTTCAATTATATTGGCAACCTAGATTTAGATAACGAAACCGCACGACAAATAGAACTAGGCCTTCATATGGAGTATGGCGGTTTTGTACTGTCGCCTCGCCTTTTCTATCAAGATATTGAAGACTATATTGCCGGAACGCCTAGCACCAATATGGCGGCTAATATGTTTTCTACTATGATGACGGGTAACGCGCCATTTCAATGGAACAATACAGACGCTGTCATCAAGGGGTTTGACGTAACCTTAGATGGATACCTTACTGATAATCTTCGCCTCTCTATGGTTGCAGGGTATAGCCACGCTAATAGAGATGATATTGATGACGCACTTTTTCGTATTGCGCCAGAGCACCTCACCACGCAACTTAGATGGAAAACCGTGTTGTTCAACACGCCCTTATTATTAAACGCCACCTCTGAATTGGTGGGCGCACAGAGCCATGTATCGACACTTCAAAACGAGGCACAAACGTCTGGGTACGGGCTTATGCACATGGGTATTGAATGGGAAATGAATAATACGCTTCGCGTTTCTGCGCAATTGCGCAATGCGTTTGATAAATACTATGCCCCTCATTTGTCAGGCGTTAACCGCGTGGCCAATGCAACGACTGCGATAGGCGAGCGCATTCCATCACCAGGCAGAGAATGGCAGGTTTCATTGGCCTATCAATTTTAATCCTGCCAATTACCGATAGCAGCTCCTTAGCATCGAAAGAAGAGAAGCTAAGGAGACTGCTACAGCTGCTGTATTGCCTGCCATATCAAACGGCATGCAAGCAATGTCACCACCCACTTAAATATCTTCATAAAGTGCTTTGTGGGTATACGCTTTAATATCTTAAGCCCTATAAATGTTCCGATAGCGCCACTTACAATCATGCCTACAAGTAAGCCAGCCCACTGGCTAAATGAAAACCCTACAAACGAAAAAACAAACGCTTTCAACGCATGTTGGAATGTCATGCAGCTTGCAAACGTAGCGGTAACTTGCATTTTGTTATAGCTGTTTCTATGTACAAAAGCGGCAACTAAAGGGCCGGTAGCACCAACAAACATAGTAATTAGTGTCGTGATCATTCCAGCAAGCGCTCGCCCTGCTGGCCCCATATTTTGCGCTTTTGGCTTGCTTCCCCATACAAGAAAGAGAATAAAAGCAGCAACAGAAAATTGAATAATAATTAGGGGCAACTGCACCACGATATAAGACGCGACTACTGCGCCTAACACTGCGCCAACGGCAAAAAGGCGTAACATTGCCCAATCTATATGCCGAAAGGTCATAAGTGCACGGTTTCCATTAGAGCCTAGTTGTACTAACCCGTGAACAGGAATAAGCGCAGCAACGGGAAGACTTCCCGCCATCACGGCAAGTAACAATACACCACCTCCCACACCAAAGGTGGCGGTCATCATTGATGTGAATAAAGACGTAGCAATTAACAATACCGCTGTTGACGATGACACTGCCCCATCAGCGCTTAGCCACTGCAAAAAGATTTCCATCGCACTACTCAAAGTGAATCAATGTGCATAACCATACATTAACCGCGCTTCAGTACCCAAGTATCGATGAAAGATCGCAGTGCGTTTCAACGAAAGTACGACTTAAAGCCATATTTAGCCCTATTTAATAATCGTTTTTTTAGAGGTTGACGAGTATGAAACTACCCGCAAATAAAGCATAACTATTCAACCGCAAAAGCCATAAATAAATTTATGGCAAAATTTTTACTAAAAATCAAACTGAACATTAAAATTCGTTTAAATTATAAATTAGGAAAATATAAATCATACAAATAAATGAAATTTATAACTAAATTCTTTAGCTCACAAAATAAACGCCAGTTTCAATAAAAACAATACATTATAAAAACTAATGGATTTAAGCAATTATTTTAAATTGCGCAATTCTCTGCAGCCGCTAGAATGCGCACAAATCGAACACCTTTAAGCTACTTTTTGAACAATTTTGAGGATACATCATGGTTAAGTCTTTCTTAGTAACAGTTGCTGCACTTTCACTTTCAATTGCTTCGGCTCAAGCGATCGAGTTGGAATCAGGTGACAACTCTCCATTTACACAGGTTTGTATCGCAGCAGTTGAGTCTAACGATGCGCTACAGCGCGTAGTAACTGAAAATAGCATCAAAGACTTTCAGCTTGATAACATAACGTGTAACGACATGCCGCTAAACAGCTTCGTTAAGAAGTTCCGTTCTGCAAAAGGTAACGACGTTATTCGTGTAACGTCTTTCGAAAACGTTAATAACAGCATCGAAAGTGATTTATGTATCGCTGCGGCCACTTCAAACGTTGCGTTCAAAGAAGCACAAGATTTATTGAATGTGCGTGTTAGAGCTGAAGAATTATCGTGTAACGGCCAAAGCCTTACTCGCTTTGCTAAGAAGTTTAACAAAGCGTTTAACGGTTAGTTCCGCCTCGCCCGACCATGTTGATATAAAAAAGCGCCTCTTTGAAGGCGCTTTTTTTATGCCTGCAATTTTTAATTACACGGCACAGCCATCTTATTTTCATTTTGCGAAAATGCATTCACCATTGTTCAAACCCCCATGTTAAAAAACAGTGAAAAAACAACAAAATCAAAGAATTAAAATTATGGCACGAATATAGCCTCCTCTTGTTACTTGCAACAAAAATTACTTGAGGTGCAACAATGCAATCCTATTTCAAAATACTACTAAGCATGGCTTGCATTAGTGCAAGTATATCAACACATGCCGCCATTATTCTCACATTAGAACAACCTGGAATGGCGTTGCGAACCAGTACCACTAACACTGTTGTTGAAGATTTTAATAGCCTAGCAAACAACAGTATTAAAAAGTCGTATACCAATTCTTTTGGTACTTATTCGGTGACATCAGGCAATATCAATATACAAAAAGCCAGTAAATGGGGAGGGGCTGATGGTAAAGGGAGCTTCCTATTTATTCCCGGCGGTGGGGAGGGGGTTAAGTTAACATTCTCAGCGCCAGTCAGCTATTTTGGTTTTTGGTGGAGCGCAGGCGATGACGCCAATAGACTTGAAATTCAAACCCGTAGTAACGTACTTGAATTTACTACCTCTGACATTTTGAATTCGCCTGCACTTACGCCATTACACTTCGGCAATCCATTTTGGAAAAATCCAACTTCCCACAAAGAGTACACTGCAAATTGGCAACCTTTTGCCTTCGTTAACCTATTTGCAGAGTCTGCCCTAGATACTATTACCGCTATTCGTTTTTATGGCAGCAACTTCGAAAGCGATAACCATACGATTAGTACGCAACCACTTCAAACCACAGGAGCTCGCGTTTCGACCCTTGGGGTGACTGCCGTGCCTGCGCCTTCAACCATGGCCCTATTTAGTGCTGCCTTATTACTCCTTGCTACGCGTCAGCGTAAACACAAAAACCTATGCATATTGGAGTAAGTATGTGGATGAACCGTTGACAAAAACGTTCACAGAATAAATACTGCAACCATGACTTTACGCACCGTACTATCGATGATCGCACGTTCGAAACGCTTAACGCAAAGTGCAACCGTTAACACGATTATTATTCTCGCTATTATTTCTAATTGGCGGGTAAGCTAGTGCGTTTAAACTAATAACAACAACCCGCCACCAAGGCGGGTTTTTTTATGTACTCGCCTTAGTAGCTAATGATAGAGGCGACCATGACTACCCCGACTATTTCGCAATTACTCTCACGCTTACACGACGCAGTAAACCTAGGCGATGAAGATGCAATAAAAGCGTGCTATGGCACTAATGCTAATATTGTTTCCGCCCCGCTGCACACGGATGCTCAGCGTGACTGTGTAGATGCGCTTCGCCGCTTTCAGCACAAGTTTATGCCTTCGCACCTTGTTACTACCGGGGATGAGGTGGTGGTTGAGGCCGGAGACATAGCACTAGTCATTGCCAAACTTTATCTTGTTCCACGTTCGACACCTCACGCTCTTCCCTGCGAGGGAAAGCGCGCTGTATATGTTATGCAGAAGCAGAGTGATGGTCAGTGGCGATGTATCATCGACAACTTTTTCGGTACTGATTTGCTCGACTTTGCTTAAGCATCGTCGAGCGACGATGTATATTCCAAAGATTCTATGCTTTGTGCGCTAATTCCCGCTCGCTCTTAAGCCCTAAAACCTTTTTGAAAAAAAGCGTTGCTGGACAAAACCCCGTAAAGCTTTGCTGGAACAAATTTGCGCCGACAAATACCGTAAACCACATGAAATACGGGTGAACCCATACCGTCAACGCAACCGATAACATAACCATAAAGCCAGCAAATGCTGTTAGTGCTCTTTCTTGTGACATGGTGTCCTCACTTAACATAGTGCATTAGTAAATGTGCATTAATAAAAATAGCGAAGCGCGACATAAGCATTACTCGCATCTTCAAACTGCCCCCAAAACGTATTGGGATTATTTCCCTTGAAAAGGTTAATACCAGAACGTAGCTGCCAGGTATCACCAGGGCTATACGTTACGTTCGCTTTCAAATAGCCATCGCTATCAGTGGGTGAATAAAATAAAAATGCGTTTACCATAAGCGTTTGACGCAGCGCCATGTAAGTTATGCGCGTGGTTACCCAATGCCGGTAACGCGCTTGTTCAAACGCTGGAAAGGGAGAACTATTAATGAGCGCATCATGATCGTGAACGACTTCGGTATACCATTGCGCCCCCCCTGTAACATTAGTGAACAATTCTTGCGTATAGCCTATTAGATATCGACTTTGAGAGTTCATCACCAATGGATTACTTCCATCGGCGTCTTCAACGCTGTCGTAATACGCATATTCGGCGTTGGCGATCCCATCGCCAAGCGGCATTAACATACTCGCGCCGAAGGCATTCATGCGACTATAGCGGGGAAGGCCGTTTTCATCAGCCGATAAAGGTTGTTTGGTATACCCCCTATACCCATAAAGCGCCACTTCGGCTTGCCCCATACTGCCATAAAGCCTCACTGCGACCTCTTCATCACTTGGCGTGTTATCGTTAGCAACAGAAAAAGCTGGAGCGATATTGTCATTTAATTGCGGGCTAAAAAACGAAAACACTTCGCCCGTGATACCAATGTCCGGTTCAAAAGAAGGGGTAATAACGACATCCATATTGAGCGTATCAAAATACCCAGAGAGCTTAATCGACGCACTTGGCGCTTTCAGATACTCATCATCGCGCCCGGCAAAAAATGACTGAAAGTCTTTTGGAAATAAATCATTTAAAAATAGGTAGTCGCCCGTACCCCATGTCAGTACCTGTTGGCCTACTTTAAGGTCAAATTGCTCTCCCCACTTTCCTAATCCAGACAAACTTCCCTGCCAAGCGAGCTCGCGTAACTGAGATTCCCAACTACGCTTGACCCCGTCATAATAAAGGTCTCCACGAAAGCGCACTGTTGAGGCTGAAAGCGCGTAATCAGCACGCACTTGAACCCTCGCATCACGCAATGTTTTGGCTGTGTTGATTGCTGAGTCGCTATAAAGCCGTTCACCAATTGCGATTTCAGCAAAGCCCGACAAAGTAAGAGGGTTCGATTCAATGGTACTGTCTTCCCAACTGTCGCCCCATTCATCTCCCCAGTCATCCTGTGTTTGCTGCGCCTGCTCACCACTTAATGTGCGCGTTGATGTAGTACCATTACTATCGGCAACATTCTCCTGCTGACTGAACGCATGTGGTGATTGAACCACCAAGCACAGGGTGAGCAAAAGCGTAAAACTGACACGGTTTATAAACATTGGGGCATCATCAATCAATGTAGTCTTGTGGCGGCACACGGAGGCTTCGCTCACTAAAAATGCTGTCTGAAAGCCCAATGTCATAACTGATATTTCTAAACTCCATCAGCGTATAACCTCCCGTTGCTAAGTCAGACACTTTGCTTCTTACTACCGTTGGATAACCTTGAATAGTATCAACCGTTACCGCTTCTACACGGCGGTAGTTATTATCACCCTTATAAAAATCAATCTGTGTAGGCAGAAAGGTGACTTTATCAATGTCCACAACGTAACGGGTAAACTCAACAGACTCAGGCTTTTTAGGGACTGCGTTTAATCTATAGTGTGTGTCCGTTGCTTCAATCAACGTAAAGCTATCTTCAGCGATCGCGCGCCCCGATACGTCTTCATAAAAAAAGTGTGAACCTACAAATGAGGTGCGCTTATCGCCAGCAGCAATACGTTTCACTAAATCTAATGCGGGTAAATACAGCCATCTGTCATCATCAGTGCTAAGGTCGGTATGTTTTTCAACGCGAAATACCGTATTTTGTACTTCCGTTGGGCGACTAAAAAATACCAGCATACGTTGATCGCCAGTATCGACTCCTTCATCGTCAACGACATCTTTTCTCAATATCGTAAACTGGCGCATTTGTTTACGCCCCTGACTGTCTACAATCATCATTCGTGCTAAAGATTTGCCATCATTTCCCGCGTAATACGCTGCTTTCTCAGCCTTTAGCACGATTTCTTCAACATGCTCTTTACTGTGTGTCAGTTCATCAGCATATGATGTTGATAGTCCAGCTACACTGAACCACGAAACGAAAAGACTGATCGCCATACGCGAAGCAATACTATTTTTTGAAAATGTAAGCATGTTAAGACTCCATAAAAACCCAACGTTTGAGAAGTACCATTGCAGCAGGTAGCACCAACAGGGTCACTAATGCCGATATGATCATAATACTTGCTAAGAAAATACCTACCGTAATGTAAGGCACGAGCGGTGCAAAAAGCAGAGGCGTAAAGCCTAATGCAATGACTAATGCATTACGAGAAATTGCACTGGCAGGCTCGTCAAACATAGCCCGAAGTGTTTCATCGATACTGCCTGTATCACGATATATCTCCCGCGCTCGCGCTAAAAAGTGAATAGCAAAGTCGACGGACAAGCCCAATGTAAGTGCTGAGAGCACGGCAATAGGCATATCGTAATCTTTTCCTACTATTCCAATTGCGCCATAAATAAATGTGATGGTGATGGTCAGCGGTAACATCGCCAATACGCCATATACAAAAGAGCGAAACAGCAGCACCATCATGACAAAAACAATCACGAAAGCGCTTAATAAACTGTCCAGCATTCCCGCCACCATATTTTCCTGCCACACGACGTTGATATACGCCTTACCGGCCCATTGATACGATAGTCCTTCGGGTAAGGGGTTCGCAGCAAAATAGTCATCAACTATCTTAAGCAGTGCGGTCATATCTTGATTATCACCACTGGTAAGTTGCAGCCATACAAGTGTTTGACGATAGTCGGGGTTAACAAAGTGCCATAAATCTTGAGGACGATGTGAAGATTGGTACTGCATCAGCGTTTGCGCAACGCCCGCTTGTGAGGTAGGGATAAGATAGTCTTTATCCTCGCCAGAACGTAACTCACGGTTAACTACTTTAACGACATCGCTAAGCGATTGGCTTTTACCTACTAATGGCTGCGTTGATAGATATTGTTGTAAATCAGAAAGCAGTGTTAACGCCTCGGGTGTTTGAAACACTTGCGACTGTGTTTTGACTTTACTCACACGCAGGCTCAAATCATCAAGTGCAACCATCGCGCTATCCGAAAACTCACTAAATAATGCATCATCGATAGACGTTGAAAGTTGACCAAGACGATTACCCGGCATTTCCAACATAATGTTCTCAAGCGTCTGCTGTTTCCATTCATCTAATTCGCTAGGTAAGTTACTTGCTTCTAATAGTTGTGATGCGGAACTAATAACCTGATTATCGGTAAGAACAAGATAAGCATTATATGTCCCAGCAAATTCAGCATTTAGCGCTTTGTCTGCTACGCGAATTTCATGGTCCGCTTTAAACCACCTTACTGGGTTGTCATTGATGGTTATTTTTGTAATGCCCCATATTGAGATAACACTTAACAACGCTACGCTGATAAGCAATGCTCCACGAAAATTAAGTGCAACATAACGCAAATAACCAACCGCTCGGTTTAGCACCGACGCGTTGCTTACGTCGTTTTTGTGCAATGCCTCTTGAAGCTTAACGAGGGACTTTTCCGACATGCCCGATATGTAGGCAGGAATAAACGTTAGCGTAATAACAAATGCCAACAAGATACCAAAGCCAATGTAGGCACCAAATATTTGTACCGGTGGTATCGGCGTTAACATGAGAGAGAAAAAACCTGCCGATGACGTTAGCGACGTAAACAGCATGGGCTTTAATAAGTGCGTAACCACCTTAGAAATAACATTGCCTGCATTTTCTCCTGGCTTATATCGGTCAGAAAACTCTGACAAGATGTGTACCGAGTCGACTACTGCGATAGGCATAAGAAAGATAGCAATCATGGATGACATTATATGAACAGTAAAGCCCATACCGATGAGTGCTCCCATCGTAATAATAACCGTTGCCATTGCCACAATCATGGGCGCGTAAATCAATGCCACGTTTCTAAAAAACACGAAGAGTAATATAAAAATCATTACCCCCGCAGCAGGAGCGGCAATGCCCATCTGAATAAACATTTCTACACCGAACTGGTCTTCTGCGACAGGCAAGCCTGTGATATGCCATTCAATAACCCTTTGATTTGTTGAATCATCAGTAGACGCAACATCAGAACTCAGGAAAGTTCGTATTGCCTCTGCAATACGATAACTTTCATTTTTATCGTTTATAGGAATATAAATAGCAGCCGCATTACCGGAAGAAGAGGCCAGCGTATCGTAGAGTAGCGGCAGACGCTCAACAGCACTTTTGACTCTATCAGCACCTTCTTGCGTTGCAGGCGCGGCGTCCATCAGCCACGAGAACTGCAACGTGCCATTATCTGATTGTGTAATATTATCGACAGTTGAAAATGCCATTACATCTTGAGAAACCACCCCATCAATGGTTAGGGCGTAATCAGTAACCGCATGGATTTTTTTCAGTATTTCAGGCGTATAAACACCTTCTTTTTGTGCATTCTTCGCTATTGCCCCCACCACAATGGCATCATGCATAGCAAACGTAGCTTTTACCTCGTTATGAAACATTCTTGCGCTATGAGTTTGCGGCAGCATATTTTCCGGATCAGTATCGATTTGGATAAGTCTGATTTGAAACGCTGCAAAACCGCTTACTAAAAAGAGAAGGGCATATACCCACCGACGCTTGTGCGTACTCATAAACAGTAGCGCTTGTGTAATAGCATGCATGACACTAACACCTTAAATAAGAATTTATTTATATAATATTTTTCTAATATTAATACAAACTTCGCAAAAAGCAACTGTCTACAAGGTATTAAATTCCAAGTTGTATAAATTCGACACTGTATTAAGAATAATTTACCTAGCTGTAATTGAACCAATGTATCTGAAAACCAAGAGAAAATGAAATACCCAATAAAATCAATTATTTATGCAAAGAAAATTTTAAAGTCAACGTTGGCACAGGATTAGCATATTACTTAGCAACGGAAGAACAACGTGTATTCATGTAGCTAGGATGGCTTATCGTTACATAGTAACCATGAACGCTTGTTTTACTCATTACCCGCTGATGAGACGGAACGGAATGGAAGCGTATCAGCAAGGATTCAAGGAAGAGGGTAATTTCTAAAACAACCGCGTTGTTATTGAATTAACGTTGTAGCTAACACCAACAGGGAATGTTGAAAAAGGATGGCTGGAGAGCCGATATGTTAACACGGTAGTTAACACATTACGTATCAAGGATAGTATAGGTAATGTAAGGAACAGTTAGCACAAGTATTCAAATACCCGTTGATGTCTGGTTGGTTGGAACGGTGGTTAAGGTAAACCCTAAATTCCTGTGAGAAACAAAGCAAATATGCTTGGATACCTCCCATCACCAGAGAAAAACAGTGATGTTATTTATGTACGAAGGATTGTACCCCTATTCGGTGATGCAGATTCATTTCTGCAACACCTACCTTTGAGGAGACTACTACTATTCCTGATGGTAGTAACTCACCTCTCCCTTCAAGGCCCTTTCCCGGCCTTAAACCTCTGATTTAGCCCGCCTTTGGCGGGCATTTTTTTGTCCGTACTATGGTACACTTAAGCCGTCTTGAATTTTATTGATACCGCTATGCCACACCACGCGTCTTCGGCTACATTTCGTATTTTGTTCTGCGCATTATTAGCCACGGCTATTGGCCAAAGCGTTATGCTTACCACCTTGCCATCCATGGGAAGAGAAGCGGGATTATCTGAATTTCATATTGCTATTATCATGTCTAGCTCTGCCTTTATATTTGCGCTTGGCACTAGCGTATGGAGTAAAGTAGCCAAGCGAGCAGGCTTTAAGCGTATCCTTATGGTGGGCTTATTCGGCTACAGCATGGGAACCTTCTTTTTTGCAAGCGCATGGCAAATGGGTTTCTCCGGACTAATAACGGGCACTTCGCTATTCCTTGCTTTACTGATTAGCCGCAGCATGCAGTCAACCATTATGTCTGCGACTCCCCCCTCTGCGGTAGGCTATGCCATTGCAATAAGTACACAACAAGAACGTGTGAGCGCAATTAGTAAAGTAACCTCGGCCAGTAACGTGGGGCAAATTGTCGGGCCAGCATACGCAGGTTTACTTGTTGGATTTGGGCTTCTCACACCGTTATTCAGCATTGTGATACTTACATTAACTGCATTGGTTATAGTATGGATAAAGCTTCCCGCTATAGCGCCACCTGCACTAGCAGAGAACAAAATAACGTTGAGCAAAAAAAACATTCATCACAGCATGGTTCCGCTACTTCTTGTGGGCTCTTGTGCTGGCGTTTTTTGCGCTATGGCAATGATGCAACAGACCCTTGGGTTCTTCTTCATCGATTTTTATGGCAAGAGCACGGTAGAAGCAGCTCAGCAGGTTGGTACGGCAATGATGATAAGTGCCGTCGCATCACTTAGCGTGCAACTATTACTTGTGCAACGCGCTCGCTTCTCACCAGAAAAAATGATCAAAGTCGCCCTTCCGCTTTTAGCGGTAGCTTACATGCTGATGTACACCCACCAACAAATAGCGACCTTATATATTGCTATGTTCTGCATGGGAATTGGTATGGGAATGGCCTACCCATCGCTTACTGCTACAGCAACTAGCTACTGTACTGAAGAAAAACAAGCCTCTATTACCGGGCTTATCACGGCAACACCTGCCATGGGCTATATCGTGGGCCCTCCCCTCGCCGCAACACTTTATCAATTCGATATTAGTTCTCCTTTTCTCGTAGCTAGCATCCTTATTTCCGTCTTCGCGATATTGGTTACCATTACGCTGATAAACACGAATAAAACACCAAAAGAATAGGTATAAAAAAAATTACCCAATTATCTTAAAAAACGCGGAACCTTTTTCATAAATTGCTATCTTACTTATACATGAAGTCGTTGAGTGTGCGTATTCATGGTGTTTAAATGTGTTTTCCAAGTGATATTGTGTTTTTTAAGGGGCTTATAGCCCCTTTTCTTTTGCCCAAAAAACAGTCCCTTCTTTTTAACATTACCTTCTTCTTGCCTTAAGCGCTTTCTGTAGCGTGCGAAAAGCTTTCATTATTATGTAATTCATACACAAAGACTGTAGCAATGTGCGCCTCCATAATAAAAATACACTATAAAAACATAAACTTATAACTGGAATGGCGATTGCTTCAGTATGTACGAAGCAATGACATTTTTATTAACCATTATTAAGGAGAGCATAATGAACAGTGATCGTATTGAAGGTAACTGGAAGGAAATGAAAGGGAAAGTTCAACAGAAGTGGGGCAAACTAACTGACGATGATATGGACGTTATCGATGGCCGCCGTGAAGAGCTTGTTGGCAAGATTCAACAAGCCTATGGCAAAAGCCGTGAAGAAGCAGAGAAAGAAGTTGATGAGTATCTGAACTAAGATTACTTATTAGCTACGCCCATAAGCACAGAGTCTCGATTCGGGGCTTTGTGCTTTTCATAATCAACGGTATTCACTTAAACCAGCGCTTTGCTCCCACCACGGTGCAGTGAAATTAATATTTTCATACGGAATAGTGTTGGCATATTGCAAACTTACCGACTCCCAAAAAGCCGCTTTCAATTTAGGGTCAAAAATGGCGAAGTCGCCTTGTTCGTTGTATTGCTCAAGTAACACTTTATAAGCGCCTACTGGTGTAAGAGGATTATCTTGACGCACAACCACATCGCCACCATATGTTTCATAGAGCGCCTTTGATGTTTTCCAACTTTTCGCCATTGCGTTTGCCATTGCGCGTCGATAAGCATCAATTTCTTCACGAGAATATTCAGAATTGCCAGTAAGCTCGGCTGTCCACACTTTGATAGCGGAATAAGCAGACTCAACCTCGGCTGCATCGGGCTCTATGCTGTTTTTTGACGCAAAATCAGCTAATACCGATTCTGTAATTTTCTCACTTAAGGCGCGTTGAACCAACATCTGGCGCACATCTTTTTCAGACATATCGCTAAGTATTGTTTGAAACCGATCAACATCGCCTTGTTCTGGCTGAAGCTCGCTGTTAGAAATATCGTTGCCGAATAGGCGCGCGATTATCTCGTCGGCAGCTTGGGGCGTATTAATACCCAAAGACACAACGATGGCAGCGAAAAGCACCATAGGAATTATATCTGAACGCGTCATTTAGAAAATGCTTCCTTTAAATCCTGTTATTAGCATGAGCACGAAACGTATTCTTTATTATTAGAATTTTCCGTTAGTTTCGCGAAATGACATATATGAGCGTTATACTTTAGTGTAAAAATGGTTAAAATTCCACTTTTCTTCTTAGACTCTTTTGCTGGCTTTGTAGCTTTTTTGCTTCTCCACGACGGGCTTTTACTGCTCGGCTCATCCTAGTAGGACGTCGAGGTTTCGGCTTTTTAGCCGCCGCCGCAATCCATTCAACAAGCCGCTGAATCGCATCATCTCGATTTTGCTCTTGAGTGCGAAAATTTTGGGCTTTCATTACAAAAACCCCTTCACTGGTAATGCGCTTATCATTTAGCGCTAACAATGAAGCCTTCAGTGTATCTGGCAACGAAGACCCATTAATATCAAAACGCAAGTGAATGGCACTGCTCACTTTGTTCACGTTTTGCCCACCAGCGCCCTGCGCTCGCATTGCATTCATTTCAATTTCGCTATCATCAATAGATAACGTGGAGGTGATTACTATTTGCATCATTCTCTAAACAAGCCAAATCAATACCGTTAAGTGTGACACTCTCACCTGTGGTTGTCTAATACGGGGGAGGAATAAGTATATTGACTGACAGTAAGAATACACTTAGCTTAGTTTCACCCTCTACTGTTAGTTTGTTATCTATGCATATCTTTTTCTTTGTACTCGCGTTTATCGTATTAACGATTGTTGTTTCGTTCTTAGTGACAAAACGCGTTGATAAAAAAATTGAGGCGGGTTTCACTCCTCAAGGTCACTTTACCCCAGTGAAAGGCGGTGTCATACATTGGGCAAAACAAGGCGACGGCCCTGCGTTAGTGCTGGTTCATGGGCTTGCGGGTAACACACTCAATTTTAATGCACTTACAAAACGATTAGCGCAGCAGTATACGGTTTACAGTATCGACCGGCCAGGAAGCGGTTTTTCAAAAAGAGAGCGGGATACCTCGGCGAGTTTTGAAAAACAAAGCGAGATGATTGTAGAGTGGATGGATAACATTCATCTCGAAAAAGCATTTTTCGTCGGGCATTCGATGGGGGGAGGTATTTCACTGCGGTTAGCGCTTGATGCGCCAGAGAAAATTGCAGGTGTTACGCTTCTATGCCCGTTAACCGCGCCATTGACAGGAGGCGCAGGGCCGCTTTCAATGCTTTATATCCCTAACGAAGGCCTTCGCAAGTTTATTGCCAAATCGGTGGCAACCCCCTATCGTATGAAAGTAGGTAAAAAGCACATGGCTCAAATCTTTGCGCCAGAACCGGTTCCAACAGATTTTGCGACAAAAGGCGGTGGTGCATTAGCTTTGCACTCTGAGTGCTTTTTTCACTCTTCAAGCGACACGGTAGCCGCCCAGAAAAGTCTGTATAAGCAAGTGAGACAATACGGAGATATTTCGTGCCCAGTAGGCATTTTATACGGTGAAAAGGATGCGATATTAGATCCTAAATCGCAAATGCCGCCCGTTACAACAGCCATTCAATTAGTCCTATCTAAGACACTACCGGGCGCAGGTCACATGATCCCAATCACTCAACCCGATGCATGTATGGCATTTATAAACGAAACGAATAAATTAGTGAGCGTAGAGGCTTAGTGGATTGTCGTCGCGGGTTTGCTTGTCGAACCCGCACCAATATTTATCGGCTTAGGCCTGAATGTCATTTCATTTTGACGAACTGTTCGTAAATAGTCAGTCACCTTCCCAATACCATCGCTGTCTAGACAGAGTAATTTAGGAGAGGTGTTTAGCATTGGATGATAGCGATGGAACCAATGCTTCATCACTTCGGCGTCGCCATCTGTGATACTGATGAGTAAATAATACATACGAATGAACGCCAACTGTGTACGATATTCATACGACGCATTGTCAAACCCAACTGCATTCGCCCTAGTCAGCGCAGATAACGTAGTCCCAAGTAACTCAGCAGCTTGCTCTTCAGAGAAGCCTATTTCCTGGTAAGCCCATGTAAACGCTCGTGTTACTACATTATTTGAATAGGCGGTGTGCTGCATATTTTCTCTCATTCATCGTTCGCCGTTTATTATTTTCTCATTTTTTAGATTGCGAAAAGCGTTCCACTTTTTCCGCTTTAAATACTTCCTTATATTTTTATGCTTACCGCTTATTCATGCTGTGCTGTTTTTGCCACCGGCTATGCCTTTCTAATGCGCTTAATCGTTCTAAAAAAAAGAATGAAAGCCGCGAAATTAAGCAATAGTTGATCGTATTTTATTTAGCTACTCTATTCATATTACATAACGTTGAGGAAATACCATGAAGGGAAGATGGTCACGCAAGCTTATTGCTGTCCACTGGCTGAGTGCTTTAGTGGTGATAGGCATGTTTGCGTCTGGATTATGGATGGTTGACCTCACGTACTACAGCACTTGGTATAAGACCGCCCCACATTGGCACAAAAGTGTTGGGCTGATCCTATTTGCTGTTACGGCATATCGGTTAACCGTTCGCTTGCGCAGTGAAAGGCCCCCAAGCTTTGGAAATCGCGTAGAGAACATGGCGAGTAAAGTCGTTCAGGGGCTTATTTACGGTTTGCTCATGGCGTTATTTCTTTCTGGGTATTTAATTTCAACCGCTGACGGCAGAGCAATCGCGGTTTTTGATTGGTTTTCGCTGCCAGGTTTTGGCGCGATAGTTGAGAACCAAGAGGATATTGCCGGTGACATACATTTTTATGTGGCATGCACCTTAATTGGCGTGGCAACACTGCATGCTACAGCAGCATTTAAGCACCACTTTATAAACAAAGACGATACCTTAAGGCAAATGCTTAGGCTTCGTTCCAATAAGTAATTAAAGGAGATATCGATGAAAAAATTAGTACTTGCCATCACTGCGGCATTATCAATGGGTACGGCGAATGCGGCAGATTATGTCATTGACACAAAAGGGGCGCACGCCTCAATCAACTTTAAAATTCAACATTTAGGCTACTCGTGGTTAACGGGTCGCTTCAATGACTTCGGCGGCAAATTTAGTTATGACGAAAGCAACCCTGAAGCAGCGAACATAACGGTAACGATTGATACCGACAGTATCGATTCGAACCATGCTGAACGAGACAAACACCTCAAGGGTGATGATTTCTTAAGTGTTGACGACTATCCCGAAGCAACCTTTGTAAGTACAAACGTAGTTGATAAGGGCAATGGCATGATGGATATCATGGGCAACTTTACCCTTCACGGTGTCACAAAACCTATTACGATAGAAGCCAAGAAAATTGGCGAGGGTAGTGATCCGTGGGGTGGCTATCGCGCAGGATTTATGGGCACAACAACCATTGCATTAAAAGACTTTGGTATCGATTATGATTTAGGCCCAGCTTCGCAACATGTTGAACTGTCTCTTCACGTTGAAGGGGTTAAACAGTAAACACTGTTAATACATAAAAGACCTCCACCAATTGGTGGAGGTCTTTTTTAATGAAGCTTTAGTTTAGGACTAAGTGCTTGGCTAAGCTTCTTAACCAATAGTTTAAGCGTGCCTTTTACTTTTCCATGCACAGCGAATTGGTGCATATTATAAAGAGAAACATAAACCAGCTTTGCTAACCTACCTTCAATAAACATACTGCTATTTGACAACGACCCCATTAAACTGCCGACGGTGCTGTATTTACTAAGATGCACCAACGAGCCGTAATCTTGATAGGTATAAGCTTTAGCCGACTTCCCGTTGAATAACGACGTGATGTTATAGGCCACGGTATCTGCCATTTGATGGGCAGATTGAGCACGAGGCGGAACCCATGTCCCATTTTCTTGCTTGAAGCCGCAACAATCACCCAATGCCCAAATGGTATCAAACGTGGTACTTCTAAGTTGTTTATCGACCAGAATTTGATTGGCGCGATTTACCTCAAATATGTTCATATCAACAATAAAGTCTGGGGCTTTAACGCCTGCTGCCCATACCATTAGGTCAGCGTCTATACGCCCACCGTCTTCGGTAATAAGACCATGCTTGTCCGCCTCTGCGACCATCGTGTTTTCTTTGATATCTACACCCAGTTTATGCAGTGCTTTGCGGGCTGAGTTAGCAATGCGTTCCGGCAGCGCGGGTAAAATACGCTCCCCCGCCTCTACGATAGTTATTTTAAGACGGGATGCTGACATACCGGGCATTCCGTAAGCCTTAGATAAATTTGCAACGTGGTGAAGCTGTGCGGCTAGCTCGGTACCGGTTGCACCAGCGCCAACAATGGCTACATTGATTCTACTGCTGTCATCGTCCTGCTGATTGATGCGGATAAGCTGATTCAGTAGCGCGCCGTGAAAACGTTCGGCTTGCTTAAGTGAATCTAAAAAGTAGCAATTTTCTGCGACGCCTGGCGTTTTAAAATCGTTACTGACGCTACCTACGGCTAATACCAACTGATCATAATGGATATGGCGCTCAGGCAGAAGTTGTTCGCCGTCGTCATCTAACAAAGGAAGTAGCGTAATGTGTTGAGCTTGCGTGTCTATTGCACACATTTCCCCAAGCTGAAAACGATAATGATGTACTGCGGCATGTATTGCGTAATCCACGCCATCAGAGTGCTTATCTATGACACCTGCTGCAACTTCATGAAGAAGCGGTTTCCAAATGTGCGTTCGGCTTCTATCGACAAGCGTGATGTCGGCATGTTTCTTTTTCCCTAGAGTGCGGCTTAATCGGCTGGCAAGCTCGAGCCCTCCGGCACCGCCCCCGACAATGACAATTTTCTGCATGGGTTAACCTTATTTAAATCATTCCACGTATTGTCACTGCAAAACGACGATACGTGGTGCGACTTTACCCATACTAATAATGCGGTGTGATTATGCTAGATTACGCGGTAGTCAAAAACAGAGCAACCTCGCTACGCCCTTTCGCTTAACACGTTAGGGCGTAACGCAACTAGACTAAAAACGATAATTAGCAGACAGCATCAGATTGCGAGGACGACCGGGAAAATAACGGTCTCCTGTAAAACTCGTGAAGTCCGCTCGGTCAGCATAATCACGGTCTAATACATTACTTATTCTTGCGACCAATGAGAATTGTTCGTTTACCAAATAACGTAGGCGTACATGCAATAAATCATGCCCTTCATACTCGTTTAGGTTTTCTGGGTCGGTGTAGTATGACGAAACATGATGCCATTCAAGTTGTGCGAAAAAAGAAGGCGTAATCTGGTAGTTCACGCGAGTATTAAACAGTAGCTCAGGCGCGGTATCCATGTCGTTACCTTTGATGTTTATTTCGCCCGAGCGCTGGTCGTGTTCATAGGTATGGCGTGCGTATGTTCCGGCAAAGGCCACATCAATAGACGTGGTAAGTGCATAGTTTGCGGTAACTTCGATACCTCTATGCCACGTCTCACCGTTGCTTACGTTGAAAAAATCACTGTCACGGTAGATGACATTGTCTTTTCTAAGGCTGTAAAGCGACACAGTATAACTTCCCCAATCATTTGTGCTTTGAACGCCAATCTCTGCATTTGTAGCGGTAACCTCTTCTAAGTCTGCAATTTGCTGGGCACGCTGCAACCGATAAAGCTCTGTCGCTTGGGGAGCTCGGTATCCTCGAGAAAGACCGCCGTATAAACGCACGCCTTCATTTAAAGCGTAGCTGAACGATAGTTTAGGACTGAACATGTTGAAATTATTATCGCCGCTTTGTGGACGTGCATATCGACACCCTCCGAAACCACACTCGCTGCCATCTTCTCGTGTACGCCCTGCGAGCATATTATTGGTGTAGTCATACTGCATACTTTCATAGCGGCCGCCTAACGAAACATCCCATTGCGACGACTGCCAGTTTAGTGAAAAGTAGGGCGCGATAAGTGTCGCGTCAACATCGTAATCATAGTGCTTTCCAACCGGCACAGTCTCGACCAAGAAGGCCGAACCTAGCGTCTCAGACGCTTGTGCTTGCAGCAAACTTCCTTGTGTATATTCTGCGTCGATACCCGCATCTATATTAAACCCATCACTAATAACGTGGCGATATTGCGACAATAGCCCCACGCCTTTTTGTGCATTTTCTTCCAATGGTTTTCCGGGTAAAAAGTGCATCCTAAAATCCATATCTTGATTGCGTAGATAAGGCGTAAGCGACAGTTGATGCCCTCCATCAATCATTACATCCAGCTTGCTCCACAAGCGAAAACTTCGGGCCTTTCGGAAAGCTTCAGGATTAGGGTTACTTTGCGCGATAATGTCGTCTTTATAACTTTCAAAACCGGTGATGTAACCTGCCGTGTCTTGGTCTAAATGGGTGTAAGTTAACCCCGTGGTAATGTCGAGATTATCTAGCGTAATTCGATGACGTAGATTGAGTTTCTCTTGATCCACGCCCTCATCAATTCGATAACCTGTATCGCGCGTTACGCTGGCGTTCACACCAAAACCAGTATCGCCAAAATCGTTTCCTTGTCGAAACTTAAGCCGGTGGTAGCCAAAAGAACCATAGTCTATTCCAACGAAGCCTCCATCGCGGGTAGTATCTGGAGTAATGACGTTAATAACACCATGAATCGCGTTAGACCCATAAAGTGGGGATGCAGGCCCTTTTAGCACATCAATACGCTGCGCCATTTCACTATGGGCTTCAAACAGTTCGTTAATATTGCAAAAACCCGCTGCACGCAAAGGAATGCCATCTTCGGCAGCGAGAATACCGCCGCATGCGCCAGCGCCCGACAGAACCGGAGAGCGCAAAGCTGGCAAATATTCCTGACCATTCCCGCGCTGAACGCCTGCGCCAGCAATATAATTAAGCGCTTCTTCAATATGTTGAGGCGAAAGCAAACCGATTGTCGACGCATCCACACTCGACACAACATATCCAGCGTGCTGTTCACTGCCAGCCAATCGCGTTCCTGTTGTTATCACACGCTCGATTTCGTCGGTATTTTGCGCTAATGCAATACACGGAAACGCTGTCACTAGGCTAATAATAGATACACTGAGCGTACGTAACATGTTGGTTCCTTGCGAATAGTGAAAGGCCGTATGCTGATACATATTCTTGTTGAATGCTAGCGCGTCTAGCGCACTATGAGCAGTTTCTGTCTTATACGGTCGCTAACAACACGAAGACCCACGTATGTCTCAAGCAACCCATGCCTAACAGTGCACTACTCAGATGCTAATTCATCAAGTACCGAGAAAAGAACATTAGCGCCCACGCGAGAGACTTCTTTGTCATAAAGGTTTTCAGTATTCACTCCTTCTTGACCGCCGGCTAAATCACTAATAGCACGAATGACAACCCAATCAACATTATTCACTGTGCATACCTGCCCTATAGCAGCGGATTCCATCTCAGTAACCTCAGCGTCAAATACCTCTCTTGTCCATTGACGGTATTCTCGGTTATCCATAAAGACAGACCCTGTCACCCCGTTACCCCCAACATGCAATAGGGCATTTCGCTCATTCAAAATGCGTTGCGTAGGCATACTGTTGATGGCGTCTTGGGCGGCAGTAAGCAACCGTGTTGAAGCAGAAAAATAAGCCGTATCCTGAGGTTTCTTCATACCCTCTTTTACGATTAAGACTTCATCGGGATGAATAAAATGAAACGGTTTGTAGTTGGGATAATGAGGATCGTTTGCTCTTCGTTCTGGCTGTTCCTCCAAGAATTTAGCATAGTACTCAGGAAGCACGTATTTTCCGGGTTTTCCAGGCTCTTCGTTGGTATATACGCTTTCGTCATGGTAATACCAACGTTCTGGCACGATAACATCACCCGGTTTCCATTTAGGATTTACCGCACCTGCTATTCCCATATAAACCACTTGCTTTACGGGAAAGTAATCTAGCGCCATTTGCATTGTCATCGACGCGTTGGCAATACTCATCCCAGTAGCAAATACCAAAATGGGCTCATCATGATAACGCCCTACCCGGTATGTTACACCTTTTATTGAAAGCGTTGCGCTAATGCTCGCGTTAGGATCTGTGTCGATTTTGTTGAGAATACCTTCCATCTCGGGTGCGTAAGCCACCGCCACCGCCGTAAATTCCTCGCCTTCAAATTTCGCGGGGCCATAGTGTGGTGTAGCGCTGCAACCCGCTAAGCCGACTAACCATGGTAGTGCTATCACAAATAATACTGCGTACTTTTTCATAAGCTTCACCCTTCTCATTATTGGTATTTATACTCAGTACATTTTCTTCAAAATTACTATATAGAAATGCATTCCAATTGAATATTTATTAATAACCTATCATCTCGCCAAATTAATTAAAGCGTTATTTCAATCGTTTACATTTTGACTACAAAAGAGACACTCAGCGCTAACAGCGCTGCGGGTTAAATGAGCAACGAGCAACCGTAAAAAGCAAAGATGCGCTCTTTATTACAGTAAATACGTTTAGCTGCATAGAAATGTGATTAAGTGTTTTGGCGCTTCATTAAAAATTGTTTATATTTACAGTTAAGCAGCGCTAAACACCTTTGCACTGTCGCCATCAACTAAGCGCACCTTATGGATTCGTTTTAACTTATTGGCGAGAAAATAAAAACCGGCGAGTGCTTTGGATGCTTGGTGATCTCAATGGTGAGTATTAAGGATATGAAAACACCATGAATATGAAAATTCTTCGTTCTTTGCAAGTTTTTACGGTTGTCGCAGACAGCGGAAGTATGAGTGTAGCAGCGCGAGAGCTGCATATGACCGTATCGGCAATAAGCCAACAATTACGTAAATTAGAAAACGAGCTAGGCCTTAGCTTATTTAATCGAAATACCAGAAATTTAAGCTTAACTGAGGCTGGACGCATCTACTACGAAACCAGCAAGAGTATGCTGAAAACCGCAACAAAAGCGCAATTGCAGATTGAAAACCTTCATGATGCACCAGCAGGAAAAATAAAAATTGTGGCCCCCGAAGGCTTTGGTGGTGGGTTGCTAAGCGAACCGTTAAAAAAGCTGTGTGATGAATTCCCTCAAATTACAATATCACTTACCGTTACTGACGAGCCTACGGACATTATTACCTCTAGCGCCGACCTAGTATTGAGCTTTTACCCGGTATCAGATACAAACTTTAGCAGTTTAAAACTTGCGACATGGCGACGTATTCTTTGCGTCTCTGCTGATCACCCTTTAGCGATTGGCACGCCTGACCACCCAGAACAATTGAAAGGGCATTCGTATATCAGTCACAGACACATAGAGGAGTATTCGTTAACGCACAAAGTACATGAAAGTATGGTGCTTGATGCACCTCGACTCGATGTGAACTCGATGCAGACGATGATTCAGCTTACCCAGGATAGCGTCGGTTACGCCGTATTGCCCGAACCTGAAGTGCGTCATTTACTGCGCAGCGGAACAATGAAGCAGCTCTTCAATGACTGGCATTTGCCCGATTATACTGTGTTTGCAGTCACGCCCAAACACGATCTCATCCCCGCAAAAATAAGCGCTGCGGTGAAATGTTTACAAGACTTGTTTGCCCAAATCTAAAAAAAGCGCCGATGGAGGCGCTTTTTACGTTATAGGCTTATGCTTGCTTTAGATTTAATTAGAACTGCATATTGAACTGCACACTGAAGATATGCGCAGTGGCCGATTGACTTCCAACCATGGTGGACGAAATACCGGTCGCACCTAGACTACGGGTTTTGTTTATTGCTGCTTCGCGACCGTTGATATAGGCGTAAGCAACATCAACCGAGCTATCCGTATCAATAACATAGGTAAGTCCTGCCGTAATCCAGTGACGATCAGTATCTGGAATACTCAACGAACGATTTTCAATCGTCACTACACCATCATCGTATGCATAGCCAGCACGCAAAGTGTACTTATCGTTTAACTTATAAGTGGCACCTAACGAGCCTCTCCAAGAGTCATCAAAGTTTTCTTCTTTGATCAAAAAGTCCTCGCCATTTGCCAAATTGGCTTCTAGCTTTTGAAATGCACTCCAGTCGGTGAACACAAAACTTGCTTGAATAGACCACTGTGCATCAAGTACTTGATTGATAGCCACTTCAGTAATAGCCGCTAAATTAAGGTCGAGACTACCGGCTTGATTAAGTTCAGCAGACAGCGCTGAACTCACTTCACCATCTAATTCTAATTTAGTTTCTGCACGATGTGAGAAGCCAATATTAGTGGTTTCGGTCGGCTGCCAGAATATACCTGCATTCCAACCATAACCGATATCGTCACCTTCAAGTTGGAATACCGACGCATTTGCTACAGGAACGCCTAAAACCGGTGTTAGTGAGTTAGGCAGTGCAGAGCTAATTTCCGCCTCTGCATACGTTAAGTTAAGACCGAAACC
This sequence comes from Alteromonas sp. 4NH20-0056, assembly GCF_057539655.1. NCBI lineage: Bacteria > Pseudomonadati > Pseudomonadota > Gammaproteobacteria > Alteromonadales > Alteromonadaceae > Alteromonas > Alteromonas sp. 4NH20-0056. The sequence continues at coordinate 260,443 of NZ_BAAJLS010000004.1, read as the reverse complement.
TACACGTAGCGTGTCATTTATTTTGTATGAAACAGCCGGATTCAAGGTAAACGACTTCACCTCAGCAGTATCAGCAAAATGCAGCGCTTCAAAATCATCACTGTAGTCAGAACGCAAACCATATGCGGTAAATCCACCAACACCTACAGACCATGTGTCGTTTATCGGCTTTATGTAGAAGAAAGAAGGCACGATAGCAGTATCAGCAATATCGTCGTTTGACGCATCAGCAGAGGCAATAATCACTGGGCCCGTGTCGGTAGAAATTGAAGACGTTGTTCGCCCATTAACATCAACATTAGGGTCGATAAAGCTAACCGACGCACTAAATTGAGACGCTGTAAACATACCAATAGCAGCGGGGTTAGTTGCTAATACCGAGGCATTTTCAGGCATTGCTGCTTGGCCTGCCATCGCTCGACCCAACCCATTAGCACTGTGCTCATTAACTTGAAAACCTGCCGCCAATGCGGACGAAGAAGAAAAAGAAATCAGTGCCATACACACTGAAGCACGTACAGAAAAATGTTGCGACATAGAGTACTCGTTATATAGAAAAAAATGCAGCAGGCATTCTACGGACGAGAACAGTTACGTTCAACACAAGTAAACACGTTTAGCGCAAAATTGCAGATTTTTAGAAACTTTAATAGCAATTTCGGTGATTTTATCTACAACAATGATAACCCATAGTTACACTTAGGTTGCTAACTTGTAAATGCAAATAAATGTACATGAAAAAACGCTATTGGCGTGAAGCTTCGCTATCATCCGTTTTCATTACGGTAAGAATAAATACTACGCCCGTGGGTTTGAATGGGTAGAAGCCGCAGAAGTGGGATTATGGTTTTACTTCGAGCGCTGAAAGAATGCCCTCGCGCAGCGAGGTTAGCGTAACGGGTTTCGTTACTATATCGTTCATACCTGCTTGAACAAACGTATCGTGACGTTCTTTAAATGCCTCGGCGGTTAAACCAACAATAGGGACTGAAGCATTTTCATTCTGAAGGTTACGAATACGGTGTGTGGCTTCAACGCCATCCATTACCGGCATGTGAATATCCATTAACACGAAGTCGATTCCGCCCTCCTCAACACGCATGGCCGCCTTTAATCCATCATCAACGTGGATAACATTACAGCCTAGTTGCTCAAGAAGTGCTTGCGCTACTACCGCATTTATCGCGTTGTCTTCGGCAAGTAATGCGGTTTTACCCTCAAGAAGAGCAGCACCATTCTCGATCGAATCAGAGTCAATACTTACCGGTTCAGCTATCGCTTTACGTGCAGTTACAATAAACGACACCGTGAAACACGACCCTTTTCCCACATTACTGATGACATCAATATCACCGCCAAGTATCTGTGCTAGCTCACGAGCGATGGCAAGCCCAAGCCCTGTGCCTCCATAGCGGCGTGAAATAGATGAATCGGATTGCGTGAAGCGTTCAAAAATCTGCGGCAGTCGCGCTGGCTCTATTCCTATGCCTGTGTCTTTTATCGCAATCACTAATGTATGCTCTCTCGCCTCATCGGAGACCTCTCCTTTTAAGCGAGCCGAAACATCCACTGTGCCCTCGTGAGTAAACTTAATCGCATTGCTTACTAGGTTTATGACGACTTGCCTAATTTTAGTAATATCACTAGCAACTATTACCGATGCCAGATTACGGCTTTTATACGTCAAGCGTGTATTGTTAGCACTCGCGTTAATTCCCAATAACGTGACTAAGTCATTCAACATGGTATCGACATCAAATTCGGTAACGTCAACCTCTGTCATACCCGACTCTATTTTTGATAAGTCGAGCACATCGTTAATAACTTGCGCGAGTATGGTGGATGATGTCTTGAGATCGCGAGCATATCGCGCTTGCTTTTCAGAAAGCTCAGTATCAAGCAATAAAGACGACAAGCCTTGAATGCCGTTTAAGGGGGTACGAATTTCATGACTCATTACGGCCAAGAAGTCGGTTTTGGCCTTACTCGCTTCCTGCGCTTGGTGTACATAAGCTTCTATGTCTTTAGACATGGACTCGACGTCTTTCGCCAAATCACCCAACTCATCATTACTGTGTATGTCTACCATGACTTTTTGATGATGCTGGGCAATACGAGACGTCGCCGCTTTAATCTTGGTGATGGGGGTCAGCACCATATACTGAGTAACATTACCCATCAAGATAATGACAATAATCAACGCAAAAAGGGTAATAAAAACCGTTAACAATGCAATATTAGATAATGAAGACTGTAGTGTTTCAGTTGTCTGGCTAACGGTTAATTTCCAGTTCCACGGATTAAATTCGGCACAGGCAAAAAGTATTTCGCCTGCTGTACTTTTTGTTTCACCAAATGCGATACGCCTTGACCCTACTTCAATGATGGTGGCGGCATCTGTATCTAAAGGCTGATAAGCATCGTCTTTTACCTCAAGCGTAGAAAAGAGTATTTCACTGTTTACCTTGCTCGTAATGGTGAACTCTTTACCTGTTACCTGATGTAATGCAACCAATTCGTCGAAAACTTCTGTCTGATAAGCGTTTAAAAATACAGGTACGTTTTCAAGACCAGAGTTAACGAGTAGTTCATGACGCTCCTCAACAAGATCCATGACCGTAAGCGTTAAAGTTTGCTGAAGTAGCTGATATTCCTTCTCTCTTACAGTGTCATAAGCAGTAAGGTAAGCCCAATACCCTGTCGTTGTCATACCGATAAAAAGTATAAGCATGTAGATTAATAAAAGTTTCGACTTTATTCGCATAAATTCCTTGCCTATTTATTGATACACATGATTTTTAGCCAACTTCAGGTATGACGAAGGAATAGGCATATTAAGTTTTATTGCGGTAGAAACATTAACGGCTACTGTATATTTTTGCATTCTGCTTACTGGTATCGACGATGCGGGCTCGCCGTTTAAAATACGCTTAGCTGAAGCGGCCGCTGACTTACCAATACTGGCCTCATCCGATACCACGCCAAATAGCGCACCTTGCTTCACTGAAGTAATACTTTCAGAGAAAAACGGCAGCAAGCCAGTTTTGGCGTAAAGTGAGGTCACTAAGTTTTCGGCTTGTATTAAAGGTCCAGTAGATAACCAGTAGCCATCAAGCTGCAACTCGGACGCTTGTAGCGTTTTCGCTAATTCAACACCCATTTGATCAATACCATCTTTTCCTTCTTTGTAAGGAATACTAATTGGTATGAGGTTAACGTTAGGATATTCGCTGTTCAGTGCTACAAGGCTTTTCACTAAATTAGCAGAAGAAGGATATTCAGAATGCAGAAGCCCAACGTTTAAGGGCGCAGGCGATTTTTTACTGCTCAACAGGCCTGCAAATAAGTCAAGTTTCACACGCGCAGATAACACATGTGATTCACCTGTGATATTCGCCGAACTCGTCATTCCAAACCCGTCGACTATCCCTTCTTTTACCGGGTCGGCCACGGTCATGAAAAGCTTAGGAATGTGCTCAACTGAAGGCGAATTAAAAACGGCACGTGTTGCGAGTGTCGCTACAGACACTATTAGGTCGATAGAGACTTCCTTCGACAACCCATGAACAATGTCTCGCGCGTTTTTTTCGCTGCCTTGTGCGTTGTACCTTTCTATCTGGAGGACATCACCTTGCGCTAATACTTCAAGTTCACGGATAAACTCAGTCGTTGAATTGGTAATTAGAGGTAAATCAAGCGTCTCAATAATGACAATACGATAAGTTTCTGACTTAACAGACCAAGATGTGAATGTGACAATTAGCAAGCATATTGAAAATAGAATTTTCATTCAGAAGGAGAGCAACTTTCACGCGCAGAAACAGATAAATCAATAATAGTGACTTATGTGACATTTGCCTAGCCTTTATGAAAAAAACACTAGACTAAAGTATTAATATATAAACGTATGCAAAGTAACCTCAACAATTAGACAGGGCCTAACAGTTGACAATCATAGATTGTGAATTATCTTATACGGGCTAAACAAAAAACATAATTATAAAAATAATGGATATTTACCAAGGATGGGTGATGTTTTATGGCGTTTCATATCTCTTGGTTTTGTTCTAAAAATCGCTTAAATATGGAACGTTTATGAAAAAAATAGCTATTGTATCACTCACCACTATACTCCTCGCAGGTTGCGCAGCAACTGATGGGCAGAGCCCGCTATCAAGCTTAACTAACTCCCTCACACCAGACTCTAAAATTAGTAAATTCGATATTGTTCTGGCTAGCGGAAACCTAGTCGAAGCAAAAGAAATTGCACTCGATGAAGCTGAGTACGACGAAGAAGATAATGTTTTGGACGATCAGTTTTGGGGCATGCAGACGGCAAGTATATATCGGTTTGAAAAAGATTATGAGGCAAGTAATAAATACTTTGACCTCATCGAAGATGTTATGTATCGCGAAGATACTGAGGGCATGATAACTAACGTTTCTGAAACGCTGACAAGCTCATTGACGAATGACACATTCCTAGACTACGAGCAAAGCGTTTACGATTCAATTATGGTTAACACCTATAAAGCGCTTAACTTTACCGCGATGGGAGACCTTCAAAATGCGCGTGTAGAATGGAACCGTTCAGATGACAGGCAGCGCAGAGCTGCAGATTACTTTGCTGAACGCATTAATGAAAAGCGCGAGAAGCAAGAAGAAGAAGCGGAAAAAGAATTAGAGGAAAACGAAGCCGCTAACAATGTTGAGGTTAATGAAAGCTTGTCTAAAGCTGATGAGTTGTTAGCAGAACAAAACATTGATATGTCGCAATGGACAGCATATGACGGTTACGTTAATCCGTTCTCTACGTTCATGCATGGTTTGTTTTTCATGTTAAATGCACAAGATTCTTCAGACGTAAGTAAGGCCGTAGACAGCTTTAAACGCGTGTCAAATATGACAGACACGAAAGTCGCAGCTGACACTCTTGCCCTTGCCCAAAACATTAACAATGGCAACACTTCTCTTGATTCTATTAGTAACATTTGGGTAGTTTTCGAAAATGGCGAAATGGCGAAAAAAGAGGAATTTAGAATAGACCTTCCCGTTTTCATCGCGTCTGAGAATGTAAATTACGCAGGTGTTGCGCTCCCTAAGATTCAAGAGCAAATAGACCACTTCGGTCACGTAGCGGTTAACGGTCAAAAGTCTGAAGTTGTCGCTGACATGGATAGAATCATCAAAGCTGAATTTAAGGAAGAGTGGCCGCTTATTCTGACTCGTGAAATAACGCGTTCTGTTATAAAAACCGTTGTTCAGAAACAAGTAAATGATCAAAACATGTGGCTTGGTATCGCAGCGGGCGTTCTTCAAGCCGTTACAACGCAAGCTGACACAAGAACTTGGAGTGTGCTTCCTAAAAACTTCCAAGCGCTTATGTTAGAGAATGATGGTTCGGGTCAAGTCACTATTAGCTCACCTGGATTTAGCGAAGCATTATCGGTGAGCGTTGACCCGACAAAGAAAAATATCATTTACGTAAAAGCCATAAACTCGACTCTGGCACCATCTGTAGAAGTTATTTCTATTTAAAACTTGTAAGGAAGTATCACAGTGAAAAAACTAATATTAGCAACCGTACTGCCAGCCGTAATGCTGGTGAGTGGCTGTCAATCTACGACTAAATACGTGGACAGCGGTGATGAAAGCATAGCCGTACTTGGGCTTTCTCAAAGAGATTTTGATAAAGCAGCAAATGAAGCTCTAGATGACATTATCGCAAGCCCTTTGCTTGTTCATCCTGAAGCTGACAAGGGAGGCAGATATGTGCTCTCTATTTACAACATCATCAATGATACTTCTCAGCGTATCGACACCGACCAATTAGTTAAAAAGATTCGTGTGGGCCTTCTGCAAAGCGGTAAGTTTCTTACTACAACCGCGGTTAACTTCACAGGCTCTGGCCCGGAAGATACGAGCAGCGCAAAAGTACGAGAGCTTAACGATTCAGCGTTGATGAATAAAAACACAGTAAAGAAAAACGGGACGGTCATTTCGCCCGATTTCAGTTTGAGCGGTAAAATAATACAACGAACAAACAGAGTTAATCGCTCAGAGCAACTTGTCGAGTATTATTTCCAACTTACCCTTACTCAGTTAGAAACCGGACTGGCGTATTGGGAAGGCGAATACCCTATCGCAAAAACTGGAAGTAATGATTCAGTAACATGGTAAAAAAGTTGCAAGTTCAATAATTAAAGCAGGCTTTCTGACAATGATAGAGTCGTCAGAAAGCCTGTGATAATAAAGCTTATAACCTTCATTACGCTGTTATGCCGTAAACGCACGTTTCGGTATGACAACCTTAACCGTTACTTTATTTAATCCTTCTCTTGCGAGATATGTATTCCAAGCGTATTCCATTTCATATCAGTGCAAAAGAACAAGGAAAATATATGAAAAGTTCATTAATACGTCTAACTGCCCTATTTCTTCTTTTTCCATCAGTAAGTGCAGTCGCACAGGAACAAATATCAGAAGAAGTCGACCTTATTGTTCAAGACAAACAAGCACAGCAACCAGCCTCAAGTAATGAAGAGACTGTCGAAGCGCATAAAGAGCAACCAGAAGATGCCTATGCATACGTTGAAGAAAAAGCGCGACAATATATAACTGAGAAGCGACGCAAATTTGCTTCACAAGGCAAACAAGTCTTTATTCACTCGGGGACGGCACTAATTAGGCTCAAACCTACGGAAGCCGGTTGGGCAGACGCCCGTGTATTGGCGTATACAGAAGCTCAACAAAAGGCGAGAGAAAAATTACTTAAGCAGCTATATACAAGTGTTGCTTCAGAAACGGTAAGAAAATCGTTTAAGACGAATAAACTTCCGACGTTCACTCCAGAGGAAATTCAAAGCCAAAGTCGGTTTGAAGCGCTTTTAAATAAAGTAGTCGCTTTAGCGGATGCCACAGTCGATTCACAGTTAGAAGAGCTTGGTGTTAACCCTAGCGAGTACAACGCAGCACCGCCTAGTAAAAGAAAAGTCATGATGCAGAAGGCGATAACACAATCCGTCTCAACATCCTCAAGAGGTGACATTACGGGTTCTCAAATAATGAAGTCCTTCGAGAAAACTGACGAAAATGGCAATACCGCGGTGTCGGTGATCATTGCGACTTCAAACAAAAAGAAAAATTTCTTAGCTTCTCTTCGTAAAAGTAAAGGCAATATCGAACCTAGCCCAGAAAAGGCAAACATGCCTGTTCAAGACTATCTAGAAAAATATCGCTCTAATTTCATGTATCAAATTGGTACGAAGCTGCATTGGGACGAAAATGGCTATCCCGTTATTCTTTCTTATGGGATGTCTGGTAACGACTGTAATGTTTCTGATTATGAGGAATGTGCAGACAATCGAGAGTTTAGCTATCTAGACGCAGAGCTTAATGCATGGGCGCATATCGCCGAAGCATATAACTTGGTCGGTGTAGTCAACGCTTCAAGCTCAACGACCAGTGATAAATCGAGAACCGCAACTGCGACATTAACTGATGATAATACCACTGAAACACAAGAGCAGACCGTTGCTAAAATTATTAAAGAAACGTCACAATCTTCTAGAATGGCATCCAGTGTAAAAGGTTTAACTGGCGTTCAGGAAGCAACAAGGTGGAGCGCAAAACACCCTGTAACGAATCGTGAAGTGAACGGTGTGGTATTGGTATGGCATCCACTTGCCGAACAAGCAACTAGAGCGTTCAAATCGAACAAGGATTTAAAAAAGAAATCCGCTGCGGGTAAAGTCAATTTCAAAGCAAAGTCTGGCGAAAGCATAGAGGTTGATGATGAAGATTTTTAAACCGTTTATTTTTTTGCTGCTTGGCGTATCAACAACAGCGTTGGCAGATGAGCGAATCGTTGAAGTTACTGCTGTAGGCGCTACGAAAGACTTAGCGATTGAGGCCGGCTTGATTCAGGCCGTTGCACAAGTAAATGGTACTAATATTAATAGCGAAACAGTACGAATAGCGAATCAGATCAGGACTAATGGAGAGTCCAACACTAGCGTTGCAATGTCGAATATTACCGCCATGAAGACAAAGGGTCAGGTCACTAGCTATGAGGTCATAGATTCAGTGTGTGATGACGAATGTGAAGTTCTATTGAACGTGACTGTGCCTGTGTATAAGAGCCCAGGTCTTAACGTCAATAAACGACGTAAGCTCGTTGTTGCTCCTTTCGCAGGCAGTGATGGTGATGCGTTTTCGGACAACTTGCAAAGCGCATTAGTGCAAACGCGCCGATTCGCAATATTAGACCGTCAACACAATAGCGAGTACGAAGCAGAAAAGCGTCTTCTACTAAGCAGTGATACGCCATTGAAAGAAAAAATGCGACTAGGACAAGTGCTAGGCTTGGATTATCTTGTTGTTGGAACTGCATCGTTTGAAGACAATTCTTATCAGTCAGAAAGCTCTTTCACCGGCGAAGTGTCCTATGTCGACAACGTAGTTTCTAAAATTGACTATAAAGTCATAAACCTCGCTACAAGACAAATAAAATGGCAAGACTCTGTTGTAATCAACGAAAATATATCCGACCCAGTTACCGCACAAATGATATCGAGAGGGATTACCAGTGCCATCTATCCGATGAGGATAGTCTCTAATCAAAACGGTTCTATTACGCTTAACCAAGGAGGCACAAGCGTTACGGTTGGGGAGCTTTATGATGTTTTTGATTTAGGGAAAAAACTTATTGATCCCTATACAAAAGAGTCGCTAGGACGAGAGGAGATATATGCTGGCAAGGTGCTCGTTGGCAAAGTTACAAGTAAAGTATCTTATGCAACGGTTATCGAAGGCAGCCTTGAAGCAATGCGAGAGGGCGCGATCGTCAGACCTTCGCTCGTTGAATATTCAAACAGTCCAGATAATTTGGAGCCGAAATCGACAGTAAAAGCGTCGGCAGCAGGTGGGATTTTAATTCCCGCTATGCAAAAAAAAGAACTTAAGCCTTCGCCAAATGGCGGGGTTGTTATTGACAATTAAGGCACAGAGCAAGTAGGTGCAAAACCATATTGCACCTACTTACTCGCGCTACCTACTCAACGGTAACCGATTTCGCTAAGTTACGAGGCTGGTCAACGTCTGTACCTTTGATTAAAGCTACATAGTAAGACAGTAACTGAAGCGGTATGGTGTAAATGATGGGCGCGATAGGTGAGTCACAGTGCGGCACATCAATAACACGCATGGTGTCATCGCCAAGGAATGCCGCGTCTTTGTCAGCAAACACATACATAATACCGCCCCGCGCTCGCACTTCTTCTACGTTACTTTTAAGCTTCTCAAGCAGTTCGTTGTTTGGCGCTACTACAATCACTGGCATTTCTTCATCAATAAGCGCCAGAGGCCCGTGCTTTAGCTCACCAGATGCATAAGCTTCTGCGTGTATATAAGAAATCTCTTTTAACTTAAGCGCACCTTCCATAGCAATAGGATACTGATCGCCACGACCTAAGAATAAGCTGTGTTGCTTATCTGCAAACTCTTCTGCTAAATCTTCAATACCACTAGTGATAGCAAGGGTTTCTTCGAGTTTCGCGGGTAAGCTTAACAATGCAGAGGTAATCGCACGAGCTTCTTCTTCATTCATGCCGTTTTGCTTTCCAAGAGCAAGGGTGAGCATAAGGAATGCAGTTAACTGCGTGGTAAAGGCTTTGGTAGAAGCCACACCAATTTCTGCGCCAGCTCGCGTCATAAATGCTAAGTCTGATTCGCGCACTAACGACGATCCTGGTACGTTACAAATGGTAAGGCTAGCCATGTAACCCGCTTCTTTTGCTAAACGCAGTGCCGCAAGTGTGTCGGCAGTTTCACCCGACTGAGAAATAGTAATAATAAGGCTATTTTCATGTACTACCGACTTGCGATAACGAAATTCAGACGCTATCTCGACGTTACATGAAATGTTTGCATATTGTTCTAACCAGTAACGCGCGGTCATACCGGCATGGTAACTTGTGCCACATGCAATGATTTGCACATGCTTCACTTTTTTGAAAATCTCGTCTGCACCCTGACCGAAAATATCTGCGACCAATCCATTTTCGTCAATACGATTTTGAAGCGCGTTGCGCACTACAGTAGGTTGTTCATGGATTTCTTTAAGCATGTAGTGTCGGTACCCACCCTTATCACCGGCATCATGCTCGATATTCGATTCGATGACTTCACGCTCGACAGGGTTGCCATCTTTATCAAAAATAGACACATTCCTGCGAGTAATTTCAGCCACATCACCTTCTTCTAAGAAGATAAAGCGACGAGTAACAGGAAGTAGTGCCATTTGGTCAGAAGCAATAAAGTTTTCACCTACTCCTAATCCGATTACTAATGGGCTTCCAGAGCGTGCAACGACCACTTTACTAGGATCGTGCTTGTCCATAATTACCGTGCCGTAAGCACCGTGAAAGGTTTTCACCGCAGTTTGAACTGCTTCTAACAGTGAAACGCCAGTTTTCAAAAATTCGTGCACCGTATGCGCAATCGTTTCAGTATCGGTATCGCTGGTGAAGGTATAGCCTTGCTCAGTAAGTGATGCTCGAAGTGACTGGTAGTTTTCAATAATACCGTTATGTACAACAGCAATACGGTCGGTAGAAAAGTGCGGGTGGGCATTTGCTTCTGTTACACTGCCATGCGTTGCCCAGCGCGTATGGGCAATACCCGTAGTACCTAACGCTTCGTTTTCAGCAACCGCATCAGCCAATGCTTGAACTTTACCTATTCGACGTAAACGAGACAGCGTTCCGTCTTGCTGCAACAATGCAACACCCGCCGAGTCATAACCACGATATTCTAAGCGTTTTAGGCCTTCTAACAGAATTTCTACAACATTACGTTCGGCAACTGCGCCAACTATTCCACACATATATTATTCTCCATCGCGCAATACGGTAATTACCGAGACGCCCTTCTTTTCAATATTATCTTTATCAACATCACTGATCCCCGTATCGGTAATCAATGTCGTTATGTTTTTCCAATCGAGCTCTAAATTTGGCATTTTATGAGACAACTTCTTAGCGCTTGCCATTATTACAACGTGCTTTGCTGCTTGCGCCATTGCACGAGTAACACCAGTCAATTCATTGAATGTCGTCGTGCCGCGCGCTACGTCAATACCTGCTGCACCAATAAATGCGATATCGTAACTGTATGCCGAGACTAATTGCTCGGCCATCGCGCCTTGAAAAGACTCAGAGTTTGCATCCCACGTCCCACCCGTCATAAGCACCGTAGGCTCACTCTCAAACGCAGTAAGTGCGTTAGCGACAGGCAACGAGTTTGTCATCACCACTACATCACGAATACCGTCCAAAAAGGGGATGAGCTGTAGCGTTGTTGTGCCGCCATCAATAACTATTTTAGCGCCTTTTGTTACCAACGCTGCGGCTGCCCTACCTAAGGGGGCAAAAGTATTGTAATAAGGTACGTTGGGGGAAGATAGGGACGATGATTCGCTTAAGGTGGTTGTGGTTACGCCACTGATAGGCACCGCAGCACCGAATTGTCGAATCAATAGGCCCTTCTGTGAAAGATCTAGCAAGTCTTTTCTTATTGTCACTTCAGAAGTATTGAACATGCTCGCAAGCGCGCTTACCTGGGTGAGGCCATTCGCATTCACCCATTTAACAATGCTATTTCGGCGTTGAACTACAGACTGCCTCACCACTCAAACCTTTCAAAATGAAACTAACGAAAAAAAGAGCCTGCATAATAGAGAGTAAAGTTTCGAAGCGCAAGTTTTTTGCTTTATTTATAATCAACACTTCTTTGTGTTTTACTTGCTTGTATCGCGTATTCAATTATCTTGATAACTGAAATCACCGTCTTTCCATCTGCTGGTAATGCACTGCCGTTAATAACTGCATCAGCAAACATAGCGTAAAACCTGGCACATGCGCCAATTTCGGTGATTATTGCTCTAGAATCATCATTAGTGAATAGTGTGCCATGTTCGTTTTCGGCGGTTCTAGCAAAGTCGTGGGCGCTTATACTTACGCCATATTTTAACTGATCCTCCTGAGGGTCTAAATGAAACTTTCGAAAGTTACCGTTCGTACCTTGAACGTCAAATCGTAATGTTGGACCAGCCTGAAAGCTTGAACTACCTAACTTCACAACATGATGAGCGTAATAAAGTGTAATATCAAAGTTGTCATCAGACTTAGCGTTATCACGTAACTGCATTATATCAGCGGAAATTTTTAATGGCGTACCGAACAGCTGTAGTGCTTGGTCAATAAGATGCGGCCCTAAATCCCAAAAGATCCCGCTTCCTGGACCTTCATTTTCTCTCCACCTATCTCTAGGCTGAGGGCGAAACCTATCAAAACGGCTTTCATAACGCTTTATGTCACCCAGCGTATTTTCACTTAGGATCTTTTTAATGGTTAAAAAGTCACCATCAAATCGACGATTATGAAAAACACAAAGCTTACGGTTTTTTTTATCTGCTAACGCTACTAATTCTGCTGCTTGCTCACTACACAGAGTGAATGGCTTCTCCACCAGCACATGGCAGCCTGCCTCTAGTGATTGCTTGGTTTGCAAATAGTGAAGGTGGTTTGGCGTAGTAATGACGACAACGTCGAAATGATGACGTTGTAAGGCATCCTCTAGCGAGGAAAACGTCATCGTTTTTGGCAGAATATGCTGAATCTTGTCAGGCTTTGACGTAACCACACCATCCACAGAAAACGTAGAAAGCGAATCTAAAAAGGGAAGATGAAAAGTGGTTGCCGAAAAACCAAAGCCAACAATAAGAGTGGAAAGCATGACCGCCTCACTAGAAAGTAAAAGGCAGAAACTTCCGCTTCTGCCTGTTCTGAACAAAGAATGAACCTAGCATATTATAACTGCCGACCTGCCATATTCACTCTAGCAGCCGCAATTCAGCATGCAAAGGTATCGTTCTATATATTACTTTTTAGTGGGGCGTGGCCAATTCGCTATGTTGCGCTGTTTGCCCCTTGCCACCGCGAGTGCGTCGGTGTCTACGTTGCTTGTTATCACAGAGCCCGCGCCAACGGTAGCGTTGTCGCCAATAACCACAGGGGCAACCAGTGATGAGTTAGACCCGACAAAAGCATTATCGCCAATCACTGTCTTCGATTTATTTACGCCATCGTAGTTGCACGTAATAGTACCAGCACCAATGTTCGCTTTAGCGCCCACTTCTGCATCGCCTAGGTAGGTGAGGTGGTTTACTTTAGCACCCTCGCCAAGCACGGTCTTTTTCATCTCTACAAAGTTGCCCACTTTTGCATGTTTTTGCATGACGGCGCCAGGACGCAATCGCGCAAACGGGCCAACAGTACAACCTTCACCAACCGATGCGTCTTCGACAATAGAGTTTGCTTCAATCACCGCATTATCGGCAATACTGCAGTTTTTCAAAATACAATTCGCGCCTATTGTTACGTTATTACCGATATGTACCGTACCTTCTATTAGTACATTAATATCGATAATCACGTCGTTTCCGTTGGTGAGACTACCGCGCAAATCAAAACGATTCGGGTCTGCCAATGTTACACCGTTGGTCATCAGAGCTACGGCTTGACGCGATTGAAGCGCTCGTTCTAAGTGTGACAATTGAACACGATTGTTAACACCCTCAACCTCTACCGCCGAGTCTGGATGCGCTGCTTGAATGCGTTTACCTTCACTGGCTGCCATTGAAATAACATCCGTTAGGTAGTATTCACCTTGCGCGTTATCGTTACTTAGTGCACCTAGCCAACGTTTAAGGTCGCTGCCGCCCATCAACATCATGCCAGTGTTTATCTCGCAAATGGCGCGTTGCGCATCGGTAGCATCTTTATGCTCAACAATAGCGGTAATATTATCGTTTTCACGAATAATACGGCCCATGCCTGTAGGGTCGTCTAGCGTTACCGTTAGCAACGCTAAATCACAACTCGCCTTTACGGCTTGAAGGCGTGCCAGCGTCTCTCGTTGAATAAGTGGCGCATCCCCAACCAATACAAGTACGTCATCTTCGTCTTTAATGAACGGGGCAGCTTGTTGCACGGCATGCCCTGTACCCAATTGTTCTTCTTGCAAACACCAGTTAAGATTTTCACCTGTTACTGTTGCTTGAAGCTTATCGCCACCGTGGCCGTATACTAAATGAATATCGTCAGCACCAAGCGCTTGTACTGTATTAATAATGCGTTGAACCATCGCTACACCGCCGACTTTGTGCAAAACTTTCGGCAATGAAGACTTCATGCGCGTGCCTTTACCGGCCGCTAATATAACAACTGAAAGTGACATGGGATCCCTGTGAATGCTCATCAAATTATTCGTAGTGTATCTAAGCTATAACAATAAGTCAGCGTTTCATTTGTACCCGAGTTAATCACTACACTGCATGATACTTGATCTAAAGTTTAAGACATGTTGCTAGCAGTTCATAAATGCAACAGGTATACTTGGAACTGTATTAATATCGTTCATTGAGCAAAGGAGCATGCGCGGTCTGTGAACACATTTAGAACTCTTCATCGCAGTATACTTATTCTGTTCGCCGTTGTTGTGCTTGCTATTGTGACGCTCGTTCACTTTAGTATCTCAAAAATAGTCGCAGAGCAAAGTCGTGCCCAGCAACAGTCCCTCTCTCCCGCAATATCGCTTATCGTCGAACAGTTGCTTAAACCTCTGCATATTTCTGAAGCATTAGGTAACTCTACTGAGTTAGTCGACCTAATGAATACGCAAACAGTCGATGAAGATGCCGTATTTAAAACACTGCGACGCTTAGAAAATGAATTTGGGTTTTCTTTTTTTCTTGCCAGTGAAAATGCACACCGCCAGTACAATTCTGATGGTTCTACCATTGAGCTTATTGAAGGCGAGGTAAATTGGTACTTTAAATATAAAGACTACCCCGCCGAGTCCATAGCAGATATTGGCAAATGGGAAGACACACATCTCTATATTGATATTAAAATACGCGATGAAGCTGGTAAGTTTTTAGGCTTTTTTGGTGTGGGAAAAAGCCTACGCAGCTTTATCGACGTTTTTGATAGCTATAAGCAAGAATATGGCTACGACTTCCTATTTGTAGATGGGAACGGCGATATTATGTTGTCTTCTGACGAGTCACTTATTGCGTCTTACTCTGATTTTACGAATCTATCGGAGCTTCCTTGGTATGCTAGCCTCCCTAATACCATCCAAGATGGCCAAGCACTTAACAACAAGCTAATAACCATTGAGCAAAAAGACTATCTGATTGCCGAAGTAAAACTCAATCAATTTGGTTGGACGGTATTTTTGCTGAGCCCGCTTGAAGATAGACAAGCTGAAATATCACAAGCGTTTATTTTTAGCGTTGTAACACTTCTTGTTATTGTCTTTTCGCTGTTTTTACTCATTTACAACCTACTGTATTACTTCCGCAAAGATATGCAGCCCGAACTTATTGTACGCCATCTGAACCGGTTACCAGATAGACAAAGTGTTGAGCTTATTTTTCAGTCTGTACTTGCAGAGCAAAAGTCATTAAGCGTCTTACTTATTGCAATAGACGACTTCTCTACTATTGTCGACGCGCATGGACGTGGTACAGGCGATGATATACAAGATAAGATAGTGTCGTACTTATCAGATAAGCTCGAAGATAACCAAGTGCTAGGTAAATGGAATAGCGAAGAGTTTATCGTCTTACTTCCGCAAGTAGGCCCTCATGAAGCATTGGAGTTGGCACAAAACTTACGACATGGCATTGCAACGTTATCACCGCTCGCAGAACACCCTAGCATGCAGCTTACCGCAAGTATTGGTATATCGTTCACGGCATCACCTAGAGCGATGAACGAAGTTACTGCGCATGCAGAAGATGCGCTATATCAGGCGAAACGTGACGGTAGCAACTCAGTAAGAATGCAGTTGATAGAATAAAGGCAGCACACGAAGCGCTGCTTTATTTCTTGAAAATACGAAGCCGCTGAATAACCCCTGTGGTCAGCGAGACGCCAGCCAGTATCATTACGCCGCCAATAATGGTCTGTAAAGACAAGTGCTCATCTAAGAATGCAATACCCCACACAATGCCGAAAAGCGGCACCAAATACGCCACTGTGATGGCTCGTGCAGGGCCGATATCTGCAATTAATTTAAAATATAAAATGTACGCAATACCAGTTCCGCCAATGGCGAGTGCCACGGTATTTGTCCATGCATTGATGCTGGGCATAGCCTCGGGCAGCGTGGCCAATGCGAAAGGGGCGAGCATTAACGTTGCCATCGCTTGACTACCAGTAGCAACAACTAAGGGTTTCACCCCTTGCAGCCATCGTTTCATCATACTGGCGGCTAAACCGTAGCCAACGGTGGCAACAAGCGCAGTAAGAATAGGTAAAAAGCTTATTTCTCCTTCACCCAATTTCTGTTGGCTAATAACGGCCACCCCAGCAAAACCAATAAGCAGGCCTACACTGCCGCTCTTCGTCAATTTATCGCCTAACCATAGCCATGCCACTACAGCACCAAACATAGGCGCGGTTGCATTTAAAATAGCATTTACCCCGGCTTCAAGATGCAAGCTACTATAGTTAAACAAAACAAACGGTACCGCCGTGTTGGCAAGCCCAACCAAACCAATGGCCAACCAATGACGATAAATATCTTTTACGCCGCCACGCAAAATAAGCAGTGGCAACAAAACACAGGTGGCTAACAACGTACGTATGGCCACCAGCACATAAATACCGAACTCAGGTGCCGCGACTCGCATAAAAATAAACGAACCACCCCAAATAGCAGCAAGCACTAACAATGCCGCAATATCTTTTAATCCCATAACACGCCTTGCGCACCTTCTAGTTTTAGTAAGTATTGTTTCTTATCAACGCCACCAGCATAGCCGGTAAGGCGGTTATTTTTGCCAATAACACGATGGCACGGAACAACAATCGCAATGGGGTTTTTTCCGTTTGCCAAGCCCACTGCTCGCACGGCTTTAGGGTTATCTATCGCGTTGGCAATGTCCTGATAACTTTTTGTATTGCCGTATTCTATCGAAGCAAGTGCAGCCCATACGGTTTGTTGGAAGTGTGTGCCTTTTGCATCAAGAGGTAAAGAAAATCGCGTTAACTGTTTAGAAAAATACGCTGTAAGTTGTTCGCATGCAGCTTGCGTTAACTCATTGGCGTGTCCTGTCCTCAACGCTTCTTCTGTTTGATCGGCGAACGTAATAGACGTAACTCCTTTTTCACTTGCCGTAATCAACAGCTTACCTTGAGGAGACATCATGGTTTGTAAATACTTATCCACACCCGACCCTTTTATTATTGGTTATTGTAATCACACTAAAATCGTTACGCGCTTTCATGCAGCCTTTGATTGGTTGTAAAGATGCCATAGCTGCAAAGTTAAATAGCTACGCCATGGTGCCGCTTTAGCTTCATCGATTCCAAACATGAGCGCTGCTTTTTTAACAATTAAATCGCCGTTTAAATAGATATCAGGATCGCCAGCGCCTCTCATTTTTATATAAGAAACCGTCCACTCACCAATGCCTTTAATCGCTAGAATGTCATCATAGGTCGGGCGAGGGGTGCTAGCACAAAGTGCCGCAAAGTCGCTAATGGCTTGCTTGCGCAATTGTGGCATTTTTAAAAAAGCCAATGAACGACCAACTACATCCTCCGGCGTAGGAAAAGCATATGGCATCGCTTTATTGTCTGCATTTGTCTTCCCTAGGGTTTCAGTGAACACTGTTACCTGATCCATTGCTGCTTTAACGCTGACTTGTTGACCAATAATTGCTCTGCATCCAGCTTCAAATAGCGAAAACGTAGTTGGCAGGCGCAGTCCTGGCGCGATCTCAGCTTCCTCTACACCCGCCTTCTGTAAGCTAGCGCTGATTAATTCAGGCTGAGCATTCACATCCAACATCATCTTTATTTTTTCAACTAGCGGATAGAGGTATTTCAAATTGGCCATTACAATACTGACATCGAATCCACTCGCTTTAGGGTTATACGTAGCCGTAAACTGTGCAGTCTCTCCATGTATATTGCAATTACGTGAATAGCTATCTGCGGTCACGGCTTCAACGCCCCTAACGGCACGCAGCGCTAAAAAATCACGAACATAGTCCCAGTGATACGGCGGCCGAAAGGGTAAGCGCAATGTAATTGCTGAGGTATTCAAGTGCTTTACGTTACCCCGAAGTTTAGAGGGCGGCATTTTACAGTGCGTTTGCATCGCCCTTTGCAACTGTCTAGCCGATCCGTAACCGGCCGCTAGCGCAACGTCGATAACCGATGCGTTACTTTGCTGCAAAAGCTGCTTTGCGAACAACGCTTGTTGCATCGTCTGATATTGCTTAGGCGATAAACTTATTGAGGACGTAATGAGTTTATTAAAATAACGTTCAGAGATACCAAGCCTCTCAGCAATATTCGCTACTTTCTTTGGCGGGATCTCATCAAGCATACAAAGCCCTCGCGAGACGGTAGTTTGAACGCCATTCCAAGCATGTGAGCGAGGTGCGCTATCGGGTCGACAGCGTAAGCAAGGTCGATAACCATCAGCCATCGCACTTGCAGCCAACGAGTAATAACGCACATTTTCTTCTTTAGGAAGTTTCGCAGGACATATAGGGCGACAGAATATGCCCGTGGTTTTCACGGCAACAAAGAACATACCATCGAATCGTGGGTCACGACTGTGCCGTGCTTGTGAGCACGTATTTTCGTCTACCTTGTTTATCGACATTTAGGTTTACATGGTTGCCTTAACATTGGGTAAGTGTAACCTGAACGTTTTCGTAATGGGCGACAAAATCAGTACTCTATAGTAATGCGTTTACCGTTATGGAAATTTAATAATTGCCATAGGCATACCGCCCAATTGTGCTAGATATTTGATAAATACATATTGGATACGCATAATACTGCAATAAAATTAAGTGTTGTCCCACGCGCAACCAACTAAAGTGAGCCTTTCTTTTCATGCTTCAAAACGTACGCCTTACGCGACCATGGGTTATCCATTTCGCAGCTTTGCTAATAACGTTTGTCTTTTGTGCAACCGTAAATGCAGAGCCGTGGTTAGATGACTATGCTAATTACGTCAAAAGAGAAGCGAATAAATACAATGTGCCTGGCTATGCTTTTGTTTACTACGAACAAGGAAAAGTACCAAGAATATACGTGTATGGGCGAATAGAGAAAGGGGGCAAGCACATAGAAGAAAATACCGTTTTCCGTTTAGCCTCGGTATCAAAAACCTTCACTGCATTACTTAGTGCAAAATTGGTAGAACAGAATCGATTATCGTGGGACACACCTATTGCCACGTTAACACCAAGTATTCCGTTTAATGACAACGGCATGGACAAACTACAGTTGCAGCATATTGTTGGGCAATCAAGTGGGTTTATGCCAAACGCTTACGATAATCTTATTGAGGCAGACTATTCGCTAGAGCGTGTACTAACAGCGTTGAGTAAGCTCGAACCGCTCTGTAAACCTGGTGAGTGTTATACCTATCAAAATGCAGCATTCGGCGCATTAGAATACTTTTTAACGTCAAACAATAGCTCTTATTCACGAGAGCTGCAGTCTAATATTTTTGAGCCTCTGGGTATGAAAAACGCGAGCGTCGGCAAAGGGGGGCTATTAAGCTCTGATAGCTGGGCAAGGCCACATGTCGCCATTACACGAAGCAAATGGCGAGAAGGACCAGTAGAAAGCAATTACTATCGTTTCTCTCCAGCAGCTGGCGTTAATGCCAGCATTCAAGATATGACAATATACCTCCAAGCATTACTTGGCGAATTTCCCACCGTCATATCGCCAGAGATGATCGAGACAGTAACGACACCACGAGTCGAAACACGCAGAGAAACCTACCGAAGAGGATGGCGTGGGCTACTTAAAGAAGCACACTACGGACTGGGCTGGCGTGTTTACAATGTAGACGGGAAACGCGTGAATTATCACGGTGGTTGGGTCAAGGGTTATCGTGCAGATGTTGCATTTTCACCCGATTATAAAGCAGGGTATGTAATGCTGATGAATGCTGAGTCCAATATGATTAACTCAACAACAGCTGAATTTTGGAAACGCTATTTTAAACAAGCCGACGCTAAATAGCGCCGGCCTACACAATTAACTTATGGCTTAAGGTAGGTGTAACCTTTCAAACAGTTTTCATAGAAATCTGTCCAACGTACCCCTTCTCTTGGATTAAACGTGCCATTCGCAACTTGCTTATCAATTAAGCGTTTTACATCAGACGCCATCGCGGGCGGGTTGTACTGCATAATATTAAGTACATCTTCTACCGAGGAGCCCTTCACGACTTCTTCTATGTAAAAGTCTTCCGGATCGTCGTCATAGCTAAAGATATGCACTTCGTTCAATCGACCGAAGAGGTTATGCATATCTCCCATCACGTCTTGGTATGCGCCCGTAAGGAATAAACCAATGTAATATGGCTCATTGGCTTTAAGCGGGTGCATAGGCAATACATCAGTAATCTCTCGACCTATTGCAAATTGGTCAATCTTGCCGTCACTATCACACGTAATATCGACTAACGAACAATTAACAGTGGGCTTCTCATTCATTCTTGTTAGCGGCACAACGGGCAGCAACTGATCAATTGCCCACGTATCCGCCGCAGACTGAAAGACAGAAAAGTTACACAGGTATTGTGAAGATAAGCTGTAATCGAGTTCCTGAAGCTCTTCTGGCACGTACTCTTCATTTCGATACCACACTTGCAAGCGTGACATAATATCCCAATAAAGAGTTTCGATTTTCGCCAGTTCCTCTAGCGTTATAACGCGAAGCTTAAAGGCACTAAGCGCTTGCTCTTTGTATTGCGAGGCATCGTTATACACTTCATGCATATTGGTTTGGCTATCAAACGTTTCTGAGAGCTCGCGCATATTCTTAAGAAAAAAGTGCTCACCATCTTTAACTGACGTGTCGATGCTAGCTGAATTCGTCTTTATCTCACCGACAATCTCAGTCACCACACAGCTGTGGTGCGCCGTTATTGCTCGACCGCTCTCACTGACTAAGTGCGGATGAGGTACGCCCTCGATATCGCACATTTCTTTCATGCCATAAACCACATCGGCAACGTATTCTTGCATACTATAATTACGCGACGACTCGTTGGTTGAGTTGCTACCGTCGTAGTCAATGCCTAAGCCGCCACCTACATCGACATAATCAAGCGGGAAGCCCATTTTATGAAGGTCTGCATAAATACGCGCGCCTTCTGTTATTGCTTCTTTTACTGCGCGAATATCAGTTAACTGGCTACCAATATGGAAATGAAGTAGTTTTAAACAATGCGCCATCCCTTGCTCTTCAAGGTAACGTGCGGTTTTAATGATTTCAGTAATGGTAAGGCCAAACTTCGCGCGTTCGCCGCCCGAGCTTTCCCACTTACCGCGACCTTTCACCGTCATTTTTGCGCGCACGCCAATAATAGGTTCGATGTCGAGCTCTTTTGAAACTTTTACCAATAGTAGTAGCTCAGTAAATTTCTCGACAACAACAACAACTTTTCGGCCTAATTTTCTGCCTAATAATGCTAAACGCATGAACTCATCGTCTTTGTAACCATTTAAAATAGTCAGAGACGATTCGTTAGTATTCATGGCAAGTACGGTTAAAAGCTCTGCCTTTGACCCTGCTTCAAGCCCGTAGTTAAACGGTGCACCAGCTTCAACGATTTCTTCAACCACTTCGCGCATTTGGTTTACTTTTACCGGATACACGCCTTGGTATTCACCATTATATTGCGCTTCAGCAATAGTATCGCGAAAGACTTTATTTAAACCTGCAACTTGCGATCGAAGAATATCGTGAAAACGAACAACAACAGGAAACTGAACCCCTTCTTTCCGAATATCCTCAATAACAGACTTGAAATCGATGCGAATTGAGGGTTGATCGGGAACGGGGGTAACATGAACGTTGCCATTTTCACCAACCTGAAAATAGCCACCGCCCCACTGCGATACGCCGTAGACACGTTCCGCTTCTTCAATGCTCCAATCTGACAATGTTGCTCACCTTTTGACGTTTTCTAAGCATGACAGCTTAGCGCTTAAATTTAAAATAGGGCAGGTATTATAGACAAGAGAACAATAAGCGCTATGTAAAATATCTATTGTCTCGACTATTTTTGTTTATCGACTGTGTTGTCAGCTAACCACTGGCTAATATGCTCAGTTACAGACGGTGAACTTTGTTTACTCACCCATTCGATAACCCTGCTTGTAGAATCAGTACGAAGTAAATGGACGCTTTGTTCACTGGTAACCTTATCTGCAATATGGTCGGCTACTGTATCGCTATCCTCCAGCCAAATTTCGCTACGCTGATTTCTGCGATCGAGATGAATAGGCGCCTTTATTTTTTCTGAAAGCGTGTCGTTAGGAATTTGCCACCCTCGCATATCAACAACCATATGAAAAGCTTTGCTGTTACAGGTTTGCAATGACAAGGCAAGTGTCGACAGGTAATGAATATTTGTGCTCATATCCCACCGTCCTCTTAAAACAACAAGGAGGTAATTCTGAAAAATTTCAATAGAGAAAGGTGCCACCTAACGTAACCTTAGCATGTAGTTATTAACCAGTACGCTTGTACCGTAACCTAACTGGAGAATATATAACAGTGTGCAAAAGATATGGCGAACAATTGGAGCGATGAGTTAACTGACGCAGAGAGTATGCGGTAGCATTATAGCTTGTCGCTGTGAAACGCTCAGTCTGCCGGTGCTAAAGTAAAGTAGGCGCCAGAACGCCTACTTTTATTGTTAGCTAGTCGTCACCAAACTCACGAATAATACTATTGATAGTATCTTTGGCATCACCAAGCACCATTCGAGTGTTATCTTTAAAGAACAGAGGATTATCGACACCCGCAAAACCGGCATTCGCTGAACGCTTTAGTACAAAGACAGTTTTTGCTCGGTAGGCTTCAATCACTGGCATACCGTAAATAGGGCTGCCTTTCATTTCTTTTGCCGCTGGGTTAACCACGTCGTTTGCACCGATGACAATAGCTACGTCATAGTTTTCCATACGCGGGTTAACGTCATCCATTTCGTACAACTGGTCATACGGTACGTCTGCCTCTGCAAGCAACACATTCATATGGCCTGGCATGCGCCCTGCTACAGCATGAATGGCATAATCAACGGTACATCCATTTTCTTCTAGTAAAGACTGCATTTCTCGCACTGCATGCTGCGCTTGCGCTACCGCCATACCATAGCCTGGAATAACTAACACCGACTGCGCAGCTTCTAGTACATAGTAGGCATCTTGTGCCGACAGAATCTTTATTTCACCCTCTATTTTCTCTCCGGCTTCAACCGGTTTAGAAAAACCAGACAACAACACATTCATTAGCGAACGGTTCATTGCTTTACACATGATATTGGTAAGAATAAGACCTGATGCACCTACCAACAGACCAGTTACGATAAGAATGGTGTTTCCTGTAGCAAGTCCTGCTGCAGTTGCCGCAACGCCCGAGTAGCTATTTAGTAACGCGATGACTACCGGCATATCGGCACCGCCGATAGAAATGGTCGCCCACAACCCAAAGCTTAGTGCTAATGCAATAGCACAATAGAGCCATAAGCTGTTTGAAGGATCGGTCGTAAATAAATACCCAACGGCGAACATGGCAATAATATGCAAAATGCTAAGTTCGCGAAGCCCCGTAAAAATAACGGCCTTCGATGACATCTTTCCTGACAACTTTCCCCATGCTATCACCGAGCCAGAGAAAGTTATGCCGCCCACTAAAATAGTAAAAAAGACGGTGATGAAGGTAAAGGCCCCAGTGGTTTCAAGCGCCACTACGCTCATGCCTGCTAATGTTGCCCAACCAAGCAAAAGTGATGCAGCACCACCAAACCCATTAAACAATGAAACAAGCTCTGGCATTGCCGTCATTTCTACTGTCTTGGCTTTCCACGCTCCATAGGCGCCACCTAAAAAGAATCCAGCAAGAATGTACTGATAACTAATAATTTGCTGATCAAGCAACGTGACAACAACGGCAATGAACATGCCGATTGCAGACACAAAGTTACCGCGCTTGGCAGAATCAGGGCTACTGAGCAATTTCAGGCCCAAAATAAACAACGCTGCGGCAACAACGTACGCAAGATTGATTATGGTTTCGATATCATTCACCTACGTACTCCTTATTTTTCTTTTTTCTTAAACATACTAAGCATGCGATCGGTTACTAGGTAACCCCCAACCACGTTAATACTCGCTAACGCGACAGCAGCAGTGCCAAGCACAGTAGTTAGTAACTCGTTATCGCCACCAGCAGCTGCCAATGCGCCTACCAGCGTAATACCAGAAATGGCGTTAGAGCCGGACATTAACGGCGTGTGTAATGTAGCTGGTACTTTACGGATCAGCTCAAACCCCAGAAATGCTGCCAGCAATACAATGAAAAGAAGATAAATAATTTCCATCACTACGCTCCTTTATAGGCGTTAATAAGCATATCGTTAGTTACCTTGCCATCATGGGTAATAACGCACCCTGCAAGAATGTCATCTTCAAGGTTCACATTAAAAGACGTTGTTTCGCTATCGAAGAACTCGTCTACTAAATTATAAATATTGTTGGCGTACATATCCGTGGCGGCCCGAGCAACGCTCTGGCTCCAATTCCCATTACCCACAACGTTAACACCATCAATATTCACCGTTTCACCTGGAACGGAACCTTCTACGTTCCCACCAGATTGGGCAGCCATATCAACAACAACGCTTCCCGCCTTCATTAGCGATAAGGTTTCTTTACTAATAAGTACAGGGGGTTTTCTACCGAACAGCTGCGCAGTAGTGATAACAATGTCAGAGTCGGCAATCGCGTCACGTTGCGCATCTTGTTGCTTCGCTTTTTGCTCGTCGGTTAGCTCTTTTGCATAGCCATCTTTCGTTTGGCCAGTTTCACCGATGTCTATTTTTAAGAACTTCCCACCTAGCGATTCAACCTGCTCAGCAACCACAGGACGGGTATCATAAGCAAGTACATTCGCCCCTAACCGTTTCGCAGTAGCAATGGCTTGAAGCCCAGCAACACCAGCGCCGATAATAAACACCTTGGCCGGCTTAATGGTACCAGACGGTGTCATCATCATCGGTAAAATCGACGGGAGTAAGTTAGCGGCCTGCATCACCATCACATAGCCTGCTAAGCTGGCTTGAGAACTGAGTGCATCCATTTTTTGAGCGCGCGAGGAGCGCGGTATCATTTCAACTGAAATCGACGTTAGGCCATGCTCGGCCAACGACTCAACAAGCGGCTGTTGAAAGAAAGGATCTAAATGGCCAACGACAACCGCACCTTTTTTCATTTGTGACAGGTGTATCTCTGTTGGCTTGTTTACGGCCACAAGCATATCTGCTGATGATAACGCAACATTCACATCATTAATGATAACAGCACCCGCTTCTTCATATTCTTTATCTGTATATCCCGATAAAGCACCCGCACCACGCTCTAGTTGAATAGTGACGCCTTTTTTAACCAGACGCCCAACACTTGCAGGGGTAACTGCACACCGTTTTTCCACAGGAAAAAGCGGATCTTGTGTTACAGACTCATTTAAAACTATGATTTTCACACGCTTCTCCTCACATCCAAGTTCTACGAGAATGACATTATTTTTAGGCTAGCAAGCCATTTTATTCACTTATTCTTATCATTTTTTGACGAAATTACAGGCAAAATTTGATGTTGGTAGCGTCAAGTTAGGGGATATATACATTTCTTACTAATATCTTTTTCTACCTACTCATAAAAAATATTTATAATATATTTATATCGTTTTAATGATGGAGAGATGTATCTGCGAAAAATAGCATGAATAGTGAGGCCTGCCTTTGTGATTAGACGTCAGTATCTTTGCCACAGATGTGATCGAATCGTCTTTTATTTACGTTTCACTAGTACACACACTCGTCGAGACCACGCCATGTTTGGCTTATTTAAATCAAATCCTACGAAAAAGCTTAGAAAGCAATACGACTCGCTGCTTGAGCGCGCAATGCATGCCCAACGTAACGGTGACATCAAAACGTATTCAATGCTCACTGCGGAATCAGAGACATTGTGGGAGAAGATCCAAACCTTAGAAGAAAAGAAAAAGTAATTTTTCCGACAAAACGTTCTACCGGGCCTCGTTACCACGTAGAATGTCCACACTCTTTTGTTGAATCAGTAGCAATTCATTGTGCGATCATTTGTCCTTATAACATTCTTACTTGCTTTCAGTTCGGTCGCTAACGCTATCGGGGCTGGTCAGTATTATTATTTTATCTCAGATAGATGCAGCCCAAAGGGCCCACAAGCACCTGAAGAACGCGGTGCTGTCACGCCCGACGTCATGCTTTTTGAAGTGTTGCCCGCTGGCATAAGCGATTATATGGTAAATATGAATACCGGTGCGCTTAACAACTACGCAGAAGAGGGACAAACATACTTAAGTGAGTTAGAAGCGGAACAAGTTTATACGGCTGGGCAAACTGTTGAAAACGGGAACCGACTTATTCACCATGACTTTATGCTACAACGAGAGGCAATGCCCCTCGATGATTTAGTGTCAGTACTTAGTGGGTTCTCTCAGCTACAAAAAGATAAAGGGTACTATTACAAAACGATTTTGGCATTGCCTTCCCCTTCAGCAACGTTTAAAGCCGTTACGTCGGTTCGATTAACCGAAGTCGACAACAAAAACCATATGTTCCTTAGTCATTATCGTTCCGATTATTTCTTGCTCGACGAAACGGGGAATGCGGAAGATGCTGCGTTTATCAGTGTCGACCACAACGCTGCACTGACGAGTGTTATCCATCCGCACCGCAGCCCCTATAATATCTACACTGCAAAGGGTGTGTGTGGCGAAAAATGGTTGCCGTAACAACCCTCAGTTATTCCGATATAGCGTTTTTATGATGTGAAAACCAAAGCGGGTTTTTATAGGTCCGTGTACTTTTAGCACTTCTTTTTTAAACACTACATCATCGAAGGCTTTTACCATCTGACCACGACGAAACTCGCCTAAATCGCCGCCTCGCTTACCCGAGGGGCACGTTGAATGCTTTTTTGCCAGTGTGCCGAAGTTTTTCCCTTTTTTAAGCTGCTCTAAAATAGATAACGCCTCTTTTTCGGTTTTAACCAAGATGTGAACGGCTGATGCTGTGGCCATGTAAGTACCTGATGAAAAGTTAACGAGCGTTTATTGTATCGTATTCACCAAGAAAAGGCGTCGTAAGGTTCATTGGCAATAGCGGCACGTCACGATGATACCTCGTTGCCATGCTTAACTATAAAGACATAACCGAATCTACCTTAACGTGCCTATTTTAAAACGAATTCAAACCTATTGCTTTTGCCTCTTACGATAGTAATAAGGCCCAAATCATATTGTATACCACCCGCCGTAAGTTCTGCCGTGTATTCCCCATTCATCAATACTGTTTCTACATCTAACCCACGCCTGCCCATTCTTTTTCTAATTATTATTGCCTTCCCTTCATTCGGTACAAGACGGATCTCTGCTCTTTGGCGATGTAACGAGTCTGAAGTAAATGTCAGTGAGACAGCAAGTTCGTGTTGGTAAGGTAATTCAGGAATTGAAAATTCGACGCGATGTTGTTCTGTTCGTTTAACGCTTACTCGTTTACTTGCTATGACATCACCGGTACTAGAGCGTTTAGCGGTAATCTTGTAGTTGCCCTCTGGCAACACCATGAGTGGTTCTACCTCATATTCAATCGCTTGGTCATCACTAATGCTATACAGTATATCTTCACGCTGCGGCAAGATGGTGAGTTTCCCAAAGGCATTGCTATCCTCTTTACGACGTTCAGTCTCGTCACGGGAGCCGGTAACAGATATAACTTCAACATCTTTTGCATCACTGTCTAATTGCGTGGATAACGCAGGTGATGCACGTCGTAACGTAATTTCTTTGGTGGTTAGGCTGTCTTTTATTATCGAAACGCTTAACCTTTTTTCTTCATACCCCGATTTGGTCACTTTCACGTCATAACTTCCTTCAGGAAGCTTTATTCCCTCATGGTATTTGTGAGGTGTGCCATAAATAACGATTGTTGCATCAGCCGGTGAAACCTCCAACTTTAAACGCCCTCGTTCTTGACTTGCGTCAGCCTGAAGCACTTTTGCAATTTGATAAAAATCATAAGTAACATCTTTATGAAGAGATATTCTTTTAGACGACGTGCCAATATTTGCTGCTAAGAGATAATCGCCGGGAAAGACGCGCGTGTTCTCATATAACCTGCGCTTCTTACCCACACCATTTAGCGGTGTAACAGACAGTATTACATTACTTTTCCAGTCATTAATAACAACATTAATGCCTTTACCTGAATTAACACTATGCACACGATTTTCTTCCATCAATGAGAGTGCATAATCAATATCGATATATTTTAAAGCGCTATCTACCCCCCAGCCGGCAGCATTAGAAACGCCCTCCTCTTTTGCGATATCAATAAGCTTCGCGCTTTTAGAACACGACATCAAACAAAGGGCAGCAAATAAACCGAATAGTACCTTCGTTAACTTACTCACTTGCAGCCTCCACTACACCTTCAAGCAAACCACCAATTGCTTCTTGTGCAATAATCTGCGCATAGAGGTTCGTATTTTCAGCCAGGAGTTGATGCATTTCTGACATCGCCCTATCAACGAGCACTTCATTATTTTTAAGTGCATAACTAATTGTTTCTGCTAAGACTGCATCTCTAGCGGTCGATTTGCATTCATCGATAATGGCGTCGAACACACGACTCTGGCGTGCTTCAATCTCTTTTAATTTAGCCTGTATCTTCTTATCATCCCCTTCTTGAATATTAACTTTCTGCGTGTTGGGAAATAAGACATTGTTTGTTACTGATTGAGCAATTTGATTAGCACAAAACTTTCGGCTGGCCTCGGGTTTACCCTCTTTGAAAGTAGGTGGGTAAGTGCAAAGCTTGTCCTGAAAGATGAGGCTTTTTCCACTAGGGTGTTGGTTGACATCTCCCCACACCAAAACCAAAGACGCTCTACCATCGCCCTTCTTTAATTGACTAGAATCAGCTACGCGACATCGTAACTTACAGTTAAGTGCTACCGTTGAAGTCTCGGAGCTTGAAGTGCCTTTTAACAATGCCTCTGGCAAAAACTGATTAAGTGTTTTCGCCACACTGCTGCCCAGCGCGTCGCTTAGCTCATTATCAGTAGGCTTAAAATATCGACGATCGAATTCAACGCCTTTTTCATGGGCTTCGATATCCGGAGTTGTTGTTAAGTCTTCAATATGACCTTGTGCGGTAACGGTAGGGTACCACTCTACTGAAGTTCGCAACTGGTCTGCCAAATACAGTAATACCGGTCGTGAGGATTCATTCGCTTGATTTGCAAGCTTAAGCAACATAGTTTCTAGGTATTGAATATAGACCTGACGTATTTTGTGGAATTCTCGTCTCGCGTTACGTCTTTTAAATGGCTGTAGAAAACGTATTGCTTGCGATGCATTGAGGTAACTTTGGTATTGCTCTAAACGGTTTCCCTTACGAGCCTCTTTATAAAGCGCCATTGCTGCACTAGCATTATGAAGCTTATTGATAAATATGTACCACAACAAAAAATAGCTTATTAGGATAATTTCATTTATCCAGCTTTTTATACCAACAACAGAAGGGTAGTCCTCCCGTGCAGAAACCCCAAATGCAGAGAAATACGTTTCCTCACTTTTAAAGTCTTCTAAGTCTTCACTTATTACGCCATAGGTTTTGAACGATGGACCTTGGAAAATAATATGATTTTTTACTGCAGGGTAATAGGACTGACCATTTAAAAGCTTTGGTTCAACATGGTCATATACAAAGTACTTAGGCACTCCGAATGCATGGACGAGAAAAAAAAATAACAAAAAGAAGGGTAACCCAATGACTAGCTTTCGTTTCCAATATTTAAAACCAACCTCTGTCCCTATAAAGCAAAAGAATAGCGCTGCTGCCCAGAATACGAGTATGCTTCCCCAACCCAGAAGAAAGACTTTTATGAATCCCATCACGTCATTAGTCCATTAAAAATTAGGTACAACCGCATGAGAGACTAGATAAAGTGAAACCTGTTCTATGCGCCTACAAGAAGAGTAATGTACTTGGACCATTGATTCAATGAAAGATAGTCTCTTTATACATTACTATCGGACAACGACAAAACACCTAATTTTTCTATTAGAAAATCAATAAACACCCGAACCTATGCAGTTTATGATCGCTACATCTATGCATAAGCAGGTGATTACCCTGTGCAGCCAGTAATTTCGAAGTCTCTACCCCTATTCCATCTGTTACGCCTGTTAATATTACTTTTTCATTCTTCAAATTCTCGTTATCTGCCATGAAGTGCCCTCTGAGTTCTTAATCAAAACCATAGATAAATGGTTTGTTGAACTTTGTTTTTTTAATTGGTAAGCAGTTTAATATCTCCCTATTAATGTATAAACGACATATAGGAGGAATCAGTATTCCGGTTTTGGATATAATTTTCAGATATTCTGCTGTTACTCTGGCCTTAGCTAAAAACACCCGTTAATCAGGTTTACTTTATAGCGCAAATTCCGCTAACGTAGAGTGGGAACAAAATGTGGACAATAAAAATAATGAAACGATTTTTTAAATGGATTGGTACCGGTTTACTTGTTGTTGTACTAGTAGGCGGTAGTTTCGCTGCTCACGAGTGGTATGCAGATAAACCTTTTTACTTTAATAACTTTTTAAACAGAGAGATGGTAAAGGTAGCGTTTGATAGTCCTGAAACCTTAACATCATTAGGCTTTTTAGAGTCGATGGGTATTAAAGGGCATAATGCAGAACTAGACGATGCCAGCCCCGAGAAAGGCGCAGCGCTTTTTGATAAAGCGCGAGACATTAGGCAAGTTATTGTAGATTACGACAATGAAGATCTAAGTAAAGACGAGTTACTTTCTAAGAAAATAACCCTTTATTTGCTGGATTATTTAATCGGCAACGAGCCATTTCAATATCACACCTACCCGGTAAACCAACTATTCGGCGTACAGAACAGTTTCCCTAGCTTCATGCAGGGCCAGCATCAAATTAATGATGCAACCGATGTAGAAAACTATCTTAGTCGCTTAGAAGCGGTGGATGAAAAGTTTGCACAAGTATTGGAAGGTCTAAAAATACGTGAAGAGAATGGCATCATTCCTCCGCGTTTTGTTATCACCCGCGTGCTTGATGAAATGAACGGCTTTGTTTCTTCACCGATAAGCGAGAACATTCTATACAGCTCGCTGAAAGAGAAGATGTCTAGTGTGGAAACGCTGTCGCAAGAACAACAAGATGAGTTCTTGGCTAAAGCCGAAGCGCGCATTAATGATGATGTAAATCGCGCTTATCAGCTATTTATCGACTACTTCACAACACTACAGGCGAAGGCAGGTAACGACCACGGATATTGGCACTTACCCGATGGCGACAAGGTATACGCCAACGCCCTTCGCTTTTTCACCACCACCGATATGACCGCCGATGAAATTCATAATATCGGCTTAAAAGAAGTTGCTCGAATTCAAGGCGAAATGCTGGCAATTCTTGAAGGCGAAGGCTACGACGTAACATTAGGGTTTACAGAAGCAATGGACGCCCTTGCAGCTGATCCTACTCACTACTATGAAGACAGCGATGCCGGCCGTGAACAAATATTGAAAGACTATCAAACCATTCTTGATGAAATAGAAGAAGGTATGAGCGACGCTTTCCGTATTCGCCCTAAAGCAGGTATGGAGGTAGTCCGTATCCCTGAATTTAAAGAAAAAACTGCACCTGGTGCTTACTATCAGCAACCTGCTATAGATGGCTCTAGGCCGGGTCGTTTTTATGCCAACCTTTACGATATAAAGGCGACACCTAAATACAGCATGCGAACGCTGGCCTATCACGAAGGTATTCCGGGTCACCATTTCCAAATAGCGCTAGCGATGGAAATTGAGGGCATGCCTTTTATTCGAAAAATGTCGCCATTCACTGCCTACACAGAAGGATGGGCGTTGTACTCAGAGTATCTAGCGTGGGAGATGGGCTTTCAAAACAACCCTCTGGACAACCTTGGTCGACTTCAAGCGGAATTGTTTAGAGCCGTACGCCTAGTAGTAGACACAGGCATTCACGATAAGCGTTGGACTCGAGAAGAAGCCATCGACTATATGGCAAGTAACACAGGTATGGCACTAAGCGATGTCACCTCTGAAATTGAACGTTACATTGTCATGCCAGGCCAAGCGACGTCATACAAAGTCGGTATGCTTAAAATTCTTGCCCTTCGTGAAAAGGCGAAAAACGCCTTAGGCGATAAATTCGACCTACGAGACTTTCATGATGTGGTGTTGAAAAATGGTGCGGTTCCTCTGGCGATCCTCGAG
Source organism: Alteromonas sp. 4NH20-0056 (assembly GCF_057539655.1). NCBI lineage: Bacteria > Pseudomonadati > Pseudomonadota > Gammaproteobacteria > Alteromonadales > Alteromonadaceae > Alteromonas > Alteromonas sp. 4NH20-0056. The sequence goes on along the minus strand of NZ_BAAJLS010000004.1, from coordinate 227,936 downwards.
GAATTAATTGACGCATACATTGAAGAAAAACAAGCCTAGAAGGCAAAGCCTCTCTAAAGGGCAGACATAAAAAAGGCGCTAACTTTAAAAAGTAGCGCCTTTTTTTAAGCGTTAAACTTAGGGGATGATTACATCATGCCGCCCATTCCACCCATGCCGCCCATATCAGGCATTGCAGGCGCATCGTCTTTCGGTACTTCTGCAACCATGGCTTCAGTAGTAATCATTAGTGAAGCAATTGATGCTGCAAACTGAAGCGCAGAGCGCGTTACTTTAGTTGGGTCAAGAATACCCATCTCTAGCATATCGCCGTAAGTGTCGTTACCTGCATTGTAACCGTAGTTACCTTCGCCGCCTTTTACTTCGTTAACAACAACCGATGCTTCTGCACCCGCATTGCTCGCGATTTGACGTAGAGGTGATTCCATTGCACGTAGCGCAAGTTTAATACCTACAGTTTGGTCTTCGTTGTCGCCCGTTAAATCAGCAAGCTTAGCCGCTGCACGAACTAGAGCAACACCACCACCAGGTACTACGCCTTCTTCAACCGCCGCACGCGTTGCGTGTAGTGCATCTTCAACACGGTCTTTCTTCTCTTTCATTTCTACTTCAGTTGCTGCACCAACTTTAATTACTGCAACACCACCAGAAAGCTTAGCTAAACGCTCTTGAAGCTTTTCTTTGTCGTAGTCAGATGAAGAGTCTTCAATTTGACCTTTAATTTGGGCACAACGGCCTTCAATCGCTTCTTCATCGCCGTTACCATCAACAACAGTCGTGTTGTCTTTGTTGATAACTACACGCTTCGCTGTACCTAGGTCTTCTAGCTGTACTTTTTCAAGGTCTAAACCAATCTCTTCAGAGATTACGGTACCGCCAGTAAGTACTGCGATGTCTTGTAGCATTGCTTTACGACGGTCACCAAAGCCAGGTGCTTTAACAGCAGCAACTTTAACAATACCGCGCATGTTGTTTACTACAAGTGTCGCTAGCGCTTCACCTTCAACGTCTTCTGCAATAATCATCAGTGGCTTACCTGCTTTTGCTACGCCTTCAAGGGTAGGAAGCAATTCACGGATGTTAGAAATTTTCTTGTCAACCAATAGGATGAATGGGCTGTCTAGCTCAACAGTACCGTTCTCTTGGTTGTTGATGAAGTAAGGAGATAGGTAACCACGGTCGAACTGCATACCTTCAACAACGTCTAGTTCGTTTTGAAGTGCTTGACCTTCTTCTACAGTGATAACACCTTCTTTACCTACTTTTTCCATTGCTTGTGCAATGATGTCGCCAACTTCTGAATCAGAGTTTGCAGAGATAGTACCAACCTGAGCAATTGACTTGCTGTCAGCACAATCAGTAGAAAGTGCTTTAAGCTCTTCAACTGCTGCAGCAACGGCTTTATCGATACCGCGCTTAAGATCCATTGGGTTCATGCCTGCCGCAACAGACTTGTGGCCTTCAGTTACGATAGCTTGTGCAAGCACAGTAGCGGTAGTCGTACCGTCACCCGCTTCGTCATTCGCTTTAGACGCTACTTCTTTAACCATCTGTGCGCCCATGTTCTCAAACTTGTCTTCAAGCTCGATTTCTTTCGCTACAGATACACCATCTTTAGTGATAGTTGGAGCGCCAAAAGACTTATCCAATACTACGTTACGACCTTTAGGCCCTAGTGTTACCTTAACTGCGTTTGCTAGCGTGTTAACGCCTTTAAGCATTTTTGTGCGAGCGTCGTCACCAAAACGTACTTCTTTAGCTGCCATGATAAAATTCCTCTCTTAATTCGTTTAACGTTAGTTGTAATTACTCAACAATCGCAAGAATGTCGCTTTCGCTTAGGATCAGAACTTCTTCACCATCCAGCTTTTCTGTTTTAACGCCGTAGCCTTCGTTAAAAATAACGGTATCGCCAACTTTTACGTCTAGCGCTTTAACGTCGCCATTTTCTAGGATGCGGCCATTACCCACAGCGATAATTTCGCCACGAGTAGATTTTTCTGCTGCAGAACCAGTCAGTACGATACCGCCTGCAGATTTGCTTTCTTGCTCTGCGCGTTTAAGGATTACGCGGTCGTGTAAAGGACGAATTGCCATTTTCAAGTCTCCTGAAAATTTCACTATTCAAATTTAAGTGATTTTCAGCATTCAGCGTATCTGAATGCTGTGTGCTTAGGGTGCTCATTGCTGAGCAATTAAATTCTTTTCTGCACGGTTAAATGGGGGAGTACCCTTTCAAGTTCAAGGGTTTTGAAACAAAAAAATGTAAAAAAATTGATTTTTTCGCGAAATGATTGGTTTTGGCGAGAATTGGCGCCACACCGTAATGCGACACCTAATCTATCGGCAGGGGTAAATAGAACTACTTTAACCGCTTATCCGTGTCCTGTGTGGTGTTATCACTGTACTCACCCTCAATGACATCGCCGTCTTCATTCGATGGTCGAGTAAACGGCGACTGGTTGCTTCCAGGTTGTTGATAAAAACCACCTGCGCCTGCGGAAGGGTTTGGCATCACCACGCGCATTTTCATATGTTTACTGACTTGGGCAGCAATTAAGTGGCGAGAGCCAGGAAGCGCAAACATAAACCCTAATATATCGGTAATAAAACCAGGGGTAACCAATAAAATACCCGCGACGACTAGCATCAACCCGTCAACAAGCTCTTTGCCTGGCATCTCATTACGTTGCATTTTTGCTTGTGCGGTTTGCAGCGTACTTACCCCTTCTCGTTTAACAAAATAAGCACCAACGAACGCGGTTAACACCACTAATCCAATAGTGTTCCAGCCACCTATCATGCCTCCCACATTTACCAGTAAGGCAATTTCTAAAATAGGTAAAACAACGAAAAGTAAAAATAAAACCGGCAAAATGTGTCCTCGTTTGAATATTTCATAGTCTGTTATAAGGTCTTTGAACGTAATAACAAGAAAAGGTGCCCTTGTTTCGGCTAACTCACTATGAAAAGCGGTAGGAAGTGGATAACACCGTAACGCTTGTGCAAGAATATCCGCGTTATTCTGGTCTCATAAAGCATAGGTGTCTTAAAACGTTCATGCAAAATAACACAAGCGAGGTTCACCATGACAATTAGCGTCGTATTATGTACAGCACCAAATGAAGAGAGTGCAACGCATATCGCTCATGAATTGATACGCCTTGGCCTCGCTGCTTGCGTAAACATACTCCCCAACATTACTTCTGTTTACAGCTGGGATGGAAAGGTAGAGCAAGACAAAGAAGTACAACTTATTATTAAAACCGCATCACAGCAGGTCGTTCGTGCGTATGAATTAGTATGCGGTTTACATCCTTATAATGTGCCAGAATGGATAATATTAGACGCCTCTGCAAGCGATAACTACCGCGCGTGGATGCATGACGTAACAATGATAACAAAAGAACATTCATGAATAATAAATTAAAAACCATGTCGCATGTGTTTGCCCTCTTTTTTCTTGCGGTGAGTGTCATAACGTCTGCGAACACTCAGGTGCCCGGAACACTAGATGATGTTTTTTCTAGCCAGCCAGAATTTTTGGATGTCGAACAGGCCTTTGCCTTCGATTTTGCTCAAAAAGGCCAATTACTTAGTGCCACGTTTACCATTGCCGATGGTTATTATCTTTATAAGAAGCAATTTAAGTATGTGGCGAAAGAGGCAGAAATAGGCAGTGCGCGCTATCCACAAGGGGTGATGATTGAAGATGAGTTTTTCGGTAAGTCTGAGGTATTTTATAACAGTGTCACCATCGATATTCCTATCACGCAAGCAAGCGAAGACGGCGTCATAAAAATACGGTATCAAGGTTGTGCTGACGAAGGGCTGTGTTATCCCCCCACGGTGAAAGTGGTGTATTTAAGTGAGGTCGTTTCAGGCGAAATGCTGCAAGCCAGCACTCCTTTGCAGGTAAAAAGCGAACAATATTCTTTGGCTGAGCGCCTTATTCAAAAAGACAACTTACCCATCACACTGTTGCTTTTCTTCGCGTTAGGCATTGGTTTGGCCTTTACGCCATGCGTGTTTCCTATGTATCCCATTGTGTCAGGTATCGTTATTGGGCAAGGAAAACCCAAGACCCTGTCCCATGCTTTTTGGCTTACATTTAGTTATGTGCAAGGTATGGCGATCACCTACTCGCTTTTGGGGTTAGTGGTTGCGGTTGCGGGTGCACAATTTCAAGCTGCGCTTCAGCACCCCGTTGTGTTAGGCGTTTTCATAACACTCTTTATTGCCCTAGCCATTGCACTGTTTGGCGGGTTTGAAATACAGCTGCCGGCTAAATGGCAAGAACGTTTAACGCATGCAAGTAATAACCAAACTCCAGGCAGCTTTTTAGGTGTGTTTGTGATGGGTGTGCTATCTGGGCTGATTGCGTCTCCTTGTACTACCGCCCCCCTTACCGGCATTTTGCTATTTATTGCGCAAACCGGCGACATGACGCTAGGGTTTATTTCACTGTACCTGCTTAGTGTAGGCATGGGCATTCCCCTTATTATATTTGGTATAACCGGGGGTAAATTGCTGCCTAAAGCGGGCAATTGGATGAATGTTATTAAAGTAACCTTCGGCTTTATGATGTTAGCTGTCGCCATTGTTTTCATAGAGCGTCTATGGAATAGCCCATACTCAGATTTCTTATGGGCCGCACTGGGCTTTGGGCTGTTTGGTTATTACTGGCGCATTAACCGCTCTACCCCGAACTCCTGGGTTAAATTAATACGCGCTGTGTTGGTAGCAATGGGTATCATGGCAAGCAGTTCTATTGCGTTTCATGCAGGCCAAAATGTGGGCTTATGGGGCGAGCAACAGGGCCACCCTGAATTTATAAAGGCAAGAAATCTTAGTGATTTAAAAGACAAGATTGTCAGTGCTAATGCCGAAGGCAAAACCGTCATGGTTGACCTCTATGCCGATTGGTGTGTGGCATGTAAGGAATTTGAGAAATACACATTCCCCAACAAAGAAGTGGTAGCTGCACTTAGCAATACCGTATGGATGCAGATGGACCTCACCGACAATACCCCTGAGCGTCAGGAAATCTTTGATACGTTCAACGTGCTCGGTCTACCGACTATTTTATTTTTTAACGTTGAAGGCGATGAGCTGACGAATGCAAGGGTCACCGGCTTTATGAACGCTGAGACGTTTTCGCGCCATGTCGATAGCACGGTAAATCCGTAGATGTGAAAAGGTGTCGTATTATTAACAGGTGTGCGCTACTTATATCTATTTCGCTGTTTGCCATAGTAAGTAGTGTCAGCGCCGCACAGCAAGAGGGGTGTTTTGATAACACCCGTTTTTGTATTGTGCTTACTCCCAACGCCGACAATACCCAAGCAGTTTCTGCCGTTCGCCGAATTAACCTTCCTGTCGCAGTTACCGTTTATTCGAACAGCCTTCACCCTTCATCGCATAGCAGTGCATTTCTTAACAGTAACACCCCCGTGGCATTAGGTACGGTCGAGCATGCAGATACATTTTGGGAAAATATGCGAGTAAAGTGGACACCAGGTGATGTCACAGCAATACATAATGAGGCTATCGACTACTTGCCGCCACTCCTGCCTACAAGTCGCTACCCTATAGTACAAGGTTTTAATGGCTCATTTAGCCATAGTGGGCGTTCTCGTTACGCCATCGACTTTGCTGTGCCTATAGGGACACCCGTTATGGCTGTCCGTGGCGGTATCGTTATTGATACAAAATCAGATGGAACAGCAGGCGGGCCCTCTCCCGACTTTGCAGAACATGCCAATTATGTCGCGGTACTGCATGATGATGGAACAACCGGAGAGTACTACCATCTTAAGCACAACGGTGTGGCCGTTACCCGAGGACAAGCAATAAACGCAGGTCAGCTCATTGGTTACAGTGGCAATACGGGGTTTTCTTCGCTACCCCACCTGCATTTTGGTGTATACATCGCGCAATTTAATGGTAGCTATAAAAGTGTGCCATTTTCTATGCCAGCCTACGCAATACACTCTCAATAGTCTTATACCGAAGTCAAGGTGTGCCGTATCGCTCAGGCGACATAAGGCCGTCAACACCACTAGCAACTTTGCACCGAAAACACCTGATTAGACCAGTATTTTGCTGCGAAAACTTTCTTTATAGCTATAATCAGTGGTCAATATGATGAACGAGACAGATAACTGCTTTTTTTTCGTGCAACTGTTGTTGAAATTTGTTGAAATGGCGAATACAACAACTTTTATCCGAAGATAGCGGCATATTCAATGAATATTTTGTTACTCAATGGCCCAAACTTGAACATGTTAGGGCAACGTGAACCCGATAAGTACGGTACACAAACATTACAAGACATTGTAGACGACTTGCAATCGCAAGCCGCTTCTTCAGATGTCACGCTAACGCATTTTCAATCAAATGCCGAGCATGCGATCATCGAGCGTATACACGATTCGATGGGCGCTATAGACGCTATTATTATTAATCCAGCTGCGTTTACTCATACCAGTGTAGCGTTACGAGATGCGTTGTTAAGCGTAAATATTCCCTTTATTGAAGTGCATTTATCAAATGTACATGCGCGAGAGCCTTTTCGTCATCATTCTTATTTCTCAGATGTTGCAGCAGGTGTCATTGTTGGGTTAGGTGCCATTGGCTACTCCCTTGCACTGACTGCAGCCATCAATTTACCGAAAACACAAAATTAATATAGAGACAGATCATGGATATCAGAAAAATAAAGAAACTCATCGAGTTGGTTGAAGAGTCTGGCGTAGCAGAATTAGAAATTACGGAAGGTGAAGAATCAGTTCGTATCCATCGCGGTCCAACGGGTGTTCAAGCGCCTGTGAACTATAGCTTTGCAGCGCCGGCTGCACCACAAGCTGCACCGGCCCCAGCGCCTGCTGCAGCACCTGTAGCCGCAGAGCCGGCTGCACCTGAAGGTCACGTGGTTAAATCCCCCATGGTAGGTACGTTCTACCGCGCCTCTTCACCTACTTCTAAAGCGTTTGCTGAGGTAGGCCAGCAGGTAAAAGTAGGTGACACCCTTTGCATTATCGAAGCAATGAAGATGATGAACCAAATTGAATCAGACAAGGCCGGCGTGGTTAAAGCGATATTGGTAGAAAACCAAGATCCCGTAGAATTCGACCAACCTATGTTCATCATCGAATAAGCAGGCACTGCATCATGCTAGATAAAGTACTTATTGCAAACCGCGGAGAAATTGCCCTACGCATTTTGAGAGCCTGTAAAGAATTAGGCATCAAAACTGTAGCGGTACACTCAACGGCAGACAAAAATTTAAAGCACGTGCTACTTGCCGATGAATCTATTTGTATCGGTAAAGCATCAGCCACCGAAAGCTATTTGAATATACCGCGCATTATTGCGGCGGCAGAAGTCACCAATTCGATTGCTATCCACCCAGGCTATGGTTTTCTTGCTGAGAACGCAGATTTTGCTGATGCGGTTGAAAAAAGTGGGTTCATTTTTATCGGTCCAACAGCGGATACTATCAACCTGATGGGCGATAAGGTCTCTGCCATTAACGCGATGAAGAAGGCTGGCGTACCATGCGTACCTGGCTCTGACGGCCCACTTACTGCTGATACAGAACGTAATAAAGCTATCGCCAAACGAATCGGTTACCCTATTATCGTTAAAGCAGCAGGCGGCGGCGGTGGTCGCGGTATGCGTGTTGTTCGAAGTGAAGGTGAACTGATCAGCTCTATCGAAACCACTCAGGCTGAGGCCGGTGCTGCGTTTGGTAACTCTGTCGTTTACATGGAAAAGTTCTTAGAAAACCCACGACACGTGGAAATTCAAGTACTGGCAGATGGTCAAGGTAATGCGATTCACCTCGGCGAACGCGACTGTTCAATGCAACGCCGTCACCAAAAAGTGGTTGAGGAAGCGCCAGCGCCAGGTATCTCTGAGCAAATGCGTTCAAAAATCGGTGATAGATGTCGTCGTGCGTGTATTGAATTAGGCTATCGCGGCGCGGGGACGTTCGAGTTCTTATATGAAAACGGTGAATTCTATTTCATCGAAATGAACACTCGAATTCAGGTAGAGCACCCAGTATCAGAGATGATCACTGGTGTAGACCTTATTAAAGAGCAATTGCGCATTGCAGCGGGCCAACCGCTTTCAATAGACCAGTCTCAAATACAAATTCGTGGCCATGCTATCGAGTGCCGAATCAACGCTGAAGACCCAGACACGTTTATTCCAAGTCCTGGAACCATCAGTATGTTTCACGCGCCAGGTGGTTTAGGTGTGCGTTGGGAGTCTCACGTTTATGCTGGGTATACCGTACCGCCATACTACGACTCGATGATTGGTAAGCTTATTACTTATGGTGAAAGCCGAGACGAAGCCATCGCAAGAATGCGTCATGCACTCGATGAAATTGTCATAGAAGGTATTAAAACCAACATTCCGTTGCAGCGTGCCATTATGGCCGATGAAAACTTCTTCGCTGGTGGTACCAATATTCACTACCTCGAAAAGAAACTAGGATTAAGCTAATCCCCCTTTGGGTCGCACACTACGCTGGTGCGGCCCAACTTTCCAAACGTCATACTCTGCGTTTTGAATCTCTATAATTTTTTATTCTATTTTAACGATTAAAACAATCAAGTTTTAACGTTATTCTTAGTTAGTTAATGTTCGTATACTACTCGCATGTTTTAACACCTCCCTGTTAAACATTGTGTTTATTATGTGTTTTTCCCTTTCGGAGTCCAACTCCACTGTATGCCGGCATCATTTGCCGGCTTTTTTATAAAACCAAATACAAAACAATATGTTCTGCGTTACATTTTCCCTATAGTATTACCTTTTACTTAACCTTATTGAAAGGACTCGCGTGGGCGCAAGACTCTTAGCTCTCTTTGCTGTGGTAGCACTTTTCATATTGTCGTCACGAACCTGGGCAAGCGACAACATTAACTACTCGCACAAACTCGATGTGCAAGTACGCCATGACGAGCGTAGTAACCGCCCTAGCCGCAATCAATACCGTTTGCGCTTTTATCCTCGCATTACCTTCACCAGCGACTCACGCTGGTCTCTCAATAGCTTTGTAGTAACAGGTGACAGTTTCGCTTCAAGCCATAATACCTTTGGTAGCGATACCACCGACTACCTGCATGCCCGTCGCCTGTTTTTGGCTGTTGAAGACGAGAACGGAAAGACCGAGTTTGGCGTAATCCCAACGTATAAGGGCAGAGTATCGTCATCGGGACTATCGAAAGACGGGTGGATAACCGGTATTCGCAATGTTTCAACCCTTGCCAACGACAGCGCCTTAGAAATTGTTATCGGCCAATTAGGCGATGTGAACGCAGGGGATGCACTAGATTTTGATAAACAAGACGATTACATAGAAATCGAATACTCGGCAAAAATGGGGCAACGCCACAGTTACGAAATCAGTGCTGAACGCATGACAAGAAGTAATTTTTTACGAGCCGAATATCGCTTCAAATATTCCAACTACAATACCCTTTTTATTGAAGGTATTAACTTAATTGGCAGTGACAGCGCGAAAATAGTGGTTGGCGTTCAAGGTGAAGTCTTGTTTGACGACTACCCTATCGAATATTTTTCACATTACTCTTATGTAAGCAATGCATTTGGCCCTAGAGCCGAACTTACTGAAGACTTTTTGGGCACCGGGCACGGTATGTCTGCTGAGTTTAGCGGTGTGTTATTTAAACAGTTCGACACGGAATGGTTTGTGCGCATTGACGTTATCGATAGCGTTAGTCGCGTGCTAACCGGCGTAAAAGTCTCTTTTCCCCGTTAGCATCAAAACACGCCTTGAGTTTGCGTAACAAAATACTGCGTATAAAAAAGGCCCATCAAATGATGGGCCAAACAGCAAGAACGCGTACACACTTTAACAGTGCATAGTAGTTTACGGGGCGACGTGTTATGAAGTTCACTGCGCAATCGTTACGTTTTCTTAACCTAATTTTTCCTCACTTCCCTACACATATCCTCACTTTTTTATTAGCCTTTAGTATTAGGGAAAAACGACATACTTCACGGATCGAGTTATAGCTGCCGAAATAAGACAACTATAGGAGACCATTGATTGTGGCTTCACGCCTGAACCAACTAAAAGAAGTGCTTCCTCTTTCTCGAATTTCTATCGATTTACTTCTTGCCTTACGTTTTCTGTACGACACGAAAAACGATGTGGTAGATTTAAAACAAGATGTTTCGGATCTCTCTGTAGTACCCGAGCGCCTGTCAGATAGCTACCGCCAAGAATGGGAGGCGTATGTACTTCGGGCTATCGTACTTGATATGAAAGACAACGAGGGTATTGAGCCAACGGTGTTTATTAACACCATGTTAGAACGTGTAGATGAACTTAAAGCAGAATCGAATGAATTAAAGTCGCTGAGTAAGCAAGTTGAACAGGCCGACGCAATAAACAGCGCAAACAATACGTCTACGTTTCCTTCACCTTGGCGACAGCAACTGATGACCCTATTACTGCCTATTGCGGCACTTGATGAGCCGCCAAGCAAAACATAAGCGGAACATTGATTAAATCGTAATCGGTTTACAATAGTAAAATCACCGAAGGGGCTATTTGTTGGCCCCTTTGGGTTTGTACTGAGATGGACAGTACCCTCTATCTACGCCTTCTGGGCGCAAAGCGGCATGTTTCGTTTTTCGACCCGTTACCCTCGCACGCCAATTTTTAAATGTTTTATGCTTCAGGTTTTTGCGCATTAATTTGATCACCTCTTTCTCGGGTAATCCGAAAAGGCGTTCAATGGCTTCAAACGGCGTTCTGTCTTCCCACGCCATTTCAATCACGCGAGATGCTTGTTCTTCAGTTAATTGCACAGTGGTTAATTGCATCATGGTTTATCAAATATCAGTTAAAGAGGTATCAGGCATTAGCGTACTTGCTCATTATCGAGCCAAGTACATAGGATTATTCGCTTTATACGTCTATCGTTGCTTTTTGTTCACCTTTACGCAGGTTTTAAGCACTACGCATCGCTCAGTTTTTCATGTATTAAGTTTAACAGTGTCGCTGCAGCTTTTGCGTCTGATAATGCCCGGTGATGACGCTCCATACTAATATCGAAGTGGCGTGTTAAGTTAGCCAAAGAATAAGATGGTAGCCCAGGGAAGACTTTGCGCATTTCTCGCACTGTACATAATTTGGGGCGTCTAAAGGTTTGTTCTAGTCGCGCGAATTCTTGCTTAATAAAGCCATAATCGAAGTTAACATTGTGCGCAACGAATACCGCGTCTTCACTAAATTGCGCAATGCCCTCTGCGACTTCAGCAAAATACGGTGCATCGGCCACCATCTCCTCGCTAATACCAGTTAAACGGGTAATAGAAGCCGGAATACGGCGGTTGGGATTGATAAGGGTTTGGTAAGTATCTATCACCTCACCGGCAACCATCTTCACCATACCTACCTCGGTAATACGATGGTAAGCGCTATTTCCACCCGTGGTTTCAATATCTACCACCACATAAGGCTGATTAGGATCTCGATGCCAGGTTACCGTCGTGACAGCAACATTAAAGCCCGCTTGCTTAAGACATTGAATAGACACCAATTGATTTCTTCTTAATTGGTCGCCCGGCGCCTTTATCTCTTCAAACCGTAACTCGCCATCCAGTACCATAATATCGGGAAAACCGTCTTTCAACGCCGCAAAGTCTTTACACATCATTCTTAAAAGCGCTTTAACGTGGTCTATATCGCTGTGGGCTAGTAACACGTCAATAGGCTCTAAAAGGTACCTGCTCCACATAAACAGGCTATTCACTTTGCCATAATGGGCGGCGGCATTTTTACTAACATGCTTTTTAAAACGTTCCGGCGACGTCAATTGCGCAAACAACTGCTCGATACTGTCTGCAAACTTTGCATAAAAGTTGTTTTGTTTTAGCGATAACGGTCGCCTATCAAATTCGGTGACAAGGCTGTCTTCCTCGTATAGCTGTTGCCAAAACGTTAGTCCAAATAGGCTTCGCCATAAACGGTTTTCTGTTCGCCACCCGCTAATTCCCAGGCGCTTATAGTGCGCCAGCACGCCATGTTCCACCTGTTGATTTTGGCTAACATCAATATCGAGGGTTCGACTTGCCTCGCGCAGCATATCGGTCACCGCGCTTGTGCGTTTTTTATGGAATTTTCTTGCGTAAAAATCCTCGGCAAAAGCTAACAATGTGTCGGAAGGAGGCGACGCCATTATCTCTTCCAGCATTGCCTTTACGCCCTCTTCGTCCTTATCTTTATAACTTTCTCTAATCCACTTTTCTTTCGCTTTATCGCTGTTTGCATCATGCAGAAGTGCCAATGCCTTTATCCGTTCATCAGGTAAAAGTTGTAAACCAAGCGCGTAGATAAGCTCGTCACGATAAAAGCTGGCTGATACGCCTTCTGTAACCGGCATGGTACTATTTGCAAGGTCAAGGCGCTGCGCGTCGTTTAAATAAGGAAGCTTGCTTAGTGCATCTGCGTAAAACCATGCGGCTTGCGCATCAGCATTGTGTTCGAACCGAGCAACATCGGCAACAGAGTCAGCCCGGGTTCGCATCACCCCTAAATCCCGCATAGAGAACTGATTTAATCGACTTTTTGTGTTACCGAAATATAAAAACAAAAGGAACCGTAATGCGCTATCAAACCCACAGACTAAGTAGTCTTGGCTTGAGACATTAGCAGGCCAACCGTGTGACTGTATTAGTGCACCAAGCTTCTTGACCAACTGAGGTTTGCTTTGCGACGCCCCCCCTTGGGTACTGCCATATTCACTTAACAGCGTTACAATGGCTTGCTTGGTCATCACCCCCGCAATATCCTGCAACGATGCATAACGCAAATCACGAAACCATCCTTCTGCAGTAAGCCAGTCTATTTGGGCTTGAGGGTTATCTATTTCGTCATAGTTGAACTGAGTACGGTCAATTACCGCGTACTTTCTGTTCGCGGCGCGAACAACAATGCACTGTTTATTTTCATCTAATGCGACAAACCGTTGAATGAATGTGCTTGCCTCTTCACTCAGTAGCAGGGCATTTGCCCCTTCGAAAAACTGTAAAAACTCAAAAAAGTGGGTGAGGTAATACCGTGGTGGTAATTCTTTTCGCATAGTATGCTCAGTCAACAAATACCATTATAGTGTATATTTATACAGCACCATTAATCAACCTTCACGCGCTGCTTTGCGACCCACATAAAGAATGCATTCAACTGTGCATCGTCTTTTAGCAAGGCCAAGCTATTAAAATGTTTTGCCAGTGTCATTTCATCAAAGAACCTGTGTATACCGCTATGGCATTGCCTGCACACCATTACACCCTGCTCTCGTATTTCGCGCGGAACATGCTTTTTAAAGTACGTGCGTCTATGCATTTTCTTAGGAATAAGGTGATGAAACGTCAGGCGTGTTTTGCGTTCGCAACACGGACAAATTCCAATTCTTTTTGACATGTCAAACGCCCTATCAGCAATTAATTTCTATGAAACACTGGCAAATACCATGACATCAAATACGGTCTTCACTTTTTTACCAATCCGCTTCAATTTTAGATCCGTATAACTACTATCATTCTTAACAGAGTTACCTAACATGAGTTTAACCCGTTCAATGTCGTTCTCATGCCCCTACTGCATGGCGCCTAACGACGTAGAAATAGATGAAATTAACGATGTGGGCCAAGTGCAAGTACTTGATTGCCAAGTGTGCTGCCAACCTATCGAATTGAGCGTTTTCCAACATGGTGATGACTTGGAAATTAATGCAGAGCGAGAGAATGACTGAACATACCCACATTTTTAAACGCGATGATATTGAAAACCTTGAGCAGCGATATCGCGCTAACCTAATTAATAGTGTGTCTGGATTTAAGTCTGCATGCCTGCTTGGCACGACAGACGGCACAACCAATAATGCCGCAATAATAAGCTCAGTGGTTCATATTGGCGCAAATCCACCGCTGCTGGGTATGATCATGCGTCCACATACCGTGCAGCGTGATTCACTCGAGAACATTAAAAAATCGGGTAAATATACGTTAAATCATGTGCACAGTAGCTGGGTAGATAAAGCACACCAAACCTCAGCCAGATACGACAAAGAAGAAAGCGAGTTTGACGCTGTTGGCCTCACGCCTTGGTTTAGCGATAACTTTAGCGCCCCTTACGTAATGCAAAGCCACCTCAAGTTGGGCCTCACTGTCGAACAGCACTTCACCCTATGCAATAAAACAGAAATGGTTATAGGCCGTGTAGAGGAGTTGTTTGTCGAAGGAAATACAATCGCTGATGATGGCTATATTGATATAGAGACACTAGGCAGCGCATGTATTTCAGGCTTAGACAGTTACCATAGCACCAAAAGGATTGCACAGTATGCCTATGCAAAACCGAATGAAACCTTGAAACAAAAATGAACGGTTTGTGCGGTCGTGTGGTCTTAAACTTGGTAGTAGCGATAAATGCTTAACATTATTTAATCTAGATCAACCAAGTAAAAACAATTTTGGCCGATCCTTTTGTTTCACGCTATAGTACAAATATTGTTGATAAAAACCTGCCTCTTGCGGCAGGTTTTTGCGTTTTAAGCGTTTGATAAAAAAGAATCATTATCGTTTCTATCTCATTTGGAGAGTATTATGAAATCTGTAAACCGTCGCGACTTTTTAAAAATGTCAGGTACGACACTAATTGGCCTTACGCTTGGCGGTGTTGCGCTACGTGCGCAAGCACAAGAACAGCTGCAATCAGATGATCCTACAGCGAAGGCATTAAGCTATACACCAAACTCAACGGTTGAAGGTGCTAAATGCAGCAACTGCATGTACGTGCAGGGTGCAGACGGCGATGAAAATCGTCCTTGTGCTATTTTCCCTGGAAAACTGGTGAGTGCTAACGGTTGGTGTAGTGCGTGGGTAAAACGCCCAGGCTAACCGCTGTCGTGAACGAAATTACGTTCTAAAAATAAAAAACGCCTCTTAGTAGAGGCGTTTTTTGTGCTTATTGAATAACCGCCTTTACGTCAGGCCGGTCAAAGTAAGTAGGAAGTCGAGAAGGCGTTATGTCAACCTTATGCTTGGCTTCAAATATGCTGCCGAGTCGCAGTAGCATTTCATCGTCGCCTTTACTTCCAATGAAACTTATCCCGATGGGCAATTTCTCTATGGCACCTGCAGGCACGGTTAAATGTGGGTACCCCGCAATCGCGGGTAAATAGCCAATGCCGATAAATCCGCCGGGCGCGTGATCGCCATAAATACCATCGATAAGAAACGCTGGGCTATTAGACGGCGCAACCAATACGTCGACATTATTCTCTGATAGCATTAAATCAATACCTTGCTCACGCGTGGCCGCCTGAATACTCGCTAAAGCGGTTTGATATTCATTACTATCAATAGCATCAGACGCTAGCGATTTTTCAAATATGTTTTGATCGAAAAGCGATAATTCACGCGCATTGTTTTTATTAAATTCGATGAGTTGGGTTAGCGTTCTCGATGCTAAATTGGCTGGGCTATTGGCCAAGTATTCGTTGATAGTGTGGTGAAATTCGCTCAATAACACCTGATAAGACTGAGACCAGAAAGCATCAGGTTGTTCAAATTGCTCGATATCGACTAACTGCGCGCCGGCTTCTTCTAATGTACGCAGTGCACTTTCAAATACAGCGAGTACGCGTGGATCATCACCCTGCCTATACCGCACAACACCAACCTTCACCCCTTTCATGTCGGTGGCAAGCATGCTGTCACCAGGTAATGCTATACGGTGACTCTCCAACGATAAGGTAGCAGGGTCGTTGTCATCTTTACCCGCCATAACCGCTGTCATTAGCCATGCATCGTTAACGTTAGATGTCATGGGTCCGGCGGTATCTTGAGTTGCCGAGATGGGGACGATGTGAGTACGAGACAACAAACCAACCGTGGGTTTAAACCCCACTACCCCGTTCATTGAAGAGGGGCAAATAACAGAACCGTTCGTTTCAGTACCCACGGCCAGTGACGCTAAGCGCAGCGCCATCGCAGCGCCTGAACCAGAAGAGGACCCACATGCACTGCGTGACAGCATATGCGGGTTTCTTGTTAAACCACCCACAGCGCTCCACCCGCTAATTGATGATTCTGAACGAAAATTTGCCCATTCAGATAAATTGGTTTTACCTAAAATAATCGCCCCTTCTTGTTTCAATTTCGCAACAATGGGGGCATCTCTTTGCGTTGTATTATTAATTAACGCCAAGGAACCAGCGGTGGTCGGCAGTTCACTTGTCTCTATATTATCTTTTAGCAACACCGGTAGACCATGCAACAAGCCAACCGTCTTTCCCTGCGCAACAGCGTCATCAGCCGCTTCGGCGGCCTTTAATGCGTTGGCGTTAAGTACGAGAACGCTATTAACGTCAGTATCTATGCGCTCTATTCTTGCTAAATAAGCTTCCACGAGTGCTTTAGCACTAAGGTTACCCTGCTTAATAGCAAGCGCTTGCTCAGATGCAGGTTTATCTAGCCATGTGCTTATTGGTGTATCAGGTGTGTGATTTTCATTTGTATGGTGTTGAGACGAGGTACACGCCATACATAGCGCCGTCAGCACAATAATAATAGAAAGCCTCATATTTCATTCCCTTTTTAAGTGGCAGTAAAATCTATACTGACTTACTGGTGAATAAGCGCATTAATTACTAATTTAAATCTCGATAACAAACAACACACCTACCGCGTTATTGCTTATCAGCGGCTATAGAAGCTGCTTGCAAATAAGACAGTTGGTTGTCCAAACCGTATTTTTTAAGCAGCGCGTCGTACCTACCATCTTCAATAAAATCCGCGAGTGCTAGATTGAAGTCCCGACGCAAAGCCGCATTAGGAATAGCGGCTGAATAGAGGCTGACTGGGAAGATTTCATGAATAACCGTATCGCGACGATGCGGTTTAGGCATTGCTGATTTTAAATAGGTAAAAATGTTTCTGTCCATTATCACGGCATCGACGCTGCCTAATAGTAACATGCTAACCTGACGTTCTTGCTCTGGCATTTCGATATAGCGCGACCGTCCTGCCATCAGTGTATGGAACGTGTCTCCAAGCACCGTCGAAGCCGTTTGAAACGCAACCACACTCTTATCTTGTAAATCATCTACGCTGTTTATCGTAAACATACTCTCGGCAAGCGTTACAGCAACATTCTGATAAATAATGTATGGGTTGGACAGAACGCTTTTGTCGATATCATGCTTTTCATTCACGGTAAGCCCGATGTCTGCAACGCCTTGCTCTATTAATCTTACCGTGCGGCCAAACGGTACATATATAGGCAGAATCTCATGTCCCATATCATGTAAAACAGCCCCAATGAGTTCTAACTCAATTCCCGAATGAGAAGAAGAAACCACGTAAGGAGGCTTGTCCCACCCTACGATAACATTCAGTGTACGAGCATGGCTAAGCGGCACTAGCACCAAAAACGTGAGTAAAATAGTAAATCGCAAAATAAGTTCCGAAGGCAAGAGGTTAGGAATAAAAGAAAGCCTAGCAAACCACTAGACCTTAGTTTTGACCGTTGCGTCAAGCCTTTTGTGCTTTATCCGAACCGTATTACCGCGGCTTTGCGTTTCGCTTTATACAAGGTCGAGGTACAATAGACACCTCAATACCTTTATTAAGAACACGTATGGCTTGGTTGCAACTTAGAATAAACACCTCATCAGAACATGCAGAGTCAATTGGCGACATGCTCACCGCCAACGGTTCACAAGCCGTTACCTATGTTGATGCGAAAGATACTCCTATGTATGAACCCAAGCCAGGCGAAGTGATGTTATGGCCGGATACGCAGGTGGTTGGGCTTTTTGAAGCTGACGCTGACATGCAAGGTATTCTTGCTCGCTTAAGCAAAGCAAAAGTACTTGGGCCTAACTTTAAGCACAAACTTGAACCCTTAGAAGATAAAGACTGGGAACGCGAATGGATGGATAACTTTCATCCTATGCAATTTGGCGAGCGTTTATGGATTTGTCCAAGTTGGCGCGATGTGCCCGATCCGGATGCCGTAAATGTCATGCTCGACCCAGGTCTAGCTTTTGGTACAGGAACCCACCCGACTACCGCGTTATGTTTAACATGGCTTGACGGCATTGATATGACAGGAAAAACCGTTGTCGATTTCGGCTGTGGTTCGGGTATTTTAGCGTTAGCAGCGCTAAAATTGGGTGCAAAAAAAGTCATTGGCATCGATATTGATCCACAAGCGCTGCAAGCGACCGAAGAAAATGCCCGCCGAAACGGCGTAGAAGATAGATTAAGTGTGTACCTACCTGAAGACCAACCCACACTAGAGGCTGACGTTGTCGTGGCCAATATTCTTTCAGGCCCGCTACTCGCGCTACAGGATGTGATTTCAGGCTTCTGTAAAACCGAGGGATTACTTGTTCTCTCTGGTATTTTGGCTGAGCAAGTTACTAGTATTGAAACAGCCTATGCCAGAGATTTTGTACTCGAACAAAGCGCAATCGACGGCGAATGGGCACGTGTGTCCGGCAAAAAACGTTAGAGCGCCTCACTAAATCACCTACTGCACTATAAAAATATTTTTTTGTTTTGAATAAATGGGCGTTGATTTGTTAAAAAAATTCACATCAAAGCCCTTTTAATTCGTGGCCTGTAAGACTTTCGTACAATTTTTACTCAGCGCAAACCAGATAGCTTACTAATGTGACAGTTTTTTTTAACTGTCAATACCGATAAGTGAAATTTTGTGTGATTTTTAGCCTTTTCAAGTATTGCGAAAACGCGTACACTTAGCGCCCCGTTTTAGCCGGGTGTTTAATTTCTGTGCAGTTTTAGATAGCGAGCATGTGATAAATAATGCGAATTGGACCTTACACGTTAGAAAACAATTTGATGCTTGCTCCCATGGCTGGCGTAACAGATAGACCGTTTCGTCAACTGTGTAAGCGTTTAGGCGCCGGGCTTGTGGTATCGGAAATGCTTTCAAGTAATCCGAAGGTGTGGAACACCGCAAAATCACAAGCGCGTATGAATCATGATGGCGAAGAAGGTATTCGCTCTGTACAGATAGCTGGAGCTGATCCTGAGCTTATGGCTCAAGCGGCGCAATTTAATGTCGATAACGGTGCGCAAATCATCGATATCAACATGGGTTGCCCTGCAAAAAAAGTGAATAAGAAGTTGGCTGGTTCAGCACTTCTTCAGTTCCCAGATACAGTAGAGTCCATCATAAAGGCTGTTGTTAATGCCGTTGATGTACCCGTTACGCTGAAAATACGTACCGGCTGGAACCCAGAAAACCGCAATGGGGTAGAGATTGCCCGCATTGCAGAGCAAAACGGCATACAGTCGCTTGCTGTTCATGGCAGAACGAAAGCATGTATGTATAGAGGAGAGGCTGAATACGACACTATTCGTCGTATTAAAGCAGCAATATCGATACCTGTTATTGCAAACGGAGACATAACCTCTCCTCAAAAAGCACAAGAGGTGCTGAACTACACCGGTGCGGATGGTGTGATGGTAGGCCGCGGCGCGCAAGGTAAACCTTGGATTTTTCAACAAATTCAACATTATCTTGAAACGGGCGAGAATCTAGCACCACCACCGTTGTCACAGCAGTATGAAGTATTGCGCGAGCACGTCGTGAATGTGCAAGCGTTTTACGGTGACATTGCTGGTGTAAGAATTGCCCGCAAACATGTGGGTTGGTATCTCGCGGAGCACGATACGGATCGTCAGTTTCGCTCAACGTTTAACGCTATCGATGATGCAAATACGCAACTCGAAGCACTAAATGCATATTTTCAAGCGCTGCAGACTCGAGAAAGCCGACAGATTTCTCCCGCAGCATAGTGATGACTAACTAAAGAGCAACACAGTATTATGTTCGATCAAAACGTGACTTCACCTTTTACTACTACAGTAACTACGCCTTCACAAACGCAAGCTCAAAAGCCACTGCGCGACTCTGTAAAGCAAGCGGTTAATAAGTACCTAAAGCAGCTAGATAACGCAAACATCGATAACTTGTACGAAATGGTACTGGCTGAAGTAGAGGCGCCTCTACTAGAAGAAGTCATGACTTACACGCGTGGCAATCAAACCCGCGCGGCCATCATGATGGGCATCAACCGTGGCACACTTCGCAAGAAGCTAAAGCAATACGGCATGAACTAAAATCCTAAGGGCATTGCCCTGTAAAGAGCACCAAACGGTGCTCTTTTTGTTTCAACACTACAACTTTGAAGCTTATACATTTATGCAAACTCCAAAACCTATTAAACGTGCTCTTTTAAGTGTTTCTGATAAAACCGGTATCCTCGACTTCGCCAACGCGCTGCATAACGCTGGGGTAGAACTTCTGTCAACGGGCGGTACTGCAAAGCTACTTGCCGATGCGGGCCTTCCAGTAAAAGAAGTATCTGACCATACTGGCCACCCTGAGATTATGGCCGGTCGCGTAAAAACACTACATCCTAAAATTCATGGCGGTATTCTTGCGCGCCGTGGTATTGATGAAGCGGTTATGGACGAAAACAATATTGCGCCTATCGATTTAGTGGTTGTTAATCTTTATCCATTCGCAGCCACTGTGGCTAAAGAAGGGTGTACCCTAGAAGATGCTATCGAGAATATCGATATTGGTGGGCCGACGATGGTTCGCGCAGCAGCGAAAAACCATAAAGACGTCACCATTGTTGTGAATGCGTCTGATTACGGCCGCGTACTTGCTGAAATGTCAGATAATGACGGTTCGCTTAAATATCAAACCCGTTTCGATTTAGCCATTAAAGCATTCGAGCATACTGCTGAATACGACGGCATGATTGCCAACTACTTTGGTGCACGTATTGATAGTGTTGACTGTGAAGATGAATGTGACCATCATCACAGCGAATTCCCACGTACTTACAATGTTCAAGTAACCAAAAAACAAGACCTTCGTTACGGTGAAAATAGCCATCAAAGCGCTGCGTTTTATGTTGAGAACAACGTTCAAGAAGCATCAGTTGCCACTGCAACACAGCTTCAGGGTAAAGAGTTATCTTTTAACAATATTGCCGATACTGATGCTGCGCTAGAATGTGTTAAAGAATTCAACGAGCCAGCCTGTGTCATTGTTAAGCATGCTAACCCTTGTGGTGTGGCCATTGGCGATGACTTATTAAGTGCATACGATCGTGCGTTCAAGACAGACCCTACATCAGCGTTTGGTGGCATCATCGCCTTTAACCGTGAATTAGATGCCGCTACCGCTCAAGCCATTGTAGACCGTCAATTTGTTGAAGTTATTATCGCTCCAACGGTAAGTGATGAAGCAAAAGATATTGTCAGCGCGAAGAAAAACGTTCGTTTGCTTGTTTGTGGTGATTGGGCTGGGCAACTTACCGATGGCTACGACTTTAAACGCGTTAACGGTGGTTTGTTGGTGCAAGAACGCGACTTCGGTATGGTCGAAATGGATGACCTTGAAGTTGTCACAAAGCGCCAACCAACGGAAGATGAACTGCGCGACCTGATGTTCTGCTGGAAAGTAGCAAAATACGTAAAATCTAATGCCATTGTATACTGCAAAGACGGCATGACGATTGGCGTGGGCGCGGGTCAAATGAGTCGCGTTTATTCTGCTAAAATTGCTGGCATTAAAGCGGCTGATGAGAACTTGGAAGTAGCAGGTTCTGTTATGGCTTCTGATGCGTTCTTCCCATTCCGTGATGGTATAGATGCAGCGGCTGAAGCCGGGATTAAAGCGGTTATTCAACCCGGTGGCTCAATGCGCGATCAAGAAGTGATTGCGGCAGCTGATGAACATGGCATCGCCATGGTGTTCACGGGTATGCGTCACTTCCGCCATTAATCGCAAATGGTGCGCGGTACATGCATGCAATTGCATAACAAACTTGCATTATATACTGCTCACTATAATAACGACTCCGCTATGGTATCAATGCCATAGCGGATGTTTGCATAATCTTGTGCATCGTTTTACGCACTTTTATGGTTCATACTGTGTATTTTCATTCCCCGTGAACGTGACACATTAAGCGACAGACGGGCGAAATATCATGCTGGTTGTCGGCTGACTGTCATGGTTAGCTGTTAGGCTTAATCTGATTTTGGATATTTGTAGTAATACTGTTAACGTAATTACAAATTAGCCCTAGACAGAAAAAGGAAATAATAATGAAAAGATTAGCCCAACTCGCCCTTGTAGCTGCCCTTGGAATGACGGCAAGTTATGCCAATGCAGACGCGATATCAGACGCAGCAATGAGCGACATACGCTCAGCGAAAGCCAAAGTTCGCGACGAATACCGTAACCCTCAGCAAACACTGCGCTTCTTTGGTTTAACGCCAGATATGACCGTGATAGAGATATCGCCAGGTGGTGGTTGGTATGCCGATATTCTGAATGCGGTAGTGAAAGGCAACGGCCAATATGTTGCTGCACATTATTATGTTGACGAGTCGACAAACGATTACTACAAAAAATCACTTAATGGCTTCAAAGAAAATACTAAAGCGGGCATGAAATACGAAGGCGCAGTAGTGACAGCCTTTGACCCCATTAAAGCACTTGATGTAGCAAAAGCAGGTAGTGCCGACATGGTACTGACGTTTCGCAATGTTCATAACTGGTACATGCGCCACGGCGATAAAGGTATCGACAATGCATTTGGTGCGTTTTTTAACGCCCTTAAGCCAGGCGGCGTATTGGGTGTAGTGGAACATGAGCTACCTGAAAGTGCAGACGATGAAGCGATGAAAAAGAGTGGTTATATGAAGCGCTCATATGTGGTTGCAGCCGCAGAAAAAGCAGGCTTTGTGCTTGAAGCGAGCAGCGATGTTAATGCTAACCCAATGGATACCGCAGACCACCCTAAAGGTGTGTGGACATTACCACCACGGTTAGCACTCGACGACCAAGACAGAGCAATGTATCTTGCCATCGGCGAGAGCAATAGAATGACACTTAAATTTGTAAAACCTAATTCGTAAAAACCCAACGTATAAACGGAACAGTTAATGAACGTACTTGTAATTGGCGGCGGTGGCCGCGAACATGCGCTAGCGTATAACGCGGCGCAGTCTTCTGATGTTTCAACCGTGTTTGTCGCACCTGGTAATGCGGGAACGGCAACCGAACCAAAACTTGAAAATGTTGCTATTGATGTTAATGACATTGCAGGTTTAGTGTCGTTTGCCAAAGGCAACAATGTTGAACTTACCATTGTGGGACCAGAAGCGCCGCTTGTTGCCGGTGTTGTTGATACGTTCACTAACGAAGGGTTAATGATATTTGGGCCTACGCAAGCTGCCGCGCAGCTTGAAGGCTCAAAAGCCTTTACGAAAGATTTTTTAGCACGCCATAATATTCCTACGGCGGAGTATCAAAACTTCACCGATATCGACCCTGCTATTGCTTATGTACGAGAAAAGGGCGCGCCTATTGTTGTGAAAGCCGATGGTTTGGCCGCAGGTAAAGGCGTTATTGTTGCAATGACATTGCAAGAAGCAGAAGACGCCATTCGTGACATGCTAGCAGGTAATGCGTTTGGCGAAGCAGGTAGCCGAGTAGTCATAGAAGAATTCCTTGATGGTGAAGAAGCCTCTTTCATTGTCATGGTCGACGGTAAAAATGTATTACCTTTTGCAACCAGTCAGGATCATAAGCGTGCAGCTGATGGGGACAAAGGCCCGAATACCGGTGGCATGGGAGCCTATTCTCCAGCACCTGTTGTAACCCCTGACATTCACGACCGTGTCATGCGCGACGTTATTATGCCTACCGTTAATGGCATGGCCGCAGAAGGTAATGACTATGTCGGCTTTCTATACGCGGGCCTAATGATTATGTCAGACGGCACACCCAAAGTGATTGAATACAACTGTCGATTTGGCGACCCAGAAACCCAGCCAATTATGCTTCGCTTGAAGTCTAACTTGGTCCCACTGTGTCAAGCCGCATGCAAAGGCGAGTTAGCAGGCAAAACCATCGAGTTTGATGAGCGAGCTGCAGTAGGCGTGGTTCTTGCGGCAGGTGGCTATCCTGGAAGCTATAATAAAGGCGATGTGATCACCGGTTTCGACGAAGCTTCAGCGCTAGACGGAAAAGTATTCCATGCTGGTACCGCACTACAAGACGGCAACATCGTCACCTCAGGCGGCCGCGTATTGTGCGCAACAGCACTGGGTAACAACGTGACAGAAGCACAGCAAAAAGCGTATGAATTACTAAAGACTATTCAGTTCAAAGATGTATATTACCGCAATGATATTGCTTATCGTGCGATTGCGCGGGAAGCAGAAGCGAAATAACGTTGTAGCCAACAGCGGTTAATAAAACAACAAAACGCGGCCTAGTGCCGCGTTTTTTGTCATTATGTCAGCCATTCTATAACCCTTTTGGCCACCTACTTTTTTGGCTTACGCTCTAATTGTTGCTAGAGTAATAAGCAGGTTCTTTACGCCAAGTTTTTTATGTCACTTCAGAGTACGTGTTATAACATCGTCACCGCCTCTAGCGATGCCCAACAACACAAGGCATTAAGCAAAGCCTTCGATTGGATGCTGATCTGTCTTGTGCTAATTAATGTGGCCGCCATGATGCTAGAAACGGTCCCTGAGGTGGCAAAAGTATGGTCTTACGAGCTGCACCTTATTGAAGTGGTTTCTGTGGTTTTATTTACCATTGAATACGCTGTGCGGGTTTATAGCAGCGCAGCGGCCCCTGTCCATAGCAATACTGAGCTGAACAACGTGAGTGCTTGGGCAAAGCGTTGGCATTATATAAAAAGCCCAATGGCCATTGTCGATCTCATGGCCATACTCCCCTTCTATCTCAGCGTCTTTTTTGTATTTGACCTGCGTATTCTTCGTGTATTTAGGGTGTTGCGCATTTTGAAAATTGGTCGCTATTCACGCTCAATGCAAACCTTGATCACGGTGATACGTAATGAGTCGCATAGCTTGTTAGCGGCGGTTAGCGTGCTACTTGTTTTTACCGTTATTGCCGCCACCTGCATTTACTATATAGAACATAACGCACAACCCAATGTGTTTAGCAGCATTCCGGCATCACTATGGTGGGCCCTGGTTACGCTAACCACTGTAGGTTACGGCGATGCAGTACCAGTAACAGCTTTAGGAAAAGTATTTGGGGGGCTCATCACGGTAATGGGTATTTGTTTTTATGCATTGCCTGCGGGTATTTTGTCATCTAGCTTTACTGCGCAAATGCAGCTTAAAAGAGATAGGTTTAAAGACACAGTACGTATCGCACTTGATGATGGGAAACTAAGTACACATGACCTTAGCCACATAAACCGAGTACGTGACCTTTTAGATTTAGATGAAGAAGAAGCGCGACTTATTGTTCGTTTATTGCAGCATCACCATAACAATGAAAATAAGTGACGGTTATAAAACTATATGTCCTTCGACTTGATTCTTGCTGCCCATCAGCTTATAACTAGTATCCGTCATTCCCTAATAGAATTCCTATGTCTGTAAAACACCCTATTATTGCTATAACAGGCTCTTCTGGTGCGGGTACTACCACCACCACGAACGCCATTCGTCACATTTTTCGAAACCTCAGTGTGAATGCAGCAATTGTAGGCGGCGATAGCTTTCACCGCTTTACCCGTCCAGAGATGGAAGTAGAAATCCGTAAAGCGCAAGAGCAAGGTCGGCATATTAGCTACTTTGGGCCGAAAGCAAATGACTTCGAGCTATTAGAAACCCTGTTTAGAGAATACGGAAGCTCTGGCTCAGGTCAATTCAGACAATACCTGCACACGTTCGACGAAGCGGTACCGTTTAATCAAATGCCTGGCACGTTTACGCCATGGCAAGACTTACCTCAAAATACCGACTTATTATTTTATGAGGGCCTTCACGGCGGCGTAAAAACAGAAGAAAACGACGTTGCCAAGCATGTTGATTTACTGGTCGGCATGGTTCCTATTGTAAACCTTGAATGGATACAGAAAATCGTTCGTGACACTACCGACCGCGGGCATTCTCGTGAAGCAGTAATGAGCAGCATTGTCCGGGGTCTTGATGATTACTTTCATTACATCACACCGCAGTTTTCACGTACCCACGTTAACTTCCAGCGTGTACCCACAGTAGATACCTCTAACCCTTTCAGTGCGAGAGAAATCCCTACGCAAGACGAAAGCTTCGTGGTTGTGCGGTTTAGGCGCGAAATGAAAAATGTTGATTACCCTTACCTGCTTAAAATGATCGACGGCGCCTTTATGTCGCGTATTAATACCCTTGTTGTACCAGGCGGCAAAATGGGGCTAGCCATGGAGCTTATTTTATCCCCTCTTCTTGAAGACATTCTTAATAAGAAACGCCGTGCAGGTCATCAGATGGACTGGTTGAGTAACGAGGAATAGCGGCCTGCAACTTAGTGCCTCTTTTGTTGTATTCTTATCTTCTATAACAATATATTTACAACTGTAAGTCGTAATATTGCGGCAAATACGTCATGGTAACTAAAATTATCGCCAGGTAAGACAACATGACAACTGTAAATAGTACCCAAATTTGGATAAATCAAAGCCAGCTCGATGACACCAAAGTGGTTGAGCTTCCCCTTTCTATTGACACACTTTTGCAAGATGAAGTCGTGCTTGAAACCGACAGCTTTGGCTTCTCAGCCAATAATATTACCTATGCTGCCCTCGGTTTCAAAATGGGCTACTGGGGTTTTTTCCCCGCTGATGACGGCTTCGGTATTGTGCCCGTGTGGGGCTTTGCTACGGTTAAAGCGTCTAATCACCCTGATATTAAGGTAGGCGAAAAAGTGTTCGGCTACCTTCCAATGGCAACTCACTGGATAATAAAAGCAGGCAAAGTCGCACCACATGGGTTTTCTGATATTCATGAAAAGCGAAAGAGTATTAGCCCGGTTTACGACCAGTATCTCCGTTGCGCTACAGACCCCGGTTATAATCCACAGCGTGAGCCGTGGCAGCTCAACTTTAGGCCATTGTTTATGACATCATTTGTTCTTGATGACTATGTCGCTGAATTATCGAAAGGTGAGTCGTTACTGTTATCTAGCGCATCAAGTAAAACTGCATTAGGCACAGCGCAATTATTAAAAACACAAAAAGGCGCACGCAATGCGAATTATAAAGTCATTGGGCTTACCTCTTCGCACAATGTTGAAATGGTTAAGGCAACGGGATGCTATGACGAAGTTTATAGCTATGACGATTTAACCACGCTAGACACTAATGATAACTACTGGCTTCTCGACTTTGCGGCAAACGGCACATTAATAAACAACCTAACTGAAACCCTTGGCGACAAGCTAGCCAATGTCACCCTTATTGGCGCAACAGATTGGAAAGCACAAGAGAAACCCAACCCTAAAGCATTAAGCGCCGAAATCTTCTTTGCGCCATCACGTGTGAAATTGCGCCAGAGCGAATGGGGGCACGAAGGCTTCTTGGCAAAGTATGCAGCTGCATGGCAAGGTTTTGCAACCACACTTCACGATACCTTTACAGAAGAAGCGCATACCGGCAGCGATGCTATTGTCGCATTGTACCTTGATACGCTTACCGGCTCGGCAAATACAAAATCACTTAATGTGGTAAAGTTTTAGCTTATCGCTTGCCCAGTATGTAAATACTGACACCATTTGTAACAAAGAGGGGACTACATAACAGTAATCCCTTCTTTTGTATTTGCCTGCTTGTGGTTATAGTGAATCAAAAGAAATATCAAAGGTATGGTTATGGGTCAGGAAACCTCTAAAATTCTTGTAGTTGATGATGACATGCGCTTACGAAGCTTGTTGGAACGCTATTTAGTAGAGCAAGGTTATCAGGTAAGAAGCGCAGCCAATGCTGAGCAAATGGACCGCTTGTTGGAGCGTGAAAACTTTCATTTGATGGTACTTGACCTGATGTTACCCGGCGAAGATGGCCTTTCTATATGCCGTCGATTACGACAGACTGGCAGTGAACTCCCCATTATTATGCTGACCGCCAAAGGCGATGAAGTAGACCGAATTATTGGGCTAGAAATGGGCGCAGACGATTACCTTCCCAAACCGTTTAACCCTCGTGAACTGCTTGCTCGCGCGAAAGCGGTATTACGACGTCGCAGCAGCGAAGCGCCTGGTGCACCGTCTAAAGATATTCAAATGATTGAGTTTGGCGAGTATAAGCTAAACCTTGCCACCCGCGAAATGACCGCAGGCGATACCCCTTTGACTTTAACGAGTGGTGAATTCGCGGTTTTAAAATCGCTCGTCACACACCCCCGTGAGCCGCTATCTCGCGACAAGTTGATGAACTTAGCAAGAGGAAGAGATTACAGTGCGCTAGAACGCAGTATTGACGTTCAAGTATCACGGCTGCGACGCATGTTAGAAAAAGACCCAGCAAATCCGCGCTATATTCAAACGGTATGGGGGTTAGGTTACGTATTTGTTCCAGACGGTGAAAATGTATAGCTGCATGGCACCTTGTGAAGTACGCCCGTTACAACGACTGCACACACTATGCGCTTAGTTCCTCATAGCGCATTTGGTCAAACCGTTCTGTTGATTGGCGCATTACTGCTGATTAATCAAATCGTGTCATACGTGTCAGTTACTTATTACTTCATTCAACCTAGCTACCAGCAAATAAATAGCCTGTTAGCGACGCAGGTAAAAGGCGTATTGGCTAATGATCTATTGGTCAGTAATGATGCCAGTAGACAACGATACTATGACCGTACTCAAGTTCAGGTGTTAGAAGGGAGTCAGGCGAAAGTCCAAGGGCTAGACTCGGCGGTATACTATAGCTTTATGTCATCGCAAGTAAGCGAACAATTACAACAGTTGGCTGACGTTCGCATAAGTACGGTGTCGCAAGTCAGTGATAGTGCATCGCCTTACACGGTGTGGATATCACTTTCTCGCTATCCAGACACGTGGATAGCGATCCCCATAGACGGGCTAAATGAAGCGAATATCTCCCCCCTTACGATGTACTTAATGGTAATAGGAATATTAAGCGTGGCAGGTGGTTGGCTGTTTGTACGCCGCATGACAATGCCACTGTCTGCTCTACAACAAGCCGCAGTATTAGTGGGCAAAGGGGAGCACCCTCAACCCCTTAAAGAGCAAGGCAGCAGTGAAATGCGACAAGTAACACGCGCCTTCAATAGAATGAATCAAGGCATAAAGCAGCTTGAGCACGATAGAACCTTGATGACAGCGGGGATTTCACACGACCTTCGCACACCGTTAACACGCATCCGGCTTGCCTCTGAAATGCTTCCAGACGATCAGGAATGGATAAAAGAAGGGATCGTAAACGACATAGAAGATATGAATGCGATTATCGATCAATTTATCGACTATGCTCGCTATGATAGCGAGGAAGTAAAAGAAGATATTGCGCTAAATACAATTATTAACGAGCTAATGCAGGTAAGGCAGTTAGACGATACTCATCACATCGAGCTAAAACTTAACGCCATTCCATCGATACCCCTGCGTCGTATTGCAATGAAAAGGGTAATCGATAATTTAATCGAAAACGCCTTTCGCTATGGCTCAGACAACATTGTTATCTCGACCTATTTCAATAAAAGTGAAAAACGTGTTTATTGCAAAGTCCGTGATTATGGCCCAGGTATCCCCGAACATGAACTCGACAATGTGTTTATGCCGTTTGTTCAAGGGAACAAGGCCCGTAGCTCTTCAGGTTCAGGCTTAGGGCTTGCCATCATTAAACGTATTATTGAAGCGCACGACGGGCAAGTTAGCCTGCGAAACCACCCTTACCAAGGCTTAGTAGCCGAGTTTTATATTCCTGTCGACATCACTACGGTGAAGCGAAAATAGAAGGGCGATAATCGCCCCTCTTATCTTATAAAACATGGATAGTGAGTTGTTGCTGATAGTCGTATAACACCGATAATGATAGGGTTTTCTTTGATTCATCCCACTGCGGTGTTATTGGCTTACCATTTACTAATACTTCCTTCGGCGCGTGCTCGTATCCATGCAGCACCCACGCAATGTCACGTGTTTGCGGCATACCTACATAGCTCCCGTCGCTGCTCAACGTCAACATAAGCCCGGTGCTGTCTGACTCAGTGGTTGATGCCGTAAATTGTAATTCAGAAAACAGCGATTTATTTATCGTGCTAGGGTTGACGCCATCATCTTCGTAAAGGGAATATTGCGACGTGTTTACAGACGCGTCATGCCAGTAGTGAACGGTAAGAGACGCGGCATTGTATTGCTCGGTGCGTGATAAATTTTCGCTCATGGGTAAGAAGGCGCCAGCCTTTACCCACACAGGAAACGTGCTATCGGTTAACGGGTAAGCCACCTCGCGATCACCTTGATACTTAGTATCACTGAAAAAATCAAACCAAACCCCTGGCGGCAAGGTTACAGGCCAAGTACTAACATCAGGTTGGGTAACCGGCGATACAACAAGCGCATCTCCCCAATAGTAACTATGACTATTTTCAAACCAGTCATCATCGTCATGCATCATACCAAGTGGTCGCATTAACGGCGTACCAAACAGCGCATTTTCAAAGGCTAAACTGTAATTATAAGGCAGCATCGCGTAACGCAGTTTAATAAACTGTCGTGCTATCGATTTTACAGGGTCGGCATGAAATACTGGCTCGGGGGCGATTGAGTCTTGCGCGTGAGGACGAAATACCGGCGAGAACGTGCCAAACTGTAACCAACGTGTATATAGCTGCGCATCGAATGCATCGCCGCCAGCAAAGCCGCCCAAGTCAGAGTGAGTATAAGCCATACCAAACACACTCATTTGAAGCGCAAGCTCTACCTGTGGCTTTAGACCGCCCCAACTGCGGCTAACATCGCCGGTCCATGGCACCATGCCATAACGCTGGCTGCCCAAAAAGCCAGAACGCATCAATACGAACGGGCGTTGGTAGGGCTGCAGTTCAGTTAACCGCGTAAATACCACTTCCGCCCACTTGTGACCGTAAGCATTATGAATGGCATCGCCTCTAACATATTCGCCTGTACTGTCCTTGCCTGGTAATTTTTTAGTTTGCCATAAGTGAATGGTGTCATCCGGATGCACTTCAGGCTCACCTAAATCTCCCCACCACCCTGCTACGCCTTGCGCTGCCAGTTTTTCATAGAACTGCCAGAACCAGTCTTTACCTGCATCACTAAACACATCTACCAATCCGGTATTGCCAAAGTAAAAGTCGAAGGTATAAGGTTTACCATCGCTGTTGAGCGCTAACGCATTGTTATCGACAGCGCTTTGCCATTGTTTTGAGGTAGTCAGAATAAAAGGCTCTGTGATCAATACCGTTTTTATGTTTTGGTTTTTGAGCGACGCAATCATGGCTTCTGGCTCTGGGAAGGTCGAACGGTCCCACGACAGATTCCCCATATGCCCTTTAACGTCTTTACCAAACCAATAAAGATCAAGTACCACCGCATCAAGAGGAATGTCTTGCTCATTGAAGGCGCGGACTACATCGGTAACCTCTTGCTGAGATTTGTACCCGAATCGAGAGGCAAAGTTCCCTAACAACCAGCGAGGAGGGAGCGGCTGCTTACCGGTAACAGAGACCGTATTTTTAATGGTTTCTGCCATGGTTTCACCTAATACAATGATATAGCTGGCTCTCCCTGATACAGCCTGAAACCGCAGTTCGTCTGGTGTGGCCTTTCCTATATCAAGCTCACCTGATGCAGTATTATCAAACAGCACACTATAACCTTTAGATGACATCACAGCCGATAAGCCAAAATACATCTGATTAGATTCACTCGTGTAACCATAATGCGCTTTATTATAAAGCGGCATTGCATAGCCCCGTCTGTCCATCCCCAGCACACGCTGCCCGCCGCCATAAAGCTTTTCATCGGGCGTTAATTGCATCGATAACTGTACACGCCCATTATCTACTGATAAACCGCTTCGCTCTTGTGTCATCAGAGTATTATTAAGATAGAAGCTAAGTTTATTGGATGCTCTGTTGATATGCACTGCGGCATCACCGGCCGAAAACACCAATTTATCTGGAAGCGTGTCGAGTGTAACGGAAGTGTTTTGTACTAAAGATGCAGGCAAGGCTAATGAGGGTAAATTGACATGCTCGTCTTGTTCATATGTCACCGAAAAACTGTTTTGTGATAAGGCTGAAACACGCAGCGTGTTCGTGTCGGTATGTAATAACAGCGCGCTGTCTTCAACGACATAGTCTGTAACCCGCGCAACCGCATTAAATGAAAAAATGGCCAGTATAAGTAAAACCATTATCTGGTTTATAAGCGATGGGGCTATGTAAACTCGATTTATTGGTGTGTTCTGTAAGCTATTGCTTTGGAAGCTTGTTTGGAAAAAGCGTCCCCACTTTTGTTTGATGCCACACATCATGGTTAGTGCACTCGTATTATTACATCATTAACAAAAGCATAACCATAGCGCTACGAAAACGAAACAAACATACGTATTCATAGAAGAAAAAAAGCCCACGACATTGCGTGGGCAAAAATTCAATCACGTTATCTGTGACGAACATTGGGAAGGGGGAGGGTTCAGTTCCCCTTTATTCCACATTGGGCGCTAGCAAGTAGCCTATCACCAGCTTGCGACACCGTGGGAATTAGTTACCTGGGCCAGCCTTTTTAATGGCTTCGCTCACGTCATATTTTTCAAAGTTTGCTTTAAAGTTAGTCACAAGATTTGAAGCAAACTCGTCATACTTGGCTTTGTCTGCCCATGTATTTTTTGGCACAAGCAAGTTGCTGTCTACACCAGGAATGGCAACCGGCACATCAAGATTTAGTGCGTCAATGTGCTGGGTTTCAACGTCAGCAAGCTCACCGGATACGATGGCATCAACAATAGCGCGCGTTGTCGGTATATCGAAACGACTCCCCGTGCCGTATGGGCCACCGGTCCAGCCGGTATTAACCAAGTACACTTTAGCGCCAAAGGTTTTAACGCGTTTAATTAAGAGCTCTGCGTATACGCCTGCAGGACGTGGGAAGAACGGTGCGCCAAAACACGTAGAGAACGTCGACTCAATATCGCTGGTAGAGCCAATTTCAGTTGACCCAACTTTTGCTGTGTAACCGCTTAAGAAATGATATGCCGCCGCTTCTTCACTCAATACTGACACCGGTGGTAATACACCGCTTACGTCGCAAGTTAGAAAGACAACTGAACGGGGTTCACCACCTCGGTTTTCTTCAACTCGCTTTTCAATGTGCTCAAGAGGATACGCAGCCCGAGAGTTTTGTGTTAATGACGTGTCGGTATAATCAGGCGTACGAGAGTCATCAAGTACGACGTTCTCTAAAATGGTGCCAAATTTAATCGCGTTCCAGATTACTGGCTCGTTCTTTTGAGACAAATCGATACACTTCGCATAACAACCGCCTTCGATGTTAAATACACTACCAGGAGCCCAGCCATGCTCATCATCGCCAATAAGGAAGCGCTTAGGATCAGCCGATAAGGTAGTTTTACCTGTACCAGATAAACCGAAGAAGAGGGTTACATCGCCTTCTTCACCAACATTAGCTGAACAATGCATAGGCAAAATGTCTTTTGCCGGTAACAAGAAGTTTTGAACCGAGAACATGGCTTTTTTCATTTCACCGGCGTAACGCATACCTGCAATAAGTACACGCTTTTTAGCAAAGTTAATGATTACCGTACCATCACTATTCGTGCCGTCACGTTCAGGATCACACGTAAAGCCAGGTACATTAAGAATCTGCCAAGGCTGTTGATCATTGACGTTCCATTGCTCTGGGATAATAAAAAGATTACGAGCAAAAACGTGCTGCCACGCCGTTTGCGTACGTACTTCTAATGGAAGGGCATGTTCAGGATCTGAACCCACTTCAAGGTGTGATAAAAAATGTTCTTGGGTAGAAAGGTAAGCGTCAACGCGGTCCCACAATGCATCAAACTTATCAGCATCAAATGGTTTATTTACTTTGCCCCATTCAATGTCGTTTTCAGTTGTCGATTCTTTCACGATAAATCTGTCGTTTGGTGAGCGACCTGTTCGTTCGCCTGTCTCTACCACCAATGCTCCGTTTTTATCTAATACACCTTCCCCACGCTTTACTGCTCGTTCAATCAGCTCAGCGCTGGACAAATCAACCAATGGGGACATTTTCAAGTCCGTTTTTAATGTAGTTGCAGCCGTCATACCCGTAACCCTCTTTGTAATTTTTCAAAAGCACTTTCAAAAAAGTATCACTTGGTTAAGTGTAAAGTAAACAAGGCTTAGGCAACATTTTGATGACACATAGTGGTTATTAACCCACTCAAACTTACATAAAAAATGAAATTTAATTACAAGGAAAAGGTTTAACCCGCATATAAATTCATTATTTTTCAAATTATAACGGAATATTACGGACAAGACGCTTCTTGTAGGTGCTGCTGAAATAACAAAAAATCACTTACGAAAAAATAGAATCTCGAAAAAATGGAGGAGGGAAAAACAAAAATCGATTAATTATTAAACAAATGTGAAGCAACTTTTGAGCTAATCACACAATAACGAATAATACAGCATACTCTCCCTAACATGCATCAGCATGCTAGAGAGAAGGTAGTAGAGACGATGGTCTGTGTTTATAGCGTACCCAACGCCTCTACACTGATTTACTGATTTGTTTGCGAAGCGGTGTGGTTACCACTATGGATTACTTCAACATCAATACTGTCAAACGTATATTCTGTATGACAATACTGACAATTCATTTTAATCGCACCGTCTTCCTCTACGATTGCCATCAGCTCCTCTTTGGCCACATGGCGAAGTGCCTCAGCACTGCGTTCTTTTGAACACGTACACGCAAACGATACGGGCTGCGCAGGGTAAAGCTCTACGTCTTCTTGGTGGTACAGACGGAACAGAATGTCGTTTACCGGCAGTGTGAACATTTCTTCTTCTGACAGGGTTTCTGTAAGTGTAGAGATATGCTCAAACTCGGTTGCTTGTGACACATCAGTCGCACTGGCATCAGTAGGTAATACTTGAAGCAACACGCCTGCCGCCTTTGCATTGTTTGGATTAGCCAAATCTGTCATTAGATGCACGCGCGTAGCCAATTGCTCAGACTGCGTAAAGTATTCTTCTAGACACTCTGCTAACGTAGGCTTCTCTAGCGCAACCACACCTTGATAACGCTCTCCCTCATCAGGGGTTATGGTCATAACCAAGACCGCTTCGGTTAACAGCTCACCGAACGTTTCAGGTAAAGAAGGTAATGAATCATCCCAACGCGCCACACCTCGAAGTGTTTGGTCATGCGTCGCATTGATAACCGCATAGCTAACCGGCCCTTTACTTTGAATCTGTAACGCAATCTCGCCTTTAAACTTCAATGTTGCGGTGAGTAGTGATGTGGCGGCTGCCATTTCGCTCAATAAGCGCTGAATTTGCTTTGGGTATTCATAGCTATGCACAATACTGCGCAAGCTTTCATCAAGACGCACAAGCTCGCCACGGACATTGGCCTGCGTAAAAATAAAACGGTGTAGTTGATCAAAAGCACTCATAGGTGGATCCTGTTCGTTAGCAAACTATTGCTGCTTAAATTTAATAATTTGTCGGCGCTGTTTTTTATCAGGCCTATTGTCGGGCTTAGGGCTGTGAAATGCGTTCAATTTTCGAGCAGCTTGGTTTTCTTCACGTTTTGTTACACTTTCAGCCGTTTCAACATATAACCCTTGCGCCAACGCCGCACTGAGCCTTTTATCACTTAAACCCAGCACCTCTATTGTTCGAGAATCCCATCCTGCGGGAACTTTAATCATAGCACCTAGCTCTACATTCTTACTTGGCTTAGCTCGGTGGCCGTTATAGTGCACTTTTCCAGACTGAACCATTTCTCTGGCTATCGCACGCGTCTTAAAAAAGCGTGCTGCCCATAGCCACTTGTCCAGTCTGATATTTTGTGTTGTATTGTTGCTTTCCAATTGGCTCATGTAATATTTTCGTAATGCTAGAGCTTTAGTGTTGTGACCCTTACCTTGACTAGGCTATGATGGGTCGCTAAAGCGCGGTTAACCAAATTTTCACTTTATTATAATAAGCAGTACCATCAGTGGCAGCATGACATTCAATAAACCAAACGCACACACTCTGGCTTTATACGTAAGCCAGCACCAGAAGCGACTTCGCACTATTGTCGTAGTACTGTTAAGCCTATATTTAATTGCATTTGCCGCTAAGTTAATGTGGCGAATTATACCTGAACCTCAATTATCCGCGACACCTACTGCATCACGAATCGCCCCTATTTCATCGCCATCAGGGCAAAGTGGGGTCGATATAAAGAAAATACAACAGCTAAATTTATTTGGTAACGCTACCGCGAAACCCAAGCCCGTAGAAGCAGCAGACATTACAGATGCGCCTGAAACGCGGCTGAATTTGGTGTTAACTGGGGTGGTTTCTAGCTCTATTGAAAATGCAGGCACCGCGATAATAGAAAATAAAGGAAGCCAAGCAGTATATGGTCTTGGTGAAAAAATTGAAGGTACCAACGCAACATTACAACGTGTTTATACCGACAGGGTTATTATCAAAAATGGGGTTCGAAACGAAACCCTAATGCTAGATGGTATCGACTTCGAAGAAGCGAATCGACGAAGAGCACAGCAGGTGCAAACTGCATCGGCAGCTTCACCTCGTCAGCAAGACAATGAGGTTCGTCAACTTTCTAGAGAAGCGGTTGAAGCAACGACGGCACTACGCCAACGACCAGCCAGCTTCACTGATTTTATCTCCATATCACCCAAGACTAATGAAGGGCAACTTATTGGTTATCAAGTAAGCCCCGGGATTGAACCTGCTTTATTTAAGTCGGCAGGATTAAAAGCGGGCGATGTGATTTCACAAATTAACGGGTTAGATCTAACCGACATGCAGCAATCTCAAGAGGCATTATCTGAATTAAGAAATGCACAAACCCTTGAACTTACAATAATTCGTGATGGTAGTTTAACCACGCTTTACCTTGAT
The DNA here is from genome assembly GCF_057539655.1 of Alteromonas sp. 4NH20-0056. NCBI lineage: Bacteria > Pseudomonadati > Pseudomonadota > Gammaproteobacteria > Alteromonadales > Alteromonadaceae > Alteromonas > Alteromonas sp. 4NH20-0056. Next base: position 190,865 of record NZ_BAAJLS010000004.1, on the reverse strand, counting down.
TTACCTTCTGCTTCAGAATAATAAAAACAGGGCAAGGTAAGCACGTTAAGCCATCAGTAGAATAAGAAATAAAGGACGACGGAATGAAAAGGCGCATAAGCCACAAATTGTTATCTCGCGTGAGCACCGCAATGTGCACAGCGCTTCTTTGCTTCTCAGTTACCGCCGCTGAGTATATGCCTAACTTCAAAGATACCGACATTAATGAATTTATTAATATCGTGGGCAAAAACTTAGAACGCACCATTATCGTCGACCCTAACGTACGCGGAAAAATCAGCGTACGTAGTTACGACATGCTTGATGAAGAACAGTATTATCAATTTTTTATGAATGTGCTGCAGGTTTACGATTTTGCAGTGGTAGAAATGCCAAGCGGCATTCTTAAAGTTGTACGTTCTAAAGACGCAAAAACGTCCAATATTCCTGTTGTAGAAGGCGCAAATCGCGATGGTGACGAAATGATCACCCGTGTTGTCCCTGTTTACAATGTACCAGTACGCGAATTGGCACCTATTCTACGTCAACTTAATGACCAAGCGGGCGGTGGTAACGTAGTTAGCCACGATCCTTCCAACGTAATGATGCTGACAGGCCGTGCTGCCGTTGTTAACCGTCTTGTTGAAATCATCGAGCGTGTTGACCGTGCCGGTGATGAAGAAGTCGAAATTGTAAAGCTTCGCTATGCCTCTGCCTCAGAGATGGTGCGTATCATCGACAGCATCAATAAATCACAAGGTAAAGCGGCAACTGGCGATAAATCAGAGCCTCGTGTTGTTGCTGACGACAGAACCAACTCGGTTATTGTAAGTGGCGACGAAAAAGCACGACAGCGCCTGATCACATTAATTCAACGTATGGACCAAGAGCTAGAAACTAACGGTAATACGCGCGTAATGTTTCTCAATTACGCGAAAGCTGACGATTTAGTGAAAGTGCTGCAAGGTGTATCAGCTAGCATCAAAGCAGAAGAACAGAGTTCATCAGGTACCACGCGACGAGCGGGCAACAATAATCGTGATGTTAGTATCGAATCTCACGAAGATTCAAATGCCCTTGTGATCACGGCAGAGCCTGACATGATGCGCTCGCTAGAAGAAGTAGTGCGCCAACTAGACGTCCGCCGCGCTCAGGTTCAGGTAGAAGCGATTATCGTTGAAATATTTGAAGGTGATGGCACTACGCTCGGCGTTCAGCTGGTATCAGAAGCCGGTGGCGGTACACAATTTAATAACGGGGTTATTCCGGTTGGTTCATTAGGTGTGGCGCTACGCCAAGCCGAAGACCGTGAAGTAAACCAAACCAATATCACCGCCAATGGCGAAGTGGTTACCTCAACGGAAACCATAGAGGGTGACTTTACCTCGCTAGCCAGTTTACTTGGTGGCGCGAATGGTATGATAGCTGGCATTATTGAAAATGGTTGGGGCGCAGTAGTCCAAGCCGTTAGCAATGATACCAACTCGAATATTCTTGCAACGCCTCACCTTACTACTATGGATAACGAAGAAGCATTTTTCATTGTAGGCCAGGAAGTTCCAATTATTACTGGTACCACAACCGGCGCAAACAACTCTAACCCATTCCAAACTGTCGACCGCCAAGAAGTAGGTATTAAACTGAAAGTCACGCCTCAAATTAACGAAGGCGATGCTGTACAACTACTTATAGAACAGGAAGTGTCGAGTGTAAGCGGCGCTACATCAGTAGATATCTCTATCAATAAGCGCGAAATCAAAACTACGGTTATCGTGGATGATGGCGGGACCATTGTGCTTGGTGGCTTAATTGATGAAGACATCCAAGAAAGCGTGTCTAAAGTACCGCTTTTGGGCGACATTCCAATTCTTGGTCATTTATTTAAAACCAGCTCAACGTCTAAACGTAAACGCAATCTTATGGTGTTTTTAAAGCCAACAATTGTAAGAGATGGCGCGACCATGAATGCCATTAGCCATCGTAAATACAATTATATTCGCGCTCTTCAGCTTAAGCGCCAGCAAGAAGGTGTATCGTTAATGCCGTCTGCGGTAGGCCCATCTATGCCAAACTGGGATGACGCATTGTCGTTGCCGCCCTCTTTTGAAGAATACATTTCAGAAAAAGATAAGCGCATAGAAGAAGGTAACGACTAGTATGGCGGGTCAAAATGATCAGCTAACCATGGCTGTAGAAGCCCAGGAAGAAGCGTTAGAAGCGATGCATGAAGACGGGTTGCCCGAGGTTGATGAAGGTGGCCCACAGCAGCTTTCATTCAGTTTTGCGAAACGCAATCAAGTCCTCTTGGAAGTGAACGAAACACCTGCGGTATTATATTTCACCGAAAATACGCCTTTTGACGTATTTGCCGAAGTCCGCCGTTTTTATGGCGAACCGTTCATGCCGAAAACTATACCGGCTGATGAGTTTGAAAACTTACTGACCAACGCGTTTCAGCGCGACAGTTCTGCCGCAAAGCAGTTAATGGAAGATTTAGGTAACGAGAGCGATTTGTTTGCGCTTGCCGAAGACCTACCAGACACAGAAGACCTGCTAGACAGTGAAGACGATGCCCCTATCATCAAGCTTATCAACGCTATGTTAGGTGAAGCGATTAAAGAAGGTGCATCAGATATTCATATTGAGACCTTTGAAAACCAGTTAGTGGTTAGGTTTCGTGTTGACGGTGTTCTTCGAGAGATATTGCGCCCCAGCCGCAAGCTATCCTCGATGTTGGTGTCGCGCATAAAAGTCATGGCCAAACTAGATATTGCAGAAAAGCGAGTGCCGCAAGACGGTCGCATTACGCTGCGCATTGCGGGCAGAGCAGTAGATGTTCGTGTATCTACCATGCCTTCTAGCCATGGCGAACGCGTTGTATTACGTTTACTTGATAAAAATAACGCGCGCCTAAATCTTGAAGATTTAGGCATGACAAAAGCCAACCGCGACCATTTTTCAACGCTAATTCGTAAACCCCACGGCATTATTTTGGTAACCGGTCCGACAGGCTCAGGTAAAAGTACCACGCTATATGCAGGCCTTACCGAAATTAACTCCCGCGACCGAAATATCCTAACGGTTGAAGACCCTATTGAATTCGACTTACCTGGTATTGGGCAAACGCAAGTTAATCCGCGCGTTGATATGACCTTTGCCAGAGGGTTGCGCGCCATCTTGCGTCAAGACCCTGATGTAGTCATGGTGGGTGAGATTCGAGATATTGAAACCGCGCAAATTGCGGTACAAGCCAGTTTAACCGGCCACTTGGTGCTGTCTACGCTGCATACCAACACCGCTGCCGGGGCAATTACACGTTTAGAAGATATGGGCATTGAGCCGTTTTTGCTGTCCTCTAGTTTATTAGCCGTGTTATCACAGCGTCTTGTACGTACGCTGTGCGAAGACTGTAAGGTGCCTCGTAACCCAGATGCTTCAGAGCGTGAAGTGCTTGGGATTGATAGCGCAACCGCGATGACCATTTATTCTGCACATGGCTGTGCTGCATGTAATCAAACAGGTTACCGCGGAAGAACGGGCATTCATGAGTTGCTTATTGTTGATGAAAAAGTACGTGAAATGATGCACGAAGGTGTTGGTGAGCAAGCCATAGAAAAGTATATTCGCCATAATACGCCAAGCATTCGTGAAGATGGATGCCGCAAGGTTCTCACTGGTGTTACCTCGTTAGAAGAAGTGCTTCGAGTAACGAGGGAGGACTAGTATGCCCGCATTTGCCTACAAAGCGGTCAACAACCGTGGTCGAAATACGCAAGGTGTACTGGAAGGCGATAACGCTCGCCAGGCACGTCAACAGCTGCGCGAAAAAGGGTTAATACCAATAGAAGTTGAGCAGGTTGTTGAACGCAACCAGCACAACAACCAAGGCTTCATTAATGCACTGTTCAAACCGCGTATTTCAGCCTCCGATCTTGCATTGCTTACCCGCCAATTAGCTACACTGGTTGAATCAGCCCTTCCAATAGAAGAGGCGTTGTTAGCCGTTGGCGAACAATGTGAAAAGCCCCGTCAAAAAAATATGATGATGGCGGTGCGCAGTAAAGTGGTTGAAGGCCGAGGATTAGCAGAAGCCTTGTCTGAATTTCCAAGTGTATTTGACGACTTATATCGCGCCATGGTCGCTGCCGGTGAAAAATCCGGTCATTTAGATACCGTATTAAACCGATTAGCTGATTACACTGAGCGACGCCAGCAGACACGTAGTCAAATTACACAGGCCATGATTTATCCGTCGCTTATGTTGTTCTTTGCTATGGGCATTGTATTGCTGTTATTGACCGTTGTGGTGCCAAAAATCGTAGGCCAATTTGACCACATGGGCCAAGACCTACCAGGTATTACGCAATTTCTTATTGCGGTGAGTACGTGGCTCCAAAACTACGGTATTTTTATGTTGCTCGCCATCGCCGTGCTTATTGTGATTGCACAACGACTGCTTCAGCAGAAAGCCATGAAACTTCGCTATCATCGGGTGCTGCTAAAACTGCCGTTACTTGGGCGCGTATCAAGAGGGTTAAATACCGCGCGTTTCGCACGTACCTTAAGTATTTTAAGTGCCAGCGCAGTGCCGCTACTTGATGCCATGCGTATATCCGGCGACGTGCTTGAAAACCAACATATAAAGAATCAAGTCGCAGATGCTGCGATTAATGTAAAAGAAGGGAGTAGCCTTCGCGCTGCACTGGACAATACAAAAATGTTTCCACCAATGATGATGCATATGATCGCATCGGGTGAAAAGTCGGGCGAGCTTCAAAGTATGCTCGCGCGTGCTGCAGATAACCAAGATAGGGAATTTGAGGCGCTTATTGGTGTCTCACTTAAAGTCTTCGAACCTTTACTAATTGTCACAATGGCAGGCATTGTTCTGTTTATTGTCATGGCAATTTTGCAGCCAATTTTAGCATTGAATAATATGGTGAATATCTAATGAAAACCTTAAAACGTAGTTCTGGATTTAGTTTGATTGAAGTGATGGTCGTGTTGCTTATTATAGGCATCATGGCCTCAATGGTTGCACCACAAATACTTGGGAATCAAGAAGAGGCGCAATTGAAGAAAGCCGCTGTCGATATCCAACAAATCGAGAGCGCACTTGAAATGTATAAGTTGCGCAACAATCGTTTCCCCACGTCAGAGCAAGGGCTTGAAGCACTGGTTGCGGCACCCACTATCGACCCTATTCCAAGAAACTATCCAACAGGCGGCTTTATTAAGCGCTTACCAGAAGATCCATGGGGTAACCCTTATGCCCTTATCAGCCCAGGGGAGCTAGGAGTAGTGGATATTTTTTCAAATGGCCCCGACGGCGAACCCGGTACCGATGACGATATAGGTAACTGGAACATTAACGAATACCTTAACTAAACACCCTAGGTTTTTATGCGCCAGTGCAATAGTAAAAAGCACGCTTTAAAAGGCTTTACACTAATAGAAGTTATGCTTGTGCTACTGCTCATGGGCATTGCTGCCGGCTATGTCGTGTTTAATGCATTTGGCGCAAGCAAAAGCGACCTACTAAAAAGCCAGGCACAGCGCCTTCAAGTCATTGTTGATATGGCCAGCGACTTTGCTGTACTTAATCAACAGCAGCTGGGCATTCGGGTAGAGCAAGAAGACAATGCGTACTTTTTTGTGTACCTGGACGAAGATAACGAGTGGCAACGGCTAGAAGGTGAGAAAATATACGACACCTATACCCTACCTGAGCCATTTACATTTACGTTGAACTTAGACGACCTTCCTTGGGACACTGAAGACAGGTTGTTTGACCGCGATATATTTGATGAAAACCTCAGTGTTTCAAGTGATGGCGTTGATATTGGAAGCGACGAAGACAAGAAGCTTCCGCCTCCACAAATCTTAATTATGTCCAGTGGCGACATTACGCCATTTACCCTTACCTTCAACTATGAAGGCGATTTTGATGACGAGCCTGTCTATTTCACCCTTTTAAACAAAGAACTTCCGCCTTTGGCATTGGAAGGGCCATTGGAGCAACCACAATAATGGCGTTTTTATCTCACGCGAGCCGTGCGTCGCGCCAACGAGGGTTAACCCTTCTGGAAGTCATGGTGGCACTGCTTATTTTCGCCCTCACAGGTACAGCAATATTAAAGGCATCGGGTGAACACCTCAGTAGCGTAGGGCAAATTGAGTCGGTTACGTTCGCTGGGTGGGTGGCAAGCAATCGTCTTAATCAAGTTCAACTTGAAAATACGTGGCCACCAAAAAACAACTTAAAAGGCAGCATGGAAATGGCTGACCGCACATGGTACTGGCAACAAACGGTAGCGAAAACGAACGATGCTAGTTTAAGAGCGGTAACCATTTCTGTTGGCGAGGCCGAAGACTACAGTTCCAGTGTTACCTCGGTTACGAGCTTCGTTGCGCGCCCTACGTCGGATGGCTCGTGATGCAAAGAACACAACGTCACCATCAAGGCTTTACCTTACTAGAAATCTTAATTGCAATGGCTATTTTTACGCTAATAGGCCTAGCATCAACCGGCTTGCTTACCACCGTTATCGATAGTAATGATTTGTCAGAAGCGCGCTTTGATAAGCTCCAAGCTTTGCAACGCGCCATGATCACTATCGAAAGAGACATTCAACAGGCTGTACCGCGCCCCATTAGAGTAGAAGGGGAAATGCAAGAAGTTGTCATGGCCGGGGGCGAAACAGCGGAAAGTGACGATGATGGTATCGGCTTTGTACGAAGTGGCTGGCACAACCCTCAACTTATGCTGCCACGAAGCACATTACAGTATGTAGCCTATCGGTTACGTGAAGAAAAATTAGAGCGCGTATACAGTAATTATCTCGACAACGTTATTGGTCATGAGCCCAAGGTCAGGCCACTATTAGAGAATATAGAAAGTTTCAAAGTCGAATTTATTGCGCCATCAAATAATAGTGAAGAAGGCCTTAAAGAAGATAAATGGTCTGACAGCTATAAAGGTACTGCATTACCTCGCGCGGTAGCCGTTGAGTTTGTGAGTAAAGACTTCGGCCTAATACGGCGTGAATTTGCAATAGGAGGGCTATAATGCGTCGTCTCCCTCCTCAAGCGCCAAGCAAACAAAAGGGTGTTGCCCTTATGATTGTGCTGATGATCGTTGCCTTAGTCGTAGTGCTTGCGACCGAAATGGGCGCTAGGCTGCAATTACAAGTTCAGCGCACCATGAATCTTAAAGACAATAACCAAGCGTATTGGTATGCACGCGGTGCAGAAGCGTTCGCACGAAAATCTATTCAAGATTTAATGGACGAAACGCGCGATAAAATAACGCTAAGCCAGCCTTGGGCGCAGGAGTTTGTGTATCCATTAGAGAACGGCGGGCTGCAAGCCAACTTAGAAGACTTGCGCGCATGCTTTAATTTAAACGCTATTTTACAGGGTGAGAATACTTCAAGTACCGCGTCACGCAATCAACCTACCGAAGCCATGACCGCATTCCAATCCATGTTATTAGCCATGCAAATAGACGGGCTAGATAACTATACGGCAGACACCTTACGAGATAGTCTGGCCGATTGGGTTGATGACGATGACCGAATGCGCTCTTATGGCGCTGAGGACAGTGAGTATGAATCCCGTGAATTTCCTTATCTCGCTGCCAATAACCCGCTGGCATCTAAGACGGAATTACGTATTATAAACGGCGCGTCACCGGCGTGGATAAATGAACTAATGCCTCTGGTATGCGTTATTCCTGATAACCAAGAGCTCATTATTAACGTCAATACGCTTAAGCCTGAGCACGCCGCGTTACTGGCCGGCGTAACGGGGTTAGATATCCAAGAAGCCACCAGCTTAATTGGAAATCGACCACCTGACGGGTGGGAAAAAGCAGCAGATTTTCTTAGCGAGCCTGTTATTCAAGCACTGAGTTTAAACAATACGCGACAAGCATGGTTCGCTGTCACTACCGAATATTTTATTTTGCATACTAAGACCCGCTACAATAAAGCAACCTTTAAGCTTTCCACCGTGTTTCAAGCAAACAAAGATGCGGGCGTAAGCATATTGAAACGCGAGTTTGGAGGATTTAATTAATGGAACAGCTCCTAGTAAGATTGGGCGCGACAGAGACCGACCCCATAAGCTGGTTGGTCTGGTCAACGCAGGAAGAAGAAATAATTGCGTCGGGAGAACTTCCTAATGCTATGGCGTTATCTACCCTCGCAGAGCGTGTCGGTCAACGGCCTGTTATTGCGCTTGCCCCAAGTAGCGATATTTTACTGAAATGGGTTACGCTGCCACCTCGAGCCGGTCGAAAAGTGCTTTCTGCATTACCCTTCATGCTTGAAGATGAATTGGCAACCGATATCAGTGAGCAGTTTTTTGCTATTGGCCCTAAAAATGGTGACCAACAGGCTGTAGCGGTAGTCAGTCATGACAAAATGACGATGTGGCAACAATGGCTCAGTAATGCAGGGTTATTCTGTGACACGTTGATCCCCGACGTACTTGCAGTACCGGTAACAGAAAACGGCTGGTCTATCCTTACATTAGGCGAACAATTGCTGGTTCGACAGGACAGTTTTAAAGGCATGCAGGGCGAACAAACGTGGTTGCTCCCAATGCTTAGTCACTTTGCCTCGCAACAAGAAGAAGCAGTGACGATTACCAACTATGCTGGCTTACCACTTGACGGCATGCCGAACACCACCATTTCAGAGGCGCCACTTGAACTGCCCATGCATATGCTGGCAAAAGAAGCATTAGCGAGCAAGTTCAACCTTTACCAGGGTGAATATAAAGTAAAAAGAAAGCGCAGTAGCGGATGGTCTCAATGGCGCACCGCAGCGGTGCTTGCAGTAATCGTACTCGCCACTAGCCTCATAGACAAAACGGTAACCTTGTACCAACTTGAATCACAAAATGCCGCACTTAAAGCCGATATTAACGCCGCCGTTAAAGCCGGCTTTCCTAACCTAGGCATGGTACGTAACGTTAAGCTAAAGTTACAGTCTGAACTGGCAAAGTTAGAGCAAGGCGGCGGTGATGCGTCGATGTTAATCATGCTTGACCAACTCACTCCGGCGTTTGCTGCCACAAAAATTACGCCACAAACACTACGATTTGACTCAACACGCACTGAAATTCGCATTCAGGCTCAAGGAAAGAATTTTGAAGCCTTAGAGCAATTTAAAAAGCTAGCCGAGAGCGCAGGATTTGTTGTTGAGCAAGGCGCCTTTAACAATAGAGATAACGGCGTGGTGGGTACAGTATCGATTAGGAGTGCATCATGAAAGCATTACTAGATAAATACAAAGCGCTCACAGAACGCGAGCAGCGCCTTGTGCTAATAAGCGGTGTGGTAGTCCTCATTGCTATTTTTTACTTTGCGATTTGGTCGCCGCTTAATGCAAGTTTGCATCAACAGAAACAATTGCTAGATAACCAACAAGCACTGCTAACATGGGTTCAAGATAGCGCCATGCGCGCACAACAGCTTCGCAGAAGTAGCAGCGGTAAGCGCGCATTTTCAGGTTCGCTTCCACAAGCCGTTAACCGTACAACCGCACGACACGACATTGAAATATCACGCATGCAACCCAACGGTGAAGACTTACAAGTATGGGTAGATCAAGCACCATTTAATAACGTGCTCGACTGGCTTAAAGGAATGGAAGCGATGGGCATTGTCATTCTACAGGCCGATATTGCAGAGGCCGATTCAGCCGGTTACATAAAAATACGTCGATTACAGTTAGGAAAAGCATGAAGGTAACAGTTACGTGGATCATTGGCGGTATTGTCGCCTTTCTTATTTTTGCTATCGCTTACATGCCGGCTATTCATGTGATAGGCAGAATAGCATTGCCAAAAAACGTAGCAGTCAGCGGTGTGTCTGGCACCCTACTTGAAGGTAAAGCACAAAGCGTTGTGGTGAATGGCTTACCCATAAACAATGTAAAATGGGATATTAATCCTTGGGCGTTTTTTATCGGTAAACTGCATGCAGATTTGAAAGCTGGCAACATCAGAAATCTGAACGATATTGCATTTGAAGGCCCGGTTCGCACAGGGCTGTTTTCGCAGTCTCGCGTTATTGTAAAAGATATGACCATTTACTTACCGGTAGATAGGGTTATTGCACAGGTTAGACTCCCACTGCCGGTCAATGCAGGAGGTCGTTTCAAAGTCGCGTTAGAAACGCTAGATTTTGGCCCAGCATGTAATGCACTTAGTGGCAAAGGTGACTGGCTGAATGCGACTGTGGCAGGCACACAAGGCCCCATTGACTTCGGAACGTACTCGGCGTCGCTTCGATGTGACGGTGAAGACATTGGCATTACGGTAGCCGAGCCCAACTTATTAGGCTTAAGTATCGATGCTACCGTTTCTCCATTAACAAAAAAATTCTCAGTTAATGGGAAATTTAAGCCTGATGCGTCACTGCCCAATGAAGTGCATCAAGCGGCTAGCCTGTTTGGCAAACCAGATGCAAGTGGCTACACCACTATAAAACTATAACAGTACGCTGACACACTCACAGAACAAGGGAATGTAATTATGAATAAACCACTTTTACTTAGCGCTGGCGCTACATTAGGTGCACTTCTCATCGCACCACACTTCATCGGGAATGGCCTTGAATCAAAATTTAATAGCGCCATAGCTAATATTGATGAACACCCTGTATACAGCGCCAATGTAGTGTCTTACGAAAAAGGGTGGTTTACCACCACCGCACAAGTTGAAGTGGGCTTTGATTTACAAGCAATGCTTAAGGCGCAGCAAATAGACCAAAGCGACATTGAGCAAGCGGAAAACCCGACTTTTATTGCAAACATTGTTGCACATCAAGGCCCGGTTTATATGGGCGACGGCGTAGGTGTTGGTAGACTACAGTATAATTTGCATATTGAAGGCGACGCACTGCGAGAGTACGTAGAATGGGAGAGCAACACTCCCCTTTATGCAAACAAAGGCGTAATAGGGCTATTCGGTAGCACTGACTTCTCAGACACGGTGCCAGCCTTAACGTTTATCGATGAAGACGAAGATATAACGCTGACGTTTTCAGGCTTTGACGGTGAGGCAGAGGGTAGTGGCGACGTGACGCATTATGAAAGCACAATACCTAACGTTACTATTGTGGGCGATGGCATGGTGATTGCCATGAACGACATGGACATGGAAATGCAGTGGTCGGGGAGCCTTATTAAGGCCATAAAAGGGGAGCTATTCGAATCGACCTTCAGCCTTAATTTAAAGGAGACGACAGTATCTAGCGATAATGCGATTGATGGTGAGACACCTCTTTTTGTGATGGAAGATCTTTCATTAGCGTCTCGCACCGATATTGACGAAGATAACAACCTTGTTGATGCGTTTTTCGAATACAAAGTTTCTTCAATGCGTTCGCCTGACTTAACGCTACACGATGCGGTGTTTGCTATGGAAGCAAAGCAGTTAGACACGGACTTCATTAAAGCTTACCAAGACATTAGCAATGCAACGCTGACCACTAAGCCTGAGTTAGTGCCTGAACTGGTTAAAAGCTTTATAGAGGAAAACTTGCTAGACTTCTTGCAAAAATCCCCAGCAATTAATATCACTCAATTATCAGGCACGCTGCCAGAGGGTAAATTTACTGCGCACGTAAATACCCAAGTGAGCGGTGTTGATGCGCTGCCTGACATGCTAGAAGACCCTGCGTTTTGGGTAAGCCATATTGTTGCAGATGCAAACGTTACGATGGATGAAGGCGTTGCGAAAAAAGCGATGAGCAGCTATGTGCTGTCACAACTTGCCACTAACCCTCAGGTACAAAACATGACACCTCAAGAACTTATGGCGACGGTCGACCAGCAAGTCCCAGAGGTGATGAAGGCATTTTTACGACAAGGCTTCATTGTCTCTGACGGTGACGCCTATACTGCCACAATGGGCCTAGCTGATGGCGTAGCGGTACTTAACGGCGAAACCATTCCTTTACCTTTCGCGCAATAAACCCGACATTGCTAAGGGTTTAACGAAATATTCATTAAATCTTGCGCAGCATAAACACGGCCTGGCGCGATAACGGCAATCGCGTCAGTTAACGCACTGAGCCCAGGTTCGCTGCGTTTCATAATATGAGATATCACCACCCGCTTGGCTTTAGATGTTGATGCAATATCTACAAGTTGTGTGGGTGTCATGTGTAACTGCTTTGCTGTACTGCCGGCTGCATCGTCTATTGCATTGTGAAGCACCAAGATATCAGCCTGCGTTGCAAACTCACTCAGCGTGCCATCGGCATCATTCGTATCACCAGAAAATACTGCAATGCAACCATTCACATTCACTTTCCACGCCAGTGCTGGAATGGGACCGTGATGTACGTCTATCGCCGATACGCTTACCGACGGGTTAATATCGTAACTAAACGGCGTGTCGGTGACAGAAATAGGGGTAAGCAGATAGTCATCTTGTTCTGCTTGTGTATACGACGATAAATAGCGGAATGCGCCCTTATTTCCAAGTAGCGCCTCAATATAGCGGTCGGTAGACGGCATTATGTCATTGCCAGCCGGCCCAATAATGGGCAAGTCTTCAGCGCGCGTGCCGAAGTAACTCCCTTTAACAAAACCGGGTAAGTCTGCTGCATGATCGGTATGTAAGTGAGAGAGTAAAATAGCGTCTACGGTTTCAAACGATGCGCCCGCTGCACCGAATTGCACACTACTTCCACTACCGGCATCAACCAACACCTTCGCCTCGTTGTGGTACCACACAAGATACGCACTCGACGCCCTGCCATCGTCGAGCTCTGGCCCACCCGAGCCTAGCACTTGAACCGATACTCCCTCACAACGCATTGCGTTATCGGTTTTAGCATTGTCTGCTGCAATACCATGCAGTGAAAATAACAGGGCAGCCCCCAACAACGGTAGACGGCTTACTATCGGCCTTTTCGCACTGTTATTTTTCATTGTGGTTCCTTTTTGCACGTTCACTCGGTGTGTGCTGAATACTAAAAAAGATACGTTCCCCGCGAAGGGGCGACGTATCTTTCTATTTGGCAAGTAACCCTTATTCAGGGCGCTGCTCTGCCACCATGATAGTTTTGATGTTAACAAACTCTCTGATACCAAAGCCACCATGCTCACGGCCGTAACCACTGTCTTTTACGCCGCCAAATGGCAGATTGGGTTGTGCTAACGAGTAGCCGTTGATATTAATCATACCGGTATCAAACTCGTTCTTCGCCAATGAAATAGCACGGTCAGTATCGGTGCTGAAAATACCGCCACCTAAACCGTATCGAGAGTCATTCGCTATCTCCATCGCCTGCTTGTCATCTCTTGCTTTAATAATAGACGCTACGGGGCCAAACAGCTCATCATCATACGCAGGCATACCTGGAGATACATCCTCCAATACCGTAATGGGATAGTAATAACCGCTGTTATCCGGTATTTCTCCACCTAACGATAGCGTAGCACCTTTGTCTATCGACGTTTTCACTTGTTCGTGCAACTCATCACGTAAATCTTCTCGCGCCATTGGCCCCAAGTCGGTTGCATCGTCAGTCGGGTCGCCAACTTTAAGGCGCTTACATTGGGCAATGAATTTCTCAGTGAACGCTTGGTACACGCTGTCTACCACGACGAATCGTTTAGCGGCGACACAGGTTTCGCCATTATTAATTACGCGGCCCTTAATGCAGGTTTCTACTGCGATATCGATATCTGCATCAGACAACACCAAATAAGCATCGTTACTGCCAAGCTCCATTACGGTTTTTTTCGACATCGCAGCCGCTTCTTTCGCTACGCTTTTGCCTACTTCATCACTGCCGGTAAAGGTTACGCCTCTTACATATTTATGCTTAATCAGCCCGCTTGCAGTTTTGCCGTCTATCAACAGCGATTGATAAACGTTTTTTGGAAAACCTGCATCTTCATACAACTGTTGAATAGCGAGCGCCATGCCGAAAACGTTTTTAGCGTGTTTCAGTACGGTGGTATTACCCGCCATAATATTACAAGCGCTGTAACGAATAACCTGATAAAGCGGGAAGTTCCAAGGTTGAATGCCTAAGATTACCCCGAGTGGTTGATATGTGACGATGGCTCGGCCACCTTCAAAAATTCTGTGGTCATCTTCTAAAAACGACGCACCGTGTTCAGCGGTGTAGCGGCAAATTTGTGCGCATAGCTCAACTTCTTGTCTTCCCTGTGCTTCAACTTTCCCCATTTCTCTGGTCATTAAGCTAGCAAGGTCGTCGACTCGGGCTTCCATGAGATCAGCGAGTGTATTAAATAGTTTTGCGCGGGTTTCAAATGAGGTTTTACGCCAGTTAATGTAGGCTTCCTGAGAACGTGTAACCGCATGATCAGCGTCATCGCTGCTCATCAAATGATAGTGATCTAACTTTTCGCCCGTGGCAGGGTTGTAAGTATTGATTGTCTCGCTCATCGTTATGCTCCTTATTACGTTTGGCTTTAACCACTTGCAACAAGAACGCCACCTTATAAAAAAATAATTTTTATCATTACAAACAATGGGATGCATCACAGAGGGCGGCACGACATCTCAGTATCTCGCCGCGCCGTTTGGAAAAGTTTACTTTATTCAGTAAAGATTGCAGGGTGTAATTGAGCGAGCAAAACCACGTGATGCTAATTAGTGTAAAGGTCAGGAAAATGAAATTTTGCCATCGCGAGGGTTAATGCGACTTCATAGACGCTCTGCCTGCTTGCATGGTTGTGGGTAAGTAGGCCTATGGCGCCTCCTTTTTGCTTAACGTTTACAGTATTAAACAATTTATCCATTACCGTGCCTAACTCTTCACCTCGTTGTAGCGCCTGATAAACACTGACAGGCAAGGGTAAACTTGCGCTTCGTCCCACCGACCAATGTCCCTGATGATAAATAGCCACATAAGCAAAAGTGGCCGGCCCATCTTCAAAGACATCAACACCCCCTTCGATTGCAACGTACCATGCATTTTGTTCACCACCATCATGCAACTCAAGCATGGCTTCTACCCGGTTAATAGCACCATGACGCGTTTCGTCTTCGCTCATAGGCTGATTAGAAACGCCGCTAGGTACCGACATCGCTTCAGCACTAAAATCTTGCTCAAGCGTATCGCATAATGTATTAAGTGCTGCATTCACCTTCACCGGGTTCTGCGACCCGACATAAAGCTGTGAGTTCATAGGCTGCGCATTCCTTATTTGTTAACAGGGTGAGCAAGAATATCGTCAATCATTGTGCGATAGTCTTTTACGGCTGGAAAGTCGGTAATGTTTCGATTTGGCAGCGTGCTGTCTGGATTATCTACGGCAAGCAAATGGCGGATCCCATAGGTTTGTGCAGAAGTTAAAATGGGTAGAGAGTCATCAACAAAGAGTGTTCGACTGCTATCAAACTTTACTCTCGCATTAAGTTTTTTCCATAATTCCTGCGATTCTTTGGTAACACCAAACTCATGAGTCGATATCAAATTGTCGATATGCGCATCAAGTTGAGTATGCTCTATCTTTAAGGCCAAACTGTTAGGGTGCGCATTGGTCACCAAAACCACTTCTCTGCCAGATTCATGCAAGGCTTTAAGAAACGGTATGGTATCGTCGCGCAGCCTTAGTAAATGCGCTAGCTCCCGCTTAAGTGGCATAAACTCTTGCTCTAGGTCCATGTTTAATGACTCCGCCCAATAGTCGAGGCAATACCATTGAATTTGTCCAAAGACACTCTCGTACCGCGCTTCCATTTCCCGTTGGCTCTCTTGCGCTGAAATACCGCGTATCTCAGCTAAGCGTTTTGGCAAATGATGTAACCAAAATTGATTATCATAGTGTAGGTCTAATAGGGTGCCATCCATATCAAGAAGCACGGTATCTATTTCATTCCAGGGCAGAAAGGGCAAGCGATTTTCCTTATAATGAAGTAAGCTTGTTACTGAAGGTATGATAACAAAGTTGTAGCGAGAGACATGCGAAAAATTGATCCCAATAAACCGTTGCCGCAAATTCATCATCGAGAAATCGTTGCTCAGAGTAAACTCTTCAGAGTTGAGAGCCTCGACCTTGAATTTTCTAACGGAGAAAAACGTCAATTCGAACGCATGGCCGGCGGTAATCGCGGCGCAGTAATGATTGTTCCAATGTATGATAATGATACGTTGGTATTAATCCGTGAATATGCTGCAGGCACACACTCTTACCAACTCGGCTTTCCAAAAGGCCTTATCGACCCAGGCGAAAGCGCCCTAGAAGCGGCTAACCGAGAGCTTAAAGAAGAAGCGGGTTATGGTGCTAATTCACTATCAGAATTGCATAAAGTGAGCATGGCACCCACGTTTTTTAATGCCAATATGACCATCGTAATCGCTCAAGACCTCTACCCTGAAACATTGGAAGGTGATGAGCCAGAGCCATTAGAAGTGATTCATTGGCCCCTTGCTGATGCTGATGCATTATTAGCACGGGAAGACTTTATTGAAGCTCGCTGCATTGCCGCACTTTTACTTACTCAAAAGTGGATTAAGGAGCAGTAACCTATGCCCTCAAACACGTATGATGATTTACTAACCATAGCGAAAGACGCCGCTGTTGAAGCGGGTGAAGCCGTATTAAAAGTTTATGATCATGGCGATTTTGACGCCTATCAAAAGGAAGACGACTCGCCGGTAACCAGCGCAGATTACCTCGCCAATGACATCATAACGAAACGTCTAAGCACGCTGACACCCGATATTCCTATTCTTTCGGAAGAAAACAAACACGCCAGTTTAGACGAGCGCAAAGATTGGCCGCGTTATTGGCTTATCGATCCTATCGACGGCACACAAGAGTTTATTGCTCGCAGTGGTGACTTTGCCGTTAATATTGCCCTTATCGAGAATAATCAGCCTGCTATTGGAGTGATTTTCTGGCCTCCTGGTCAATCACTTTATTACGCTTCTAAAGGTAATGGGGCGTATAAGTCGTCACCCGAAGGTAATGAAAAGCTGTCAGTTCGAGAACTTGATGACCCTGATACTAGCGCGGTTATTATTGCGATTAGTAGGCGTCAATCGAGAGAAAAAGTACTTTCACGCATGTGCGATGAACGTGTTTATCAAACGCTTCCATTAGGTAGCTGTTCATTAAAAGCGTGCTTTATCGCAGAAGGTAAAGCGGATGTGTTTATGCGTATCGGCATAACTGGCGAATGGGATACCGGCGCATCACAATGCATTGTGTCGGAAGCGGGCGGCAGCATTTCAGCAGCAAACTTTGAACCTCTTACCTACAACAAACGCCATTCACTTGAAAACCCAGACTTTGTTGTTATGGGCGATCAACGGGTGAAGTGGCAAGATGTCATCCAATATAACGATTTTGTAAACCCACATAAGCAATAAGCCGTAATAGTATGTGCTAACACAAAGATGTGTTGGCACCCCTTGTTGCTTATCGACTCTGGGTCTTTGTGCTCTGCCCACGATTCAATTTATTTTTAAAGGAGTATCCCATGAAAACAGGTATCAAGGCGCTAACGATAGCGTTGCTAGCATGTGGTTTTACATGCCCTGCTGTTGCCGAATGGAAAATGAACAGTGACGATAGTGTGCTGCATTTTCTTTCCACAAAAAATGTACAAATTACCGAAGTACACAAATTCGAAGACATTAGTGGTGCACTTAGTGATAGCGGAAAACTTTCCGTATCGGTCGATTTAGCATCGGTAAATACGAATATTGATATTCGAAATGAGCGGATGCGCAGCATGCTTTTCCATGTAGAAAAATATGCGACTGCGCAGTTTGAGGCCACGTTGCCTAAATCAATGATGGCGCTCGAAGTGGGCGATGTCGTTAGGAGTAAAGTTGACGGCGTGCTGTCGCTTCATGGTAAAGCGGTACCGACCGCGTTCTCGGTTCAAATAAGTAAGGTCAGTGAGAATACGTTAAGCGTCTCGACCACCGCGCCTACATTAATTAAGGCTGACGCATTCGATCTTGCAAAAGGGATTGCTGCGCTACAAAACATAGCCGGGCTGAAAAGTATCACCACAACAGTACCGGTCACTTTTTCAGTTACCTTCACTAACTAAGTTATTCTCATAAAAAAAACCGCCAACGGCATACGCTATTGGCGGTTTTTTATTGTTGTCATTTACGGGGCTTACGCGTCTGCTTTACCTATCCATTCCCAACAATCACAGGGCGCATGGGTAATGGGTTTTGCGTTAACGTTTGCGCTACCATCACTGTATTATTGCTCTTAGGTAACGCAGGTACCTTGGCAGCATAGTGTGAAATCGCGAAGTGCTTAATTGATACACGTAAACGCTTAAGCGCTTTACATTCATTAATTTCCTGATCAATGAGCAATATACCGCGCTCACGCATTGCGCGGCCTATACACTCGCTGCTTGATAGACGGATAATCGGCGCAGCTAGCACCATACCCACTAAAACCGGCAGTAACCACATAAAAAGCGATGGAGTGAAATAAAATGTCGTCGTTCCCCATGCAATCGCTATGCTACTCAATAGCTGCGTATGCTTAATGGCAATTCGCCAAGGCACATTGCGGCCCTCCCGCTCTTGTGCTTCCCATTTAACACTGTGACCTATTAACACACTTACAACGAAGTAACTGTGGTAAAACATCATCAAAGGCGCAATTAACACTGCCATCAACAACTCAGCAGAAGCGCTTTTAATCAGTGAAAATGCACCGCCAAATTCAGCTCGCCGTTTCAGTAGCGCTAGCGTAATACCCAGCACTTTAGGTAAAAACAATAGCGCCGCAGTACCCCACATGGTAACTATCATCATGTCCTGCCTTGCCACCTGCCATGTTGGAAAAAGTTGATATTCGGACATAAAAAAATCAGGCACTGATGTTGCCCGGATAAGTGCATCTGTTGTACCTAGCGCTAACATACAAAACAGAACCAGAGACGATATATAGGCAAATGCACCAAACAAAAAGTGGAGACGGTTGGCAACCTTAAGCCCTTTTACGTTTAACAAACCTAAGTGCTGAATGTTACCTTGCACCCACCGGCGATCACGGATAGCGTAATCGATAACGTTGCTGGGCACTTCTTCATAGCTGCCTGTAGTGTCAGTCAGTAAATAAGCCTTCCAGCCAGCTCTGCGCAGTAACGCGGCTTCGACAAAATCATGGCTTAAGATTTCTCCACCAAACGGCGCTCGCCCTGCTAGGGTAGGTAAGCCACAGTGTTGTATAAATGGCTGGATACGAATAATTGCATTGTGCCCCCAATAGTTAGCACTGTCGGTTTGCCAAAACGACAACCCTGTCGCCAACATAGGGCTGTACAAATGCGCTGCAAACTGAACAAAGCGACCAAACATAGTATGTTGGCGCACCGGCATAGGAATAGTTTGCACCAGCGCCGTGTCTGGGTTCTCCTCTATTCTGAGAGCGAGGTCTTCCATTCGCTCCCCCGTCATAACGCTATCCGCGTCAAGGACAATCATAGATTCATAGTTGGCGCCCCAACGCTCGCAAAAATCCTTGAGGTTCCCCACTTTCCTATGATCGTTTTTTTCGCGACGACGATAAAACACCTGCTTCGCATGGTTGCCTAGACGACGGGATAAGCGATGAAAAGCGCGTAACTCATTATCGGCTTTCACTTCATCACGTGTGTCACTGAGCATATAAAAATCGAAGTTATTTGCATTTTTGCATTCCAGTATTTCACGAATGCAGGCTTCAAACCCCACCATTATGCGACGGGTATCTTCATTGTATACTGGCATTACCACCGCGTGGCGCTGCGATAGCGTTTGTTGTTTTGTAGGCGCAGGCTGGTTCTTCGTTAAACTCAACGGGTCAATATTAAACAACTGCAAAACGAAGCCAATAATGCCGGTCCAAAATGCCATACATAGCCACGCAAATAAGGTGAGTCCTAATCCCAACTGGGTTATTTCCAATGCAGTTAAGCCATTAGGCAAAAATATTTCGTAAAGACTCCATCCAGCTAATGCAATACTGGGTATCACTAGCATTGCCATCACGAATAAGCGCATCGACTCTCCTTTGACAAGGAATAACGCTGTTGAATGCGGCGTGACACCCTTTATTGTCGTTGCCGACAGTAGCTTATTTACTTTGATAGACATAATTCCATACCTCACTTACTCGTTCACCCTTTGCTTCTATGAAAGCCCGCATATCGACTGTTTTTCTTTCATTCGGCTTTACCATAAAAGTGCCTCTCCATTCACGGCCATTGTCCACTGCGTAAACACGTACTTTTGACACTTCTCCGTTAATCCCCTGCACAACAAATCTTAAGTCGTCTGGGTTAATGTCTGCGTCGTCAGGTACGGCAAAGTCAACACTAAACTGGCGAGTAGTATTTAGACTTTCATCTGCAAACTCGTCACCAGGCAATACCGCCTTACCTTGTCGAGTGCGAAGAACCGTGGCAACGTTGCTATTAAAAGCATACTGCTCTGTAGTGCTTAGCTGATAAGCAAAGTAGCGTGACTCTCCCTCTAACAGGGGGGCATCGGGTATCCAATACGCCACCACGTTGTCATGCACTTCAGAGTTAGTGGGTATTTCAACTACCTCTAACCGCCCTTTCTCAAAGCCATGTTGAGGTGTAACCCAAAGACTAGGACGAAGGTGATAGTTAGCTTCAGCATCAAGATAGTTTTCCCAACGGCCATCTCGTTGAAACATGCCGAATCCTTCGGGAGCACTGTCGCTTAGCGATGTAATTTGTAGGCGACTGGGGTTAGCAAGTGGGCGCCAAATTTCCTCACCTGCGTGCGTAACCATTAATACCCCATCACTATCGTGTACTTCTGGGCGATAATCGTCATGGCGCTTTTGACTATTTTCACCATAAAGAAACATACTTGTGAAAGGCGCCACGCCTAACTTCTGCACGTCTTCACGGGCAAATAACCACGATTGAACATCTACCGTGGTATCGACATCAGGGTGAATAACAAACCGATAGGCACCGGCTACCGACGGGCTTTCCAAACGGGCATAAACCGTAATAGGCTGGCCTTTTTTGGGTTCAACAATCCAAAATTCGGTGAAATGAGGAAACTCTTCACCTTTAGGTAACGCCGTATCAATTGCAAGCCCTCTTGCTGAAATACCGTATACTTGATGCTTGCCCACAAGCCTGAAGTATGACGCCCCTAAAAATACGGCAAATTCATCTTTGTATTGATCATTTTTAATAGGGTAGTGGATACGAAAACCTGCGTATCCAGTGTTCTGGCCGGTCAACCCAGCGAGTGACGCTGCATCGCCATCGTAGCTAAACATCTCGCTATTAAAATGAAGCTGCTTGGGCTGGTTATCTTCACCTATGGTATGCACGGTGATGGGGGTGTTATAAAGAAAGCCTGGGTGAAAAAATTGAATCTCATAGTCTTTCTTATCTCGCCACAAACTTTTTTCTGGCTTGAAACGAATAGCGCGATATGTTTGATAATCTATCGCTTTCAGCGTTTTATTAAGACCATGGTCGTTTTCTTTGTAAGCCCCCTTAGCAGATTCACGCGCTGCATCAATAACCGCTTGCAAAACTGGCGCTGACTGACGGGGCTGATGAGCATCGACTACATCCTCGGCAAATACATAGTGCGACGATAATGATAAAAGTAGGCCGACTAAAACAAAAAGCCGTTGCGAAAACACCGGTATCCTTCGGTGTGCATTACTTAAGCGCTCTATTGAAAAAGCCTTATCCATCTTCCCTCTCCTAAATAATGGTGTGGTAATCGCATCGCTGCATGTCACGAATATCCGCTCAATGTGAAGTTAATAACAAAGTAAGCAGCACAACTTCAACGTCTAAAAGCAAGAGGCGTTCCAAGGTTAAAAGCCAAGGCTAATAAAACGTTAATCCAATAAATATCATAATGTTACAGTAGCTTTAGATTAGGAAACGTTGAGTCGGGCCAAGGGATACAAGCCGGCGTGCTGCATGTAAGACGCAAATGTGTTGGTTATTAGAGACACAATTACAGCAAAGTTGATATTCCGGTAAAGATTACAGGGCGTTAGAAGATAAATGAAATACTAAGAATAAAACAAAATCCTTTATTTTCAATACCATAGAAGATGGAGGACGTAAAGTCATTAAGTTGGCAAAGACATTGCAAACGTAGTCACTGCAAATAATAAGGTGGAAGCACACCTTAAGGTGTAAATAGAGAGATTGGAACCAGGTTTTCACTGAAACCAATTTTCTAAGGAAGCAATACCACGCCCCTAACACTGTCGTTCAAAAGAAGGTAAAGGGGCTCGTGATCAATAAGGAGTTATCACATGCGTAAAACAATCACACTTTTAGCTGTACTCACTGCTACTTCTTCTTTCTCTGTACTAGCAGATTCTCCAAGCTGGCGTTACGTTGAGGGTGGCTATACTAAAATAGACTTCGACGATAATGAGTCTTTTGAGCCAGATGGCCTAACCGTGAATAGTAAGTACCTACTAAACAACAACTGGTTTCTAAATGGAGAATACAGCTTCTTCGAAGAAGGTAATTTTGATTTCAATATGCTGACAGTAGGCGCTGGTTATCGCTTGCCAGTAAATGCAACAACCGATGCGTATTTTGGCGCTAACCTAGAACGTGTAGACGGCGATGTTGAAGATGACACAGGCTACAGCATTAACGCTGGATTGCGTTCAATGGTTACCGACCAAATTGAGCTCGCGGGTGAAGTCGGTTACTACGATATTGATGAAGGTGAAGCTACCATTAAAGTGGGCGCTAATTATTACATCACACCACAATGGGCAGTGGGCGCAAGCTACGAAATGATTGATGACTTAGATATTATGCAGGTGACTGCGCGTTACGCGTTTTAAATTTATTAATAATCTAATGTTGAGCCGGGTTACCCAAACCCGGTTTTTTTATGTCTGAATTATCAAATTTTACGCTATACGACGTTGCGTAGCGTGCCTTTCAGTATCGCGACATGATAAACGCATAACACATAAACCTTGTTCTTTAGGATAATTGCATCGCTCGAATGGCATGCGTACTCTAGGAATCGTGCACACGACCGATACAGTAATCATTAGTGTGTAATATACCGGGCTCGGTATTTAGTAGCTTTTAGAGTAAGGACTTAGCATTATCATGCCTAAACGCTCAACCGCGTTACTTATTGCATGTCTCTTTTGCTGCATTGTACTTCCATGCAATGCTAGGCACGTCACGCTTTTGCTTGCTGCTGACATGCCCGATATTTCCAGCCCCTACTCTGGCCGATATGCCGAGCTAAAAAATTTACTTGATCAACAGCGCGAAAAGAAAGCCCCTCTTTTCTTCATTTTTGGTGGCGGTTCACTTGGGCCTAGCGCCATGGCGTCTTTTGACCGAGGTTCACACATCATCGATGTTTTAAACTCGCTTGAACCCGACGTAATGACTGTCACTAAACGAGAGTTTAGTTATTTTGAAGACGAGCTATCACTTCGCGCCTATGAGGCAGCATTTCCGCTTGTCGCCAGTAATGTTATTGATAAACGCTTCAACGCTCCCCTTAACGAACTCGTTACTACCGCCATTATCGAAAAGCAAGGCGTTAAATTAGGGGTTATTTCACTGCTCAACGAACGCGTTATCGATGAGTATTTATTA
Source organism: Alteromonas sp. 4NH20-0056 (assembly GCF_057539655.1). Classification (NCBI taxonomy): domain Bacteria; kingdom Pseudomonadati; phylum Pseudomonadota; class Gammaproteobacteria; order Alteromonadales; family Alteromonadaceae; genus Alteromonas; species Alteromonas sp. 4NH20-0056. The sequence continues at coordinate 167,255 of NZ_BAAJLS010000004.1, read as the reverse complement.
CAGCATATTGCGCTTCTCGACCCGCTAATCACGGCACAAAATAGTGCGCAACAACTGAAAGAGCAGGGCGCTGATATTGTATTGCTTCATTATTCTTATCCGTTTGATTTTGTATCCTCGCTTCTTGATGAGAACGTTATCGATATTGCCTTAATGTCTGATAACCGTTTAAAAGAGAAGGGGCACGGATTCACGCCGCATAAAAAAACATTGGTACTTGATGAAAGCGGCATGGCAGTAGTCGCCAATGTAGCAATCAATAATACCAACGTTGAGCTAGAGAGCGTTCAATCGTACGAACTACCCAGCCTTGTCGCATCGCCATCAATTCAACTGCAAGTAAATAGCTATCAACTTCGGCTCGATCGGTTATTAAATGAAAAAATTGGTGTCTGGCAAAACAACATTACCAGCGAACATGCGCGTGTTCGAAGTGAGGAAAATGAATTCGCTAATTTTATTGCTGATAGTATGCGAACGTACACAAAGAGCGATATTGCTATCATTAATGGAGGGAGCATCCGTGGCAATAAAAGCTATCGCATAAATACTCCTATCACACGACGAGATGTTGCGACAGAGCTTCCATTTAGGTCATCTCTTGTTCAAATTTCACTAACCGGAGAAGCACTGTTACGCGGCATAGAAAATGGGCTTTCCCAAGTTGAGCTTTTAAAAGGCGCATTCCCTCACTTTTCTGGTATGGAAGTTACCTTCGACCCAACACAACCCGCGGGAAAGCGAGTCACAAGCGTTTACGTTGACGGACTGCCGCTAGACAAGAATAAACGGTACAGTGTAGCAACGACAGACTATTTACGACGCGGCGGTGACGGCTATACAAGCTTCCAAAATGGCAAGACAGGTGAAATAAGAAGTCAAACCAACCTATTGATATCAGACTTAGTTGTGCAAAACATTCGTCTAAACGGGGGCGTATCAAGCTCGCTAGAAAACCGAATAAAGCGAGTAGAGAGCAAATAGTCATGAAGGAGATGACAAAGCGCACCTCGATACTTTATTTCACCTACTTGCAACTGGCTATCTTAGCGCTGTTTGCATTTGTCACTATCTTCATATTGACGCGTTTAGCCGATGTGCAGCAATCGCTTGAACGCTTGACCGTAGACACCCTCCCAGTGATTGTCGAGGGTGCGACGATTAACCAAAGTGTGGAACGTTTGCTTTTTCTCACCGTTAGCTTGTCCAACGCTACAAATGAGCCAACAAGGCGCATAGTGAGCAAGCAGCTAAACGATACCTTTTCTTCTCTTAGGAATTCGTTCAACGCAAATAGCGCAAAAGAAAGCTTTCTTTCAACACAAATAACGTCGCTTGAACAGGAACTAAAAGAACTAGAAACGCTTGTGGAGCAGCGCCTTAAAATTCAAAATAACCTTGGCGAGAACAAGGCTGCATTTTTCTCTTTCGTACAGCAGCTCTATGATTCATCGCAGAACCTAACAGAAACAGCACTGCTCGCAAACGTTTCTCTATCTGCAGTAAAGCTCGATCAATACGATAGAATTTATCAACTTAGAAGCATCGAACAAGCACTGCATGGAACGTTTAAGCAATTGCGCACGCTATCGCTTTCAGAAAGCAGAAATCAAAACATTAATATGCTTTTCACTATGCTGATGGGTGACAACGGGATTATCAATCAGCAGATAGAATCGCTGCGAGTATCAGGCAGAACCATTGGTAGAGGTAACTTTGTAAAAAATTTAGTGAATGATGTAGCGAATAATTTAAGCCTACGGTTAACAATGCGTTATGAGACAGCGCAACGGGATGCCGAAAGCACAGAGGCCCGTATAGAAGAGCAATTCCATACTGCGCTTATTGCAGGGGCCGTCACTTTGCTGCTGACACTGCTTATGATTTATCTATTGCACACCCGTATTGTTCACCGCCTTATAAAGCTCAAAAAGCAAGTTGATATCGCTACGAACCCTGATAATTATGACAATCTAAGCAATGTGAGCATTGACGGCAAAGATGAAATTGCTGACCTTGCCGACACGTTCTCTATGTATATTGATAAAGTCAAAGAACAAGAGGATGCGTTAGTTAGCATGTCGTTGACAGACCCGCTCACCGGCGCACCCAATCGACGCGCTTTCGACCAAAAAATAAGTGCTGAAATTGCCAGTGCATCACGACAAAACTGGCCTTTAACGCTGCTACTCATCGACATAGACTTTTTTAAGAAATATAACGACTACTACGGCCATGCCAAAGGCGATATCTGTTTAACCCTTGTTGCCAAAACATTAGGTGAAAAAATCACGCGAAGCACAGATTTGTTTGCCAGGTTTGGCGGAGAAGAATTTGCCTGTGTCTTGCCCAATACCGACAGTTCAGGCGCAAGAAACAAAGCAGAACAACTACTGAAAGCTGTTGCTGCCTTGCAGATAGCACATAAAAATAACCCCGACTTCGGTTATGTAACTATTAGTATTGGCGTAGCCTCGTTTAACTATAGTAGACATAAAATATGGAGCTACGACCGAATAATAGAACAAACTGATATTGCACTTTATAAAGCAAAAGACGCGGGCAGAAATTGTTTTAGTCATATCGAAGTCGAAGGAGATTAATCACTTAACTACTTGAACATCCTCGACTTCTTTGTATTTACCAAACGTTTTTCTATTCTTCTGCAACAACGTATATTTCGCCGTCATAGATTCCTTGTACCGTTAATTTTTGGCTTGCCAATGCTTGAAGGTAGTCAATATGTGCCTGCTCTACTTTTTGACCAGGAACAATGAGTGGAATGCCTGGAGGATAAGGGGTAATTAATCCCGCGGCGGTGCGGCCAATACTATTTTGCCATGCAATAGCTTCACGCTTACTGAAAAAGGCTTTCGACGGCAGATCGTCTAAATGAATCGGCGGGATATCAGCTGGCAATGGGCTTTTATTCTTTCTTGTGCTTAGATTTACCGCGCCATCATCTAACCGCTTTAATGCGTTGTATAGCCTCACAATTTTTGAACGCATACCGCCTAGCGTCAGCAGAACTAAAATAGTGCTATGGGTAAACTTCTCTATCTCAAGACCAACTTCATCCATTAAGAAACGATGTATCTCTTGATTGGAGTACTGCAGTGCTGATACATCAATAAGAATTTTGAGCGGATCGTGGCCTATATTGTCGCTTTCAAAATGTGAAAACATAGAAGCAAAGTCACTTGGTGAAAGTATTTTGAGTCGTTTGAACTTTGCCATTTGTGATTTAAGCTCGGCCACGTTACTCAACAGCTCATTCAGAATTTTGTACCCCTCCATCTCTAACTGTTGACGACAAACATCTAATGAAGCAATCAGCTGATACTTTGGTGAGGTACTTGTGTGTATTGCAAAAACCTCCTTAAAGAAATCTTTGTCAAAATCAGGGTCATTAACATGGATAAACGATGCTTGAGAAAATGCTGATACCACTTTATGCGCAGAGTGAGTGATATAATCTGCGCCCGCGGCAATGGCTGAATAATTACGAAGCGCTGGATGGAACAGCGAATATGCAAACCACGCCTCGTCAATAAACACTTTAATATCATGTTTATGGGCAAGCTTTACCACTTGTTTTAAGTCGGTAAGCAAACCGTCGTAAGTGCAACCGGTGAGCACAATGAGTTTAGCGTCGCGATTATCTTCGATCAATGATTCAATTTGCGCCATTTTAGGCGGTGAAAAAATGCCATATTCTGGGTTAAACACACTGTCCAAGTACACGGGCATGGCGCGTGCTTGAATGATGCCGTAATGAACAGATTTGTGACAGTTTCTATCAGCGATGACTTTGTCGCCTTCTCGCAGTAACGTCTGTAGAATGATTTTGTTTGACGTAGAAGAGCCATTGGTAACAAAATACGAGTGACGCACCTCAAATGTGTTTGCTACCGCGGCTTGCGCTTTTCCAATCGCATGAGTGCCGTCAGATAAAGAGCCAAGTGAATCAACACTGACCGATAGATCACTAACAAATACGTTACGCCCAAAGAAACGGTAAAAATCACTGATATAAGGAGAGTTTCTAAAGCTTGCACCGCCGCTGTGCCCTGGCGTGTGCCAAGAGTCGTTTGATTCGACGACATATTCTTTATATTCGGTCCAAAATGGCGTTTCATTTCTATCATCAAAATCATTGATGATGTATCCAAGAATAGACTCAGGATCGGAAATAATATCATTGCGATAGAAAAACGATTCTATACCGTTAGCTTGATTTACAATGTCTAAACCCTTTACCGCATCGCCTAGAACGTAAACCGGAAGCTCAGGCCGTATGCGCTTAATGGCATCGATCACCTTCGCGTTATTTTCAACTGTCTCGTTATCTTCAGTATCATTTTCTGGCTTAAGCATACCCTCTGTGCTGATTACATTGACGGGCAACATGCCAGATAATTCACTTAATTTAGTAACAACATCCCAACTAAAAACCACAGCTTGAATATCACCATCTTCGCGAACCACCTGCAGTGCCTTTGCGACAGAACTTGCTTCCAAAAGACTGATTTCAATATCGTTTCTATCAAAATAACTGATGGTGTTGCTTATACTTGAAGTGATTTGTTCGAGTAGATCAACAGCATCTTCTATAACAAGAACTTTTAAATGAGGGCGCATTGTAAAACCATATAGTAAATAGCGAGCATATTGCTCGTAAACCGAGAACAAAGATAGTGTAACGCTGAATTTTTCCAGTGTCGTGCAAACTTTTAATAAGCCGTCAGTTTTTGCTTTTCATAGAAAAATGCAGATATTGAACTTTAGAACAAAACGTATCTCGCTAGTTTGCGAGAATGCGATTTGTAGCTTACGTTTAAACTATACAAATGTTTATAGCGCTGTTTATGCCGTTATTTAAAGATTCAAACGAAGAGCAACCTGACCTTCATTTAGACCCATGGAAAATAGCCATTATTGACGATGAAGAAGGGGTCCATGAAGTCACTAAACTCATTCTACGTAGATTCAACTTTGAGAATCGCGGAGTTGAGTTTTTATCAGCGCACAGCGGGGCGGAAGGATTAGCCCTCTTTAGAGATCACTCTGATATCGCCCTTGCGTTTGTCGACGTGGTGATGGAAACCGACGATGCAGGCCTTCAACTGATTGATGCCATTAGAAGCGAGCTAAATAATCATACTACTCGCTTGATTCTTCGCACGGGTCAACCCGGTCAAGCCCCTGAAGAGGAAGTCATCAGACAATACGATATTAACGATTACAAGGCAAAAACTGAGTTATCGTCGCTAAAACTCAAATCTTGCGTTTACACTGCAATTCGCTCTTATCGAGATATTCAAACTATTGAGAAGGGCAAGCGCGGCATGGAAGACGTAATAAAATCGTCGTCTTCCGTATTGGCCAGTCAGTCTTTATCCCAATTTGGTACCGCAGTATTAAGGCAAACCCTTACGTTACTAAACTTAAATAACTCGGTGCTTTACCTGACCACGCAACACACTGATTTATATGGTGATACAACCATGACGGTTCTTGGTACCAGCGGCGATTTGATTGGGCTGTGTGAACCTGGAATTTCAAACCAAATTCCTGAAACAATCGAAGAAGAAGTTAGGCAGGTATTAAAAAACAAAAGCCACTACCAATCTAAGGACCTTTTTATTGGGTACTATCCAACAGGCGAGGATAGCCACAATATTTTATATGTGAAACTCGACCAGCCATTGGATGAATTACAACACAAAACCCTAGAAATGTTTGCATCTAATGTGGCGGTTATTTTTCAAAACCTTACGCAAAAAGAAGATATTCAGAAGACCCAGAAAGAACTTATCATGGTGCTTAGCGATGCAATCGAGATGCGCAGCAAAGAAACGGGTGGGCATGTTAAGCGGGTCATTCTGATGACCGAGTTTCTCTCGGAAAAGCTCCATCTAAGCAGAGAATTTATCGACACTATTAGATACTCAGCCGCACTTCATGATGTTGGAAAAATCAGTATCCCTGAAACGATTCTACACAAGCCGGGTAAGCTTACTCCGGATGAATGGGAGGTCATGAAGACACATGCACAGAAAGGCTACGATTTGCTCGCGGCGTCAAATCGTATCGTTGCTAAAATGGGTGCCATTATCGCAAAAACCCACCATGAAAGATGGGATGGTCAAGGGTACCCAGAAGGGTTGGCCGGTGACGCCATCCCGTTAGAGGGGCGAATCATGGCCATTGTAGACGTAGTAGACGCCTTACTGTCTAAACGTTGCTACAAGGCTGCATGGCGTCCTGAAGAAGTAATAGCGTATCTTCAAGAAAATGCGGGTAAACAGTTCGACCCGTTGATTACCCACGTTATGCTTGAGCACTTCGATAGGATACTTGAAATCCGCGCGACTGAACCGGACGACGATGAATGAAGGAAGCGTTAGAGTTAATTCTACTGCGTGTTGGCCAAAGCAAGGATATTGACGCAGGCGAACTGAACCTTGCTTCAAGGCTGATTCTCCACTCGGTATGTGAAGGTTTGAACATTACCCGTGCGGGTATCTGGTTGTATGACGAAATGCAAACGCTTATACAATGCACCTTGCTTATCGACAAAGGTAACGATCTTGAACATGAAAGCTTAGTGCTAACACGAAAAGATTTTCCTCACTATTTCGAAGCCCTAGACTCAGAACGAACAATAGCTGCTGACAACGCGCTCACGAACATCGCAACCTTTGAGTTCGCAGACGTATATTTAACGCCACTCAGCATCACTTCAATGCTGGATGTACCTATTCGCCATCGTGGCAACATGATTGGAATAATCTGCTGTGAACACCAAGGAACAATGCGTGAATGGCACGCTGATGAAATCGTTTTTACCGCATCACTTGCCGACCTATACGGTCGAGCGGTAAGTGCGAACGAGCGGGCCGAGTACGAAGCTAAACTGGTCGAAGCTAACCAAACGCTAGAGCACAATGTAAAAATTCGCACAAAAGAACTAGAAACTGCGAGAGAAAAGTTAGTCGAATCAGAAAAGATGGCCGCGTTAGGTAATCTTGTTGCTGGAATAGCCCATGAAGTTAATACACCACTGGGCATCGCATTAACGTCTGTTAGCAACTGCAAAGAAGAGTTGAAAAAAACCTATCGTGACTTTGAAAGTGACAAATTAACCGAGCAAGGATTTAAAGACTTTGGCGCGATATGTTCAGAGTGTTTAGATTTAGCAGAATCGAGTTTAGTCAGAGCGGCAAAATTAGTGCAGGACTTTAAGCGTACGTCGGCCGATCAAACCTCATTAGACATTGAAGACATTGCGTTAGATGAATATATACCAAGTATATGTAACCCCTTAAAGCCAATGCTTCGCAAGGCAAAAGTTGAGCTGAACATAGATGTTACACCCAACCTAGTTATTACTACCTGCCCAGGCGTTATTGCTCAACTACTTACTAATTTAATTACTAATGCACAGCTTCATGCTTTTGGCCCAGCAGTAAACAATGACATAAACAAAATCACCGTGAGCTGTATTCAAGATGGTAGAAATATTATTCTAAGAGTACAAGACAACGGGATAGGTATTCCAAAATCGTTGCACAAAAAAGTGTTTGAGCCTTTTTATACCACGGCTCGTGACAAAGGTGGCACAGGGCTAGGCTTAAACATTTTATACAATCTAATTCGACAAAAACTCAATGGAGACATTGAGCTAACATCAGCCCCTGGTAAAGGAACAAGCGTTACAATCTGTATACCGGTTGACATTGAAATACTAGGCTCAGCAGAGAAAGAATAGTCTGCGGAGGAACTGTGGCCCAGCAGATTTACTCGTCGTCAGAAACCATGTCTTCCTTACGCTTTATATCTACGCTTTCATGCAGTTCAGAGTAAACCAATACTGCTTCTCCACTTTTAAGCGATACAAGCACTTGAGTTACCTTTTCTTCTAAACTTGCTTCTACTTCGCCGTAGTCAGTCCCCTCACGTAATACAAATGATTCAGCAAGGCTATAAAGCGTTTCAGGAGCCAGTTCGTTAATGGGTATAATCATAATGTTCTGCAGTAAGTAGTGTCAGGGTTTATTGGCAACACCTCGCTAACAAAGCGTTTTACACGTTCGTGCAGCCAAACAGTAGGGTTAAGCATATTGCCTTGCATAAAACCAACGTGTCCACCGCTTTCACTAAGTTCAAGGGTTACATTACGCGCAAGCTCTTCTTCTTTAGGCACAATAAGGTGATTCATGAATGGGTCGTCAATACTATGTAACACCAATGTTTTACAGTGAATCGCACTTAGAAAGTGGTAAGCACTGCACTTTTCGTAGTAATCCTGAGCGTCTGCAAAGCCATGAAGTGGAGCCGTGATTTTCTCATCAAATTGCATAAAGTTAGTAATACCGTTCACATCGTCACTACTTAGTTGAATAAGTTTGCGGTAATCGATAAACGCCATCTTCTTTTTCAGCGTGCTCTTCATGCTATTGAGTAAGTATTTTTGATATACCCTTGAGAAGCCCTGATTGATGGATTTTGCACATTCAGCTAACTTAAGCGGAGATGAAATAGCCACAGCCGCATTCAACCACTTTTGTGCAGGATGCTCACCCAACAGTTTAAGTAGCATATTACCGCCTAAAGAAAAGCCAATACCTACTTTGGGTATACTCGGAAATTTACTGTTTAACCATTCTAAGAAAAACTGTGGGTCTTCTGTTTCGCCAGAATGGTAAGCGCGCGCTTTAAGGTTTGGCACACCACTACAGCCTCGATAATGCATCATGACTACCTGCCAACCATTCACAGATAATTTTGCCATCATGTCATTCGCGTAATGAGAGCGAATGCTGCCTTCAAGACCGTGAAATAACACCACCACACCTGATGTTTCAGAGGGTTTCGGGCCCCACGCCACATCAACAAAGTCATCGTCAGGCAATGTTAACCGTTCCATGGTGTAATCTAGCGGTAAGCGTTTTTGGATGAAACGGGGCCATATGGTTTGCATGTGCCTGTTTTTAGCCCAGCTTGGTACGCGAAAACTACTTTTTAAAATTTTTCCATGCGATAACGCTGATTTACTCATAGCTTATTCTTGTTCTTTTACGATAATTGTTTAACGAGGTGGCTAAGCAGTTGGCGCGCTTCAGCACTGTCTCTTAGACCATATGCATTGATAAAAGATGCAATCGACGCATTTAGCACGCCACTATTCGGCATAGAGGCCCCACTAGGTAACGATGCTACCTCTAGCGCCGTAAACGCTTCAATAATATCTGCCTGCTGCTGCTTTTCTAATGCTAACTCTTCTTGTTTTAGCGCGTCATACTGCAATGCATTACCACCATTATCAGGGTGGGCGGCTTTGCGCATTTCCCTATGTTTAATTAGGTGCTCGTCTTTCAGGCTTGCGGCGTCTATCACCTTTTTAAGCTGCATTAAATTAATAACCACGTTTTTTTCTAAGCACCAGCATAGTAACAACAGTACGTTTACGTTGACCCCATGGTTGTCTTGCAACACCAACGCAACCGGTGCGGTATCACCTACACTGTAACGAGAAACAGAGTATTGCCAAAACGATGAGGCATCTAAACTATGCATTTTCAAACTCCTCTCGCTCTTTTTCTATTTCTTCTTGCGCATCGAGCCACGCCATTTCCTCTTCTTCTAACTGCTGAGTAAGTGTGGCTTGTTTATCCAGCAATAGCATTAGCTCTGATTTCCTGTCGTCGCTATACAAACCCGTGTCGGCCATCGTGGCTTCTAACTCTGCGAGTAATGACGCGCATTTTTCCATTGCCTTTTCATGTTTCTCTATGGCTTTTTTGAGCGGCGCGATTTTTTGCCTAAACTCAGCGGCTCGCCGCTTTTCTTCTTTTTTATCGACCTTGCGTTCTGGTTTACTCTCAGACGGTTGGCTTTCCTCTTTGGCTTCGCTATTCGCTCTCGCCTTTTCAGCAGCTTGTTGCTTTAAAATCCAATCGCGATAGTCATCAAGGTCACCACTAAACGGCTCAACCGCGCCACTATCTACCAAATAAAAGTCTTCACACACAGACGAGAGTAAAAATCTATCATGCGATACCAATACCATCGCCCCCTCAAACCCCTGAAGGGCAATATTAAGGGCATGACGCATTTCTAGATCTAAGTGGTTAGTCGGTTCATCAAGCAACAATAAGTTGGGCTTTTGATAAACAATAAGCGCCAACACTAAACGCGCTTTTTCTCCACCAGACATTGGCGCAACCAGAGAAAGTGCTTCATCGCCATTAAAGCCAAACCCACCTAAATAATCGCGCAATTGTTGCTCTGTCGCCTTTTCGTCTAGGCGCTGCAAATGCAGTATTGGTGTTGCATTCGCATCAAGCGTCTCTAGTTGATGCTGAGCAAAATAACCAATTTTTAGGCTCTTTGCGGTATTGAAAACACCCTGTTTCGGGTCATGTACACCGGCAAGCAATTTAATCAGCGTGGACTTCCCTTGCCCGTTTCGCCCGAGTAAACCTATACGGCTACCCGGAACCAAATTCAATTTAACCTGTTGCAACACGATACGTTCGTCGTATCCAAGTTGAACCTTTTCCATTTGCACCAACGGATTAGGTAATGCGACAGGCGGCGCGAAAGAAAAACTAAACGGGCTTGCCATGTGCGCTGGCATTAACGTTTCCATTTTTTCTAGCTGCTTAATCCGGCTTTGTGCTTGCTTTGCTTTGCTAGCTTTAGCCTTAAACCGCGTGATAAAAGAATTAAGGTGGGCCACCTTTTGTTGCTGTTTATCATACTCAAGGTTTTGAAGACGAATACGTTCAGCTCGCTGCGTTTCATAAGCCGAATAATTACCCGTATAGGTCACTAACTTTTGATGCTCAACACTCACAATTTGCGCGACGGTATTATCAATAAATGCTTTGTCATGCGATATCAAAAGCAAGGTCCCATCGTAACGTTGAAGCCACTTTTCCAACCAAATTACGGCATCTAAATCTAAATGGTTAGTGGGTTCGTCTAGCAGTAATAAGTCGGAGGGGCACAGTAAGGCTTGCGCAAGGTTAAGACGCATACGCCATCCCCCTGAAAAATCACTCACGGGTGACGATAACTGCGCATTAGTGAACCCCAGCCCTGACAATATTGTCGCGGCTCGCGATTCAACATCATAGGCGCCTGCTTGATCGAGCTGGCCATGAATTTGTCCTATTGCCACACCATCTTCACGCTGTTCTGCATTGGCTAATTGCTGTTGCAGGTTGCGTAAGTGTTTATCGCCATCAATCACATACTCAATAGCGGTTCTGTTAGTTGCAGGCGTTTCTTGCGCAACACTAACAATGCGCCAATCAGACGGTAAACTACAGTCACCCGCATCAACGCTAAGCTCTTTACGCAATAGGGCAAATAGGCTCGACTTACCGCAGCCATTACTGCCTATTAGCGCTACTTTATGGCCAGGAAATACTTGAGCGGATGCTTCTTCAAGTAATACCTTTCTGCCACGCAGTAACGATACGTTAGAAAGCTTAATCATAAGTAACCTATATGGAATGACACAGGGCGCGTATGATATCAAAAACTTCAGGCAAAAGCTGATCAACGAACGGGTTTTAACGGTATAATACGTGCGTATTTAATAAAGGTGTATGTATGTCAAAACGTGTTAAACGCCGCTTTGTTGCTGGCGCAACCTGCCCTGAGTGCAAAGAATTAGACACCATTTCGTTGTATTTCGAGAACAACGTGGAAAAGTTAGAGTGTGTGGCATGTGGCCATAATGAAGCGCAGACTGATGAAAAAGTAAGCGCAGCTACCCGTAGTAACGAAAACGTAATTGGTATTTTTAAGCCTCATTAGCACCCTTGTTTGAAAACGTGCCTATTGAGCAATATTTTGTTGTGTCGTTGATTACACAAAACTAACGTTACAGATGTTGTTTTAATATCAAAAAAGGCCAGCTTAAAAAGCTGGCCTTTTGCACTATTTTTTAACTTAATCAGCGTAAAGGCTTCGTTTTATGCACGCAGTTTACGGCTTCCGAGCAATAGCATAGCAAGCCCTAAAGCTGCGATACCAGCTGGTTCAGGTACATCGCGTACACCGAACAACTCTAGTTCGTTAACCTGATGTAAGCTTTGGTTAATAGTAGAATATGCTTCGTATCTAAAAATACTATAAGCTGTAGTCTGCGTTGCAAAGTCGCCCATTGCTGAAGAGAATTCTACAACCTGGTTTCTTGCCGACCATACACTACGTCCATTATTGTCCCACGTATAAATGGCTGAATAGTTAATGCCGTCGTTAGACCCTAATAGTCTCCATTGGTCAGCATCTCTTCCCGCAACATCATTTCCTGAAGCTAACGTAAATACATTCAAGAAATAGCGATCTAAACCGAAATCCGCTTCCACCCAAACACTGCGTAGGTTTGATTGGCTTAGGTCTTGTGCTTGAGTACCAGGGCCATTACAACACCATTTCGCATTACCAGAGCCAACCGTGTTATCAAACACATTGAACGCACCTTCATTATTGAAGATGTTTTCATGGCTTGCTCTGAATACTGCGTCATAGCCAACGTTAGAAGACGCTGATGCGTTATTTTCTGGATCAGTTAAATCGCCACCGATCAGTGCGCTTGAGCCTGTCCCCAAAACGAGTGCTGCTTGAGCTGGCAAAATGCTACATAGCATTCCAACAGCAAGAATTGATTTTAAAAACGTTAACTTCATTGGTGATACTCCCACTTCATTTTACTTACACCAATCAAAAAACATACCACTTTTTCAATCAACTGTTTTAGCAGGTAATTTATGTTTTTAAAGCCGCTTAGAACAGGGCGATGTAAAAAAAGCTGACACACCATTATTGAAGATACCACTCGCAAAATAGCTATTATTAAGCTTATCTGGTAGAAAATGACGGTAGGAAGCATTTACACAATCGACCGTGAATTACATCATGCCGTTCAGGCAATGAGCTTTATTTTCGTACTGCTAGCGTCAAACAGCAAGTTCGTGCAAAGCTGAAATTCATTATTTATCATTGAATTTTAACACTTTTTTCTAAAAGCGCGTTGCGAAGCCAAGCACACGAGATGGACGATTAGAATTTACGCAGCAGGCACGCTTTTTGTAGGTCACTACCTAAAGGAGTGATTTATGAAAACGGTTCAGCAACGTATTTACTATGTTTTATTAGGGTTGTTAATTGTGTTGGTCGCCGCTCGGCTCGCCATGCCCTATGCAGCGGCGTGGTATATAAACGATACATTGAGTAAGCCCGGTCAGTATAATGGCCAAGTAGGTGATGTAGACCTTATGCTGTGGCGAGGTGCCTATAGCCTTGAAGATGTATTGTTATACAAATCTAACGGTGAAGTCGACAGGCCCCTATTTAAAGCGGATTACGTTGAGTTTACGCTGTCTTGGTCTCAGCTTTTAGAAGGCGCTGCGGTTGGTCGCATTGTGGTTAACTCTCCAGAGATAAATTTTGTTGATGGTTCAACGGATGAAAAAAGCCAGTCTGGTAAAAACGAAAACTGGCTCTCTATTGCCGATCAACTCTTTCCTCTTCGTATAGATAAACTGGACATTAATAACGGAAAAATTGCATTCTACAATCCTGACACGTCGCCAGTTATCGATATATCTCTTAACGATATTCAGTTAGAACTTAAAAACTTGGTGAACAGCACCGCACGCTCGGATACCCGTGTTGCCACCGCAACTGCAACAGGGCAAACCGCTGAACAAGGTACCATTACACTAGATGCAAAATTGAACCCAGCGACAACCTCACCTACATTCGACATTGATATACGTGCCGACAACGTAGCATTGGTTAACTTCAAAAACACCCTCGACACCTATGCTCCATTTGATTTAGAAGCTGGTACGTTGACACTCGCCGCCGAGATTGCGTCGAACGAGGGTGAGATTAAAGGCTATATAAAACCTATCCTGCATAACGTTGAAGTGTTCTCTTGGAAAGGTGATATCGAACGTGACGGTGATGGCCTTATAGAAGGCAGTGTAGAAGCGCTATCTGCCGTCGTGGCTGAGCTTTTTGAAAACCAAAGCGAAGATCAAATTGCGACACGAATACCAATAGAAGGGCGCATTTCTAGCTTAAATACTGAAGCATGGGAGGCGTTTACCGCAATTTTAGAAAACGCTTTTGTTAAAGCATTCAAAGGCGATGTTGAAGAGAGTATCGAATTAGAACGATTAAATGTCGATAAACCCAATGCGCGATAGCCCTTGCAAATCAAGCCCGTTAATAGTGTGGGGGCGGCGCTTCTTCTGATTGTTTTGCAATATTAGACGGCTCTATTGATTGCACACGCTCTACAACATGGCGAACTTTGAACGCAATGTCGTCTAACTGCTTTTGTTGAGATGATAATGCTTCGTTGAGTACATCAATAGTGTGTTCTTGAAACGCCACTTTAGTTTGAAGCTCTTCAATATAATTATGTGCTAAGTCGAGCGCGTCTTTTAAGGCGTGCTGCGATGTTTTTTCAGTCATAGGGTACTCAGTTTACGGTACATTTGCCGTGTTATTTATCGCGGTGCCATAATTCGGCCAAGCCGCTGCTGCTTTCTGTGACTATATTACCATCTGCCATAAAGGCAACGCCATAAACAACTGCAGTGGGCGGCGAAATAGATGCCCTTGACGCGACCTCCCAAGACTCGAGTTCTTCACCACTACGCACATCCCAAAGGTAAACCTTTCTAGAGGGTGAACCAGTAAGTAAATACTTACCATCTTTTGAAAATTCAGCATCAGTAAAAATTTTCTGACGTGCAATAAATTTCAGCGAACTGATTGGCTGCCCAGTTTGTACGTCCCAGATTTGCGATTTGCTTTGACTATCTGCCGTAAAAGCGAATCGTCCCTCGTCGTCAAGTGCCACTTTAGTAACACGTGTAGGGTGCGTGAAAGTATGAATAATTTGCCCCGTATCTGTGCTCCATAGATACGCGATATAATCATTCCCCCCCGTCAGTGCAAACTTACCATTAGGGGAAATATCAATGGAATTTACTTTTTCTTGATGCCCTAAAAATTCGATACGCCGTTGTGTTTTCGGTTCAAAGTACATCACCTTACCGTTCGCCCTTGCGACTAATACGCCCTTGCCGTTATTGGCCACTGCCACATCACGAATGCTGGCTTCGTCAATACGCCAAAATCCCTCGGGCTCACCCGTCTCTAGATTCCACAAAGCAAATGCTTCTCTATCAGCTGTTACTACATACGTTTTATCTGCGGAAATATGTACCGACGCGACAAGGTTACTACCCTCACCTTGATGCCCCCACTGGTATCTTGGCGTCTCTTTACCGATTTCCCATACATTTACGCCACTATTTACCCCCGACACCACTGCTAATGTGCCATCGGTCGTAATATCTGCGGCATATGTCCCTTCATCGACATGTCGCCACTGTTTAATTGGCGTCGTTTCTGGGATAGTACAGGCTGACAAAACGCCTGTGAGTACCGTGATCAGTAATGTGTTTTGAAAAAATTGCGGATTAAACATAATCAAATGGGTTTCGCTTTGTTAGTGCTAGGTTTACCATAGCATGGATAACGCATCTTTCACTATCGTGCACACTGCCCTAGATGCAGCAGTAAAAATACAGAAGCATGATGATAAAAATTAATGGAGACGTTTTTATGCAGAAGTCGCTCGTTGCCTTATCAACGCTTGCTGCGCTAGGCCTTTTTGCCTGCCAGCCAAACACATCAGATGAGGCTACAACTACAAGCGCTGATAGTGCACAAACCGCTAGTGTTGCTGCACAAGAGATGACAGATACGCAAAAGCAAGCCTACGCAATGGGTGCCAGCATGGGCTTGTTCGTAAACAGTCGTGCAGAACAACAAGAACAACTTGGCCTTGCGATGGACCAAGAAGCCCTTAAGCAAGGCTTTAACGACGGGTTAAACGACACGTTGAAATTCACCCCTCAAGAAATTCAGCAAATTGCTCAACAAGGCGAAGAGATGCTTCGCGCTAAGCAACAAGAAATGGCTGAAATGGCGGCGCAAAAAAATATTGAAGCCGGCGCAGCATACCTTGAAGAAAATGCTAAGCGTGATGGCGTAATGACCACTGAGTCTGGCCTACAATACGAAGTGCTAGAAGAAGGTGAGGGCGCAAGTCCACGCGCTGAAGATGTAGTAAAAGTGCATTATCAAGGCACATTACTTGACGGCACAGAGTTTGATTCATCTTACAAACGTGGCGAGCCTGCAGAATTCCCTCTAAACCGTGTTATTCCGGGTTGGACTGAAGGCGTGCAGTTAATGAAAGAAGGCGCGAAATACCGTTTCCACATTCCTTCAGAACTTGCTTACGGTGAGCGTGCTACCGGTTCAATTACACCAAACTCAACACTCATCTTTGATGTTGAATTATTGGAAGTTGTACAACCAGAGCCAAAGACAGCAGACGAGTAATAGTTTAAGCAAACCTCCTTATATGAAAAAAGCCGACGTTAATGTCGGCTTTTTATTTTTGATTCAGCATAGTCCGTGCCTACCTAATCCCAACATGCACATGACACAATTTGTCACACACGTACCCAAATAATAAAGTGGGTTATTCGTTAAATGTGGTATCTCGAATCAACATTCTTAGTATAGATGATTCATCGCCTTTTGCCGTCCATATTGCCATTTTCGTTAAACCAAATTCACCTAAAAAAACCATAGTTAGAACGAAATATTTAAAGGCCAATAATCAGCGATTTATGCCTCTCCGATAAGTCTTATAATACGAAACGCAACAGCCCGAAGGGACGTTATGTCTATTTTTCAATCAAACAGCCACTTTTTAGCCCTTTTAGCTTGTCAAAAGATTGCGTTCTTTGCCTTCACCCACATACAGTAGGGTAATTCCAGACAATCATAGCTAGCCATTGTGAAAACACCGCTCATCACAAGAAAGGGATATTTGAAGCTCAAGCAAGAGCTTGACGTGCTGTGGCGTGAGGAACGCCCGGAAATCACGAGAAAGGTGACGTGGGCAGCAAGCCTCGGTGACCGAAGTGAAAACGCTGACTACCAATACAACAAGAAGAAACTACGAGAAATCGACCGGCGGGTCCGTTACTTAAGAAAGTGCCTCGAAAACCTCAAGGTCGTTGACTATAGCGATGAACAAGAAGGTAAAGTGTTCTTTGGCGCATGGGTAGAAATTGAAAATGAAGCCGGTAACGTAATGGCGCTTAGGCTTGTGGGCTATGATGAGATTTTTGGTCGAAGAGACTATATCTCCGTGGACTCTCCTATGGCGAGAGCGTTGATTGGAAAAGAAGAAGATGACGAATTTGTAGTAAAAACAGAAGCGGGTGAAAAAGAGTGGTGGATCAATAAAATTTGGTACGACCCCACCGACAAACTATAGCATGCCAACGCATTGGCTCGCTAAACGCGGTTAATTACGCGTAAACCTATGCGGTGCTATACTTGCTGCAAAAATTAAACCCAGCGATGCCCACGTATTGTGGTTGCTTCGCTATTGCTATTGCCTAGAGCGAACTATGATCATTGAAAAAATTGCTAAAGAACTTGCCGTTAATACTGCGCAAGTGAATGCTGCGGTAACACTATTAGATGAAGGTGCAACCGTGCCTTTTATTGCACGTTACCGTAAAGAGGTCACCCAGGGCCTAGACGATACTCAACTGCGCAACCTTGAGCAGCGCCTGAATTACCTAAGAGAGCTTGAAGATAGACGTAGCGTAATTCTTAAATCTATTGATGAACAAGGTAAGCTCTCCGATACATTAAAAGCCAGCATTCTAGATGCCGATAATAAAACATCGTTAGAAGATTTATACCTACCGTTTAAGCCACGGAGGCGCACCAAAGGTCAAATTGCACTTGAAGCCGGGCTTGAACCGTTGGCAAACACGCTATTTGAAAATCCAGACTGCGATGTAGACAACGAAGTAAGTAAATTTATTAATGCCGAAAAGGGCGTAGCCGATGCCAAAGCTGCGCTTGAAGGTGCACGCTTTATTCTAATGGAACGGTTTGCTGAAGATGCAGCTTTGTTGGCGAAGATTCGTCATTATTTAGTAGAGAACGCGCACGTAAAAAGCAAAGTCGCGCCAGGCAAAGAAAAAGAAGCACAAAAGTACAAAGATTATTTCGAGCACAGTGAGCGCTATAAAAATGTGCCTTCACACCGTGCGCTAGCCATGTTTCGCGGTCGAAATGAGGGCATGCTTCACATTCAACTTGATGCAGACCCACAGCAAGAAGACGGAACGTCGTCTCATTGTGAGCATATTATCGCGAGCCATTACAACATTTCGCACAAGAACCGCGCTGCAGATGACTTTCTCGCCCAGGTCGTTCAATGGACGTGGAAGATTAAAATTGGCTTGCACATGGAAACCGAGCTTTTCAGTGCACTACGAGAACGTGCAGAAGAAGAAGCTATTGAAGTCTTTGCCAAGAATTTAAACGATTTATTAATGGCAGCTCCCGCAGGCGCAAAAACTACTATGGGGCTTGATCCTGGCCTTCGTACCGGTGTAAAAGTCGCCGTCGTCGACAAGACAGGTAAAGTCGTTGCGACAAACACGATTTTCCCTCATGTGCCTCAAAATCAGTGGGACAAGTCGATGCGTACGCTTACCACGTTGTGTAAGCAGTACAAGGTAGACTTAATCAGCATCGGTAATGGTACCGGTTCAAGAGAGACCGATAAGCTGGTTGCCGAGATGCTGAAAAATAACAGCGACCTCAATGCACAAAAAATTATGGTGAGTGAAGCAGGCGCGTCAGTGTACTCAGCATCCGAACTTGCCTCAAAAGAATTACCCGAATTAGATGTATCTATTCGTGGCGCGGTATCAATTGCTCGACGGCTACAAGACCCCCTTGCAGAACTGGTAAAAATTGAGCCAAAAGCCATTGGTGTAGGTCAGTATCAACATGATGTGAGCCAAAGCCAGCTTGGTAAGTCGCTAGACAGAGTCATTGAAGATTGTGTAAACGCTGTGGGTGTAGATTTGAACACGGCATCACCAGCGCTATTGAGCTATGTTTCAGGCTTAAACAAAACGCTCGCCCACAACATTGTAAAACGTAGAGACAAAGAGGGTGCGTTTACCGACAGAAAAGCGTTATTGAGTGTCGACCGTCTAGGCCCTAAAGCCTTCGAGCAATCTGCTGGTTTTTTACGCATTGTTAACGGTAGCAACCCTCTCGACGCCTCGGCAGTTCACCCTGAAGCATACCCCGTAGTTGACCGTATTATCGACACTACGGCAGTGGCGGTTAACGATATCATCGGCAACACTGAGTTGCTCAAAAGCTTATCTCCTGATGACTTTACCAATGACGCGTTTGGCTTACCTACGGTTATAGATATTTTTAAAGAGTTAGATAAGCCGGGGCGCGATCCCCGTCCAGAGTTTAAAACTGCGTCATTTAAGGAAGGCGTTGAAACTATCAACGACCTTAAGCCTGGTATGATATTGGAAGGTGTAGTTAGTAACGTAGCTAATTTTGGCGCATTTGTTGACGTAGGCGTGCACCAAGACGGATTAGTGCATATTTCTGCACTAACCAATAAATTCATCTCAGACCCGCGTGAAGTCGTTAAAGCAGGCGACATCGTTAAGGTTAAAGTGCTTGATGTAGATGTCGCGCGCAAGCGTATCTCGTTTACGATGCGTCTTGACGATACGCCCGATAAGGCAAACTCGAACCACCAAGGCGCAAAGCCGACAAAAGCGGGTAAAGCCACCAATAAACCGAAGCACAACCCTCGCGGTGGCAGTCCACGCCAAGATAAACCGCAAAATAGTTTAATGGGTAACGCCTTTGCCGACGCTTTCGCCAAGGCAAAAGAAAAATAACCTCATATGCAAAATAAAAAAACGCCAGCTTGCTGGCGTTTTTTTATGGGTTGAAGGAGTACTCTTTTGCTATACCGTTGCCGAGAACCCTTCAGCAGCTGGGGTATAGGCTTGCGAATAGAAACGCTGAATACGACCCACACGCCCTTGCATACCGCTATCATCAGTATTGCCAAAATCAAGTGAGCGAGCGCCGGGGCCTGATGCAGTGTCGGTAGACCGTTCACGGGTTGTCTCTTGCGCTGATAATATGGCGTCATCAAGTGAGCGAGTAGGTACATCAACCCCACCGTTATCCGTTATTTCATCAATACTTGGCGGGATAATTTCAGACGCTGATGGCGCTTTATCAACGCCAGAAAGCTGTTCATTTTTTTCTTGCGCTAATTCACTACGTGCTTCAAACGCTTTTTGTGCGGCTTCGGCAGCAACTTTTAAGTCTTGTGAAGAGGGTTGCGCTGGTGCCAATGCTGCAGCTCGCACTTGTTGCATTTTTCTAAGTGTTTGCTCTGCACTTTGTTCAGGCGAAATATCTATCGATACTTCACCATCGGTAACGTAGCGTTTGTTATCTGGCCCCGTTGTATATTCGTAACTTGGTGAGCCTGCATACTGCCCACCTGTCGTCGCGTGTGCCTGTTCGTGCGTGCGGACTTCTTGGTCCCGTGCCTTTAATTGCTCAATTTCTTGTTGTTCTTGTTGCGCTTGCTGCTTATCTTGTGCGTCTTGCTTACCTGCGCTTTCATCTTGCGCATTATCCTTTTGGTCACCAAATACGCTTTGAAACGCATTCTGTAAATCGGTTTGAATTTGCGGACGTTCGTAGGTGACAGGTGCTGGCGGTTGGCCTGGTGTACGGGCTTTATCAGACTCAGAGCCCAACCCCTTTTGTGACGCCCCTTTTTCGGCATCAGTTGAGGCAGGAATAGTTTCACGCAACACATTATCGCGCCTTGCCGCTTCCGTATTCACGTTAGCAGTAGGGTACGCAATAGCATTAAGTATTGGCGTCACTATGTTCACTGAAATCCTCTTAATCGCTAAGCGATAGTATCAATAATGGTTCCGAGCGTATCATTAGCTACATCGATAACTTTTGCAGATGCTTGAGCACTCAATGCATTGACGTTTAACGATAGTAAGTCGGAAGCAACATTGTCAGTAGTAGCGGGCAATTGTGGGGTATTGGTATTCTGTTGTGCAATATTTTTCGCTGCTTGCGTCACACCATCGCTGGCTTGTCGCAAACCATTTTGCCCTGCTGTAATAGCCGACGTTAGACCGCTGCCATTTATGCCACCAATCATAGACATTCACTCCCCCTACACTCTCATGTGCAATTATTAACCAATTTAACTGCAATGAAAAGGATAAATCCCTGCTATTTGGCTAACTTATTGTATAAAAATCAGTTATTTTTTTACCAAAGCGCCCGCCTAATCTCATGACACAAATGATTACGCGAGGTTAGCCAAAAACCTCAGTACAATGTCAGAGGTTTGCTGTGGATGCGAAATAAATGGCGCGTGAGACGCATGAGGCAGAACCACCGTATCCGCATTTGGCTGCAATTCACAGATTCTATCAATGCCACTCGTGGGCACTAAACTGTCTAAGCGGCCATACAATCGAAGCGTAGGACAACTTATTCGGCCAATGTCACTGCGCATATCTTCTGTCGACAATATTCTCAACCCTTTCTTCAACGCATCTACACAAGGTGAAGGATACTCAATAAGGTGCTGTTTTATCGCTTTGATATCTTGTCTAGCGGTCTCACTTCCCATCGCTTGAATAGCCAAAAAGCGTTCCAGTGTTTTCTCATAATTATGTTCAAGTTGAGACTCGAACGTGCTTAATAAATCTGGCGAAATACCTTGCCAGTTTTGGCCTGAGACAAATCTTGGCGTAGAAGCAATGGTAATTATGCCTCTTACTGCCTGTGGGTAGAGTAACGCTAACTTTTGGGCCACCAGCCCGCCTAACGACCACCCTGCCACCACAGCATGTGCCGGTAGGTGCGGAAAAATCGCCTTCGCGAGGGCATCCACATCATAAGGGTGCGGTAAATGCTCCGCGTTTTCGCCGTATCCCGGTAAATCAATTGAAGTAATTCGACAATGCTTGCTTAAAAAGGGAAGAAAAGAGGTAAATGCGCCGCTGTTCATTCCCCATCCATGAAGTAAAACCAGATCGTTTCCTGTACCTACTGTACGGGTGACGAGAGGTAACTTTGTATGTAAATCTGTCACTGAATCATCCTATTAATCACTGGCATGTTAAGTGCGATAGCAACACGCGCTTGCAAAAGCGAGAACCGAACGTATGAACCTTTCATGTTTATTATGTTATCAGGCAAGTCCGAGCCCAGTATGTCAGTGGTGTGAACATGACATCTTTTTTTTCGACAATCATGTGCACAATCAAAACTTATTAGCCTTTGCGCCCGTGGGCCGCCACGTCCGTCATGCCCATATCGATGCACTTACCGTTTTAGGCTCACATACTTGGCCCCTATCTCGCCTCGTCCATCAATTTAAATTTCAACATTCGCTGACCGCAGGAAAGGTGCTAAGCACATGGTTCGTCAACAAGAAACAACACCACAAAGCCGCCCCTCCCACGTTGCTAATACCTGTACCTATTACGAGTACAAGAATCGCGTCTCGCCATTATAATCAGGCTGCAGTTCTTGCGAAAGCAATTGGTAACGCCTGGCACATTTGTTGTGATAATCGCTGGGCAGTGCGCAAAGGAAGTACCACGCAACATCACTTATCAAAAACAGAGAGGGTGAGTAATGCTAAAGCGGTATTTGCGCTTTCCAAGCACTGCTTAGACCGTTACATCGCACGGTGGGGTGAGAAAATAAGCGTGGCAATAATAGACGATGTTGTCACAACCGGCGTTACCGTAGATGTTTTGGCAGCGCTACTGAAGGCGCGTTATCCCAGTATTGTGGTGGAAGTCTGGGCGATGACCTTTACACCACCGCCCAAAAGTAGCCTATTTAACGAATAAAATGTGACTGATAAATAGCATTACTTAGCATTTTATTTGTACCGTACCAATAACCTCTAAATTGCGTGTCATCAGTAAAGCCAATGACTACACCATTACCCTGCTTCGTCGTAACGACCGAGGCGGTATCGGCAATAAGATCAACCATTGCTTGATGGCTGAACCCTGCCATCAACGGCGCGCTCGTGTAAGTAGAGGGCGTTGTAAAAGGTGAGTTATTACTCTTCACAACCATGTTGCTGGTTTTGAACATGGGCAGCGTATCGCCTTCGTACCCATAAAATAACGGGTGAGACGTATCAATATTGGCTTCATATACCGAACCGGCCACTAACTTTTTCGCATACAGTGCACTTCTATCACCATACGTTAAATTACGCTCGTCAAATGCATCATCTATCGCATGACGCTCTAAAATATCTACGTCTAACCAATCATTTTTGGCGAAGTATCGCAATGCAGATTTTTGTCCAATAAGCGTTCCACCGGCTTTGACCCATGCACTAAGCTGTGACTTTGTATCGTCTGACAACATGTATCTGCCGCTTACAAAGATAATATGCGTGTACTCAGGTGATATGGCACGCTGTAATTTTTGCTGCTCAACAATACTTACCGGCAGCCCAACACGGGTGTCGAAATAATGCCAAATTTCGCCGACTTCATACTCGCTAGTGCCTTCGCCGCCGACAATTAATACCTTAGGCGGTAACACCGGAGCCATACTACGACTGCCGACGTCGTTGCCTGCAGGGGTTAGGCCCGTTTTAATGCTTTTCACGTCAATTGCCAGCGAAGAAGCATAATCACTTAATAAGGTGACCAACTCGCTAGGTTGAGCTAAACCCGTGGGAATGATAATGCTGCCCGCATCGAAATGCTCCACATTGCCGTTGGTCAGCACGGCGGAGAACCCTTCTTCACTGCTTCTTACCGAAACACCATTTTCAAGCAGTGCTTGCAGTAATGCAGGCGCATAATAGTCGTTCCATGAGAACGCGTATGCGTAAGCAGCCGTTGGCAATGCATCAGCAACTGCCACTTTTTCAAGTGATGCATTTACCGCCGTTTTGATGCTTCTTGCATTACGCTTATCAACAGTTTGATAGTCAAGGTTAAACGCTAAAGCCAGATTCCATGTGGAAACATCATAGAACGTATTATTTTCAAACGACGTTTGAGTGGAGAAAAGTGACTTCACAAGACGATATTGTGGCTGCGCTACGGGGATATAAATAGCGTGTTTGGCATTAAACGCCACACCTTCTATTTTCGTGTCCTGGTTGAGGACATCGTATTTAATTTTGTGCTGAGCAAGTAATGCTAGTAACGCCTCTACTCGCCCATTGTCTTTCGGCATTGCAAGTACATATCCCGCTACATCATCATTTTTTGCGAGTTCTTTGGTGTCGTTAACAAACGCAGACTGATAGTCCAAAATTGCGGGCTTATTCGCTAGTGCCCCTCTGAAGGTACTTAATGATGTCGTGATCTGATTGGCAATAGTATCGGAAAACGCGAGATCGCCATTAATAGACGATTGTAGGTGTCCACGTGAACTTGCTTGCTCAAATAAAATACCAATGCTGCCGTGCACATCAGGGTAAGTCGAGCCTTTCCCTACGTAAAAATCATCAAACGCTTCTTCTGAAAAATAAAGCGTTCCGCTTTCATCAAATGCCTTGGCGTGAAACTTTGCTAAGGCCTCTGTTAGCGTCACGTTTTCATCTGGCGTAATGGGGTTTTTACGCGAACGAACGCCTGGCTGAAAAAAATACGTACTGTCTGTACCCATTTCGTGAAAGTCGGTAAGAATATGAGGGCGCCACTTCTGAAACTGTTTAATACGTGCACGAGACTCGGGGTGAGTCAGCAACAGCCAATCTCGGTTTAAATCAAACCAGTAGTGATTGGTTCTGCCTGAAGGCCAGCCTTCATCATGCTCGCGAGTATTACCGTCAGAAACGAGCTGCTTACCTTTATGCATATTGGCCCATTGCGCAAACCTTGATAAGCCGTCGGGGTTGAAAGACGGATCAAGAAGCACAATATTCTCTTTAAGCAACGTATCGACAAGTTCACCTTTTGCAGCAGCCAAATAATAGGCTATTGCCAGTGATGCATTAGCGCCTGAAGGTTCGTTCCCGTGTATCGAATACCCCATGTAGAAAATAAGCGGGGTGGTTTTTGATACCTGCTCGCCGGTTGTAATGGCATCCATATGGGCTTTGCGAATATCTTCAAGCTTGCTGTGGTTTTCTGGCGTCGTTATTTTCAACAGCAGCAATGGGCGATTTTCGTGCGTTCTGCCCGTTTCTTCAATCGTAATGCGATCTGAACGGTCGGCAAGAATTCGCATGTAGCTTACAAGCTGATCGTGTCGTACGTGCCACTCTCCCACGTTAGCTCCCAATACTGATTCAGGTGTTGGGATGGCTGGGTCAAAGGTAACGTCGTTTGGCAAATAAGCCTGAATTGGCTTGCCGCCCACGTCGGGTTTAACCGCTATTGCGTGCGCTGAAGTGACAAAGCACATCATTGCAGAAAGCGAGATGGTGACAGCCCACTGTCGCAGGGGGGCCATCCTAGTGGTGTTTAACAACGCTGTTAGCATAGTGTATCCCATCTTGTTGTTTTGTTGATATACCAAAATTAGTAATACTTGACTGTTTTAGTCAGGTAAATTTGTTATCATAGTAAAAGATTTAAAATTTTATAGGACTTGCTGATGATCACTATATCAGAAGAAGCCCAGGCTCACTTCGCAAAACTGTTGGATAAACAAGAGTCTGGCACGAATATTCGTGTATTCGTCGTAAATCCAGGTACGTCTTCAGCCGAGTGCGGCGTGTCCTATTGTCCGCCAGATGCAGTAGAGGATACTGATACGCGTTTACCTTTCAATGGGTTTGACGCTGTGGTTGACGAGGAAAGCGTTCCGTATCTTGAAGAAGCGGAAATAGACTATGTTACCGATCAGATGGGCTCTCAGCTAACGCTTAAAGCTCCGAATGCGAAAGCAAAGAAAGTGTCAGATGACGCGCCGCTTGCTGAGCGAATTAATTACATGATCGAATCTGAAATTAACCCACAGCTTGCTAATCATGGCGGCCAAGTAATGTTAGTTGAGATTACTGATGAAGGCTTCGCCATTCTTCAGTTTGGTGGTGGTTGTAACGGTTGTTCCATGGTCGACGTAACCTTAAAAGATGGTATCGAAAAGCAAATGCTTGAGCAGTTTGCAGGCGAGTTAAAAGGTGTGCGCGATGCTACTGAGCACGAAGCAGGCGAGCACTCTTATTACTAGCTGAACCAATGACAGACATACACACATGCTGGCAACGATTTAAACTGGGGTTAAGCCTCTTCGTTGTCGGCGTGGTGTTACTTTTTACCCTCAGTACTTACCACCCTTTACTTAACTATCTCTCGATTGCCGTTCTTATTATCGGCTTTGCTATTGCTATGCTTGGCTATTCAGGCATTTTTCTGCAACGTTTCTCTTCATTCAAAAATATCAAAAAGCCGCCAAAATTCTAACCCCTGATTCTGTTTACTTTTTCTTCACTATGCGACCA
The DNA here is from genome assembly GCF_057539655.1 of Alteromonas sp. 4NH20-0056. Taxonomy (NCBI): domain Bacteria; kingdom Pseudomonadati; phylum Pseudomonadota; class Gammaproteobacteria; order Alteromonadales; family Alteromonadaceae; genus Alteromonas; species Alteromonas sp. 4NH20-0056. The sequence continues at coordinate 140,782 of NZ_BAAJLS010000004.1, read as the reverse complement.
GTTACGCTATGATATCTGACATGACTTCTGATGACGTGTGCAATAACTATGAAGACGATTGGGCTAATCGGCGGCATGAGCTGGGAATCGACCGTAAGCTACTATCAGGCAATAAACAAAGGCGTTAATAAACAGCTAGGCGGCTTACATAGCGCTAAACTGGTATTGTACAGCGTAGACTTTGCCGAAATCGAACGCTATCAACATCAAGGTGAATGGGACAAGGCAGCAACAATCTTGATTAATGCCGCGAGCGCCATTGAAAAGGCGGGAGCCGATGCTGTGCTGATATGCACCAATACCATGCATAAGGTCGCTAAAAAGGTTGAGGCCTCGATTACTATTCCCCTTATTCATATTGCCGACAGCACCGCTGACGTTCTTACGCTAAACAAGGTCACCAAGGTGGGGTTGTTAGGAACGCGCTTCACGATGGAGGAAGACTTCTATACTCAGCGATTAACTGCAAATTATGGTATTGAAGTAGTAACTCCTACAGCAGAAGAACATGAAGTGGTTCATCACGTTATTTATGAACAATTATGCAAAGGCGTGATTTGTGAAGCATCGCGAGAGGCGTATATTAAGATTATAAATTCGCTTGGCGCACAAGGTGCTCAAGCCGTTATTTTAGGGTGTACTGAAATTGCATTGTTGGTCAATCAAAGCCATACCGACATGCCACTTTACGACACTACAACAATTCATGCGAACGCCGCCGTTAATTTTGTATTACAACCACGCGTTCTCGCCCCTTAACGACAATAAAAGGTAACGCAATGTTCAGTCACTTAATGATAGGTGCTAACGACTTAGAAGCATCGAAAAAATTCTATGATGCCACTTTAGCGGTGTTTGGTTATGAGCCCGGTGTCTATGATGAGCATGGACGAGTATTTTATTTCACGCCAAAAGGTATTTTAGCGCTGACTAAACCAATAGACGGTAACGAGGCCACTCATGGCAATGGCACCACCATTGGGATCGCAGCGTCGACGCCAGAATTAGTAGATACGTGGCACAAAGTGGGAGCTGAGAATGGCGGCGCACCAATTGAAGACCCTCCGGGCCTTAGAGGCACAGAAGAGCGCCAGCTTTATCTAGCGTACCTGCGCGATCCGGCGGGTAACAAGTTGTGTGCAACACATATCGTCAAAAAGTAATTGCTTACTTCTTTAAAAAGGCCACTTCACGATAATGAAGTGGCTTTTTATTCACATAATTGCCCGTTCTTATCCAACCGATTAAACACATACCAAAGCGTGATGCCTCGAGCGAATAAAAAAGCGAGTAGGGCGTACCATAAGCTAACGTTTCCTTGGTTTGACAGCATAAACCAAAGAGGAAAGTAGATGCCTACTGCGCTGATAATCATGGTATTGCGCATCGCAGCTGCCCGGGTAAGACCAACAAAAACACCATCATAAAGAAAGCACCAGTGAGCAAGTAAAGGCAGCACCATCATAAGCGGCAAGTAGGGCATCGCCGCGTTAACAATTTCTCGATGCTCAGTTAGCACGCTCACGATGTCTTCACCGAATACGCTAAAAATAATCGCATAGACGAGTGCAAACACGCTTGACCATATTAACCCTTGATAAGTTCTGCGTTTAATTCCAACGCTGTCGTTTGCACCTTTGGCTTCCCCTACTAACGCTTCAACCCCGTAGGCAATGCCATCGAGCCCAAGGGCAATAAGGACAAAAAACTGCATGAGGATGGCATTAACCGCGGCGGACGTTTCACCGTAGCGCGCCCCTTGAATAGTAAGAAATGCCAAACATGCTTGCAGCGCAAGGTTGCGCAGCAACATATTACCATTCAATTTCATCAGTATTTTTCGTGCAGCCCGATTAAACCAAAGCGCGTTAGGTTTAATAAGCCGACAATGCGTAAATGCGACAATTAGCGCCATGAGCGCCATACTGTATTCGGCAATAACGCTCGCCACTGCCACGCCTTCCACCGAGTAAGACAAGCCATAGACAAAAAGGATATCTAAACTCGCATTGAGCAAATTCCCTATAATTTGTATGACCATAACAACACGCGTTTTTTGCTGCCCCACCAGCCAGCCAATTAGCGCTAAATTTAGCATGGCAGCCGGTGCGCCCCAGACTCTCACTGAGAAATAGTCGGTGAGGTAGGTTTCTACCTGTAAGTTAGGTTGAGTCAAGTGAACGCCCATTGAGATGATGGGGTATTGCAAGAGTAAAATCATGACACCGAGCGCAAGCGCAACTGCCGTGGTTTGCCATAATACTTTTGCTGATTCAACCGAAGCATCATTACTGCCTTTTGCTTGCGCGCTTAGGCCCGTTGAAGACATGCGTAAAAACCCACAAACCCAATATATTTGCGTAAGTATCAGCGCGCCGATTGATGCCCCAGCAAGCATTGAAGCGGTATTCATATGCCCTAATACCGCTGTATCCACCAGTCCAAGTAGTGGTGTGGTAATGTTGGCCAAGATCATGGGCAGTGCCAGCGCCAATAGTCGTGTGTTATCCTGCCACAAATTAAGAGGGTTCTTCGGCGACGCCGTCGTCATAGTGCGGTCTCTTTTAAAAACTGTCGATAATGTTGAGTGTCATTCGCAATGCACGCTTCATCGTCATTTTGAAAACATGCTTTATGCGATTAAGGCGAAATAGGGAGTTTATCATGCACATTATGTTACGCGTTGCGTTGTGTCTATCGATATTAAGTCACCGTATAAACCTGGCATGTTTGCGCGGAGTACTGGTTCGACTAACGGCTTTTTTTAGTACATTACTATTAAGTATTGGTATGAGTTCAGCAGTTGAGTCGAGCGATGCCGCGCCCAATGCATCAATTTTACTGTATCACCACGTATCGAGTGAGACGCCGCCAAGTACCAGTGTTTCTCCTAGTACGTTTTTGTCGCATATGGAATATCTGAAAGATAACGCCACCGTGTTACCGCTCGACGTGGTTATAAATGCGCTCAAACAAAACACTCCACTACCTAATAATACGGTCGTTATTACATTTGACGATGGGTACCGCAATATATTAGAGAACGCGCATCCCATTTTGACTAAAATGGCGTTTCCTTACACCATTTTCATTAACCCAGCCGAGATTGGTTCTGCGCCAAAGCAGTTGACGTGGCAGCAAGTCAAAAGTATGCACGATGACGGAGTAATTTTTGCCAATCACACAATGGATCATGTTCACATGCTAAATGGGTCATTGAACGATGAGAACCATGAATGGCTAGATACAGTATGGGCGAACGTAGAGGCTGCAGAGGAAGCAATAAAAGATAGGCTTGGTGTGTCATATAAGTTTCTTGCATTCCCTTATGGCGAATTCAATATGCCACTGCTTGAGAAACTCGAGGAAGAGGGGTACACCGGATTTGGCCAACATTCAGGCGCAGCCGGCAACACCAGTCACTTTCAGGCGCTACCACGTTTTCCCGCTGCAGGGCCTTACGCGAATCTCAATACCCTTAAAACCAAAATTCACAGCTTAGCTATGCCTTTTTCTTCTTCAACAATGATAGAGCCGCAGCAAGTATCGTCAGTGCCCCCTGATAACATTACGCTAGTTATCGACAGCGACGATATTAAACCCACTCAGATTAACTGCTTCTTTGGAGGCACTCAGGTCACAACTACAAGCAATCAACACCAGGTAAATATCGCGCTAGCAGACCCTCTGCCAACGGGGCGTTCGCGTGTAAACTGCACCGCCCCCTCAAAACAGCAGCATGGCCGTTTCTATTGGTATTCACAGCCATTCTTCGTTGCTGATGAAAGCGGGCATTACCCAGACTAGGTGAAACGTTTACCTATAGCGAGCGCTGAAATCTGACAAAGCCACCGTTCACGCTATCTTCGCTAAACTGCAGACGTTGGTAAAAGCGAATGGCTGCTGTATTTTTTAACTCAACGTCTAACACAATCTTTTGCTTGTTAAGGGTGACGCCATAATCGGCCATATGCTCGATTAATTTGCGCCCCACTCCTAATCCCTGCGCTGAGGAAAGCACGGCAACGTGGCCTATCATTAACTCATTTGGTGTCGGAGGTGTTAGTTTTACCGCAATGGTTTGATTGCGCATTAAAATAGAAATCGCTTCATCCATCGAGAAAAATGACGTAATGCTGTCCAACGTAGCGCGGTCAAACGCCGCCCCAAGCTTGGTATGCCACGCAGTAACCACACCAAGCGGTTTGTCTTCTTGCGTAGCAACCCAATGATGGTTACACCCATATTGGCCGTCACCATGTTCCCACGCATGCATTAAGTAATTAAGCGCGGTTTGTTTGTCATTGTGGCCAAAAACCGCCGCAATGAGCGCCTCTGCTGCAGAAAGAATAAGACGTGCGGCCACGTCTGCATCACCAGGTTGCCCCTTTCTTATCATGACGCCCATTAGTACTTTCCTTCAACAATAACAGGCATATCTGCAAGTATTTGCTGTGCATCGCTAATAGACAGTTTTCCTGGCTCACGTTTTGGCTTAAAGCGGCCAATAACCTGTGCTTTAGGGTTTATAAGTACAATTGACGCACTATGATCGACAAGATAATTGGGGTTGTCCGTACTCTCAGAAATGGCGTACATCATTCCAAGGTTACGGGCAAGCGGGAACAGAGCTTTATGTTCGCCCGTTACTCCGATGAATGACGAATTAAAAAAACCAATGTATTCGGCAAGGCGTTCTATTGAATCACGATTCGGGTCAACCGACACAAAAACCACATCAATAGGATATTCGCTCTCAATTGACTGAAGCGATGGGTAGATACCGTTCAATTCTGCCATAGTAGTAGGGCAAATATCGGGACAAAATGTATAGCCTAAAAAGACCAGGCTCCACCGATTGGTTAACGACGCTTCATTAAATAGATTGCCCTTGTGGTCGGTAAGCGCAAATGGTGCGATAGCGCGTGGTTCGGGGTAATATTGAAAATATTGTGTTTCTTGTGCGTTATCGATACTAGGCGGTGCAATATATATTGCACCGATCATGCCTGCAACAAGAGCGATAAAAGCAACAACGCCTACAAAAATCCGTTGATTCATAAACTCAGAGGTACATAGTGATCTAAAAGTAATATCACAAACAATACCATGAGATGGATAATTGAAAACCTAAAAGTTTTCATTGCGGTTTGTGCTTCTGCAGCAAATTTAAGTTTAACCGCATAATACAAAAAGCCTAAATTAAGCAATGATGATCCCACAAGGTAAATCATGTCGCTCATACCAATTAAATACGGTAGCAAACACACAAGCCCTAACAGCACGGTGTACAACAAAACGGATGTTTTGGTAAAGGCAACACCATGGGTTACCGGTAACATAGGTATTTCGGCTTTGGCGTAGTCTTTTTCTCTGTGAATGGCTAGCGCCCAAAAATGCGGTGGTGTCCATGTGAAAATGATAAGAACTAGCAACAACGCATGGGCATGCACTTCGCCTGTCACGGCAGTCCAGCCTAATAATGGGGGCGCGGCGCCGGCAAGGCCGCCAATGACGATATTCTGTGGCGTAGCACGTTTTAAAAACATGGTATAAACCACCGCATACCCTACTAAGCTTGCAAGGGTAAGCCACGCGGTTAACATGTTAACGAAGGTGGCAAGTACAACAAAGCCTATCACGCCTAATAAACCCGCGAACCACGTTGCATGGCTAATACTTACCTTGCCTTTTGCAACCGGTCTATTGAAGGTGCGCGCCATCACTTTATCAATACGATGATCCACAATGTGATTAATCACTGCCGCAGAGGCCGACAACATACCTATACCTAATAAACCACTAATGAGTGTGCCTGCATTTACCCACGTTGGGGTGGCCAAGCACATACCCACAAGGGCGGTAAGTAATAACAACATAACCACGTTCGGTTTCGTCATTTCATAGTAGTCTCGCCAGTGTGCGGTGTTGTGACTACGTGTGTTACCGGTATAAGAAGAAAGGGATTTAGCCATGTTGGCCTCCATGGGAAAAAGAACGAGAAGAGTAGGCTGACACTACGTGCCAGATTAGACGAATTAGTGTGAGCAGCAATAATGCGGCAACGGCGTTATGCGCTACAGCAACAAAAAGAGGTAAACTAAAAACGATGTTGCTTACGCCTAAGGCAACTTGAGCGAATAAAACACCTATCATTAATACACTCGTGCGTTTAATGACCGGTGAAAATTGCGTTGTTCGCAAACACATTATTGCCAGTGCAAGCAAATACACCAGTGTAATGACGGCACCAGCGCGATGAACTATATGCATAGTCATACGCTCATCATAATCGTGCGCACCGTACTCGTAGTTGTCGGCATCTGGCACACTATACGCGCCTGGAAAGTCAAGGCGCTGTTGCCAACCTGATTCACAAATTGGCATATCGGTACATGCCAATGCCGCATAATTTGCAGACGTCCAACCGCCTAGTGCAATTTGCCCCACCAGTATGGCAACACCTATAAACGCAAACGTCGTAACGCGCTTTTTCTTGCCCGGGTTTGTTGCCGAATCGCGTATGGTATTTCCACTATCACGCTTTAATCGAAGGTAAAGAATGAAAAGGCAGGACAACACACTAAACCCACCTAAAAGGTGCCCCATTACCACCACGGGAAGCAAATTGAGAGTGACCGTCCACATTCCTAACGCGGCTTGAAAAGTGACAAGACCAAGTAACAGCAAGGGTAGTTTTAACGGCCCACCTTCACGACGGTTTTTTAACGCAACGATAGCAATAGCTAAAATACACAGCCCTAATGCGCCTGCAAAATAGCGGTGGACCATTTCATTCCATGCTTTGAATGCTTCTACTGGTCGTTCAGGGTAAGCTTGATTTGCAGCCTCAACCTTTTCTTCACTCAACGGAACGGTAATGTTGCCATAACAGCCCGGCCAATCCGGACACCCTAAACCTGCATCCGTAAGGCGTGTGTACGCACCCAAAATAATCACAAATACAGCCAGGAACAAACTGAATAGAACAAGTTTTTTCATAGACTTCTCCTACCCTATTCTGGACAGTTTTAATAACTTTTTGATGTCGGCAAGCATATTTCGGCTTTCCATCACGGCAGTTTGTCTATCTTCGTCAAGGGTATAGAACAGCATGGCATTATTCAGCGTATCAACGATATAAATGCTCTGTGTCGCAAGCGGATTATCAATAGCGGGGACAAGCTGCTTCACCTCTACGAAAGGGTAGTCGGCTAACGCTGCTACCGCACTTTGATCGCTTTGTGCGTTGACAAGCACCACGGCCTCTGCGCGGTCAGACTCCTTTCCTAGCGCTAACCATACTTGGTTAATACTGAAAAGTGCGTTTTCACATGTTGCATCGCACACGCTAGGTAGTACGTAAACCATTCGCCACTTAGGCGCTTCACCTTCCATCAAAGTCGACACATTAATTGTGGGCTCAAGCAGTGAACCTTTGTTCGTTGAACCCCGGTTAAACCAATCGTTTTCAAGCGCTATTTTTGCAAGCACGACTGGAATAACAAATACCGCTAACATTATTAGCAGCGTCTTCTTTGATGCAGTATTACTCATAACTACGTCCTTTTTTTATTATTGCTATACCACCAATAAACGCTGCAGCTAGTGCAAGTGCAAACCACTGAACGGCATAGCCTAAGTGTTTTTCTGGAGGCATGACTACTGGGGTGTACGCTCTAACGAATGTCGCGCTGTCACCGGTAAGCTGAACCACATAGGGCAGTAAATCGAGATCTAAAATTTGCTTGATACGCGCTATAGAAACTTGTTGAATGAGCGCAGGAAACTGAGGAGCACTAGATAGTGTCTCCGTAATCATTGGGTTATTTTGCGGTATACTAATAATTCCCTCAAAGTGTGAGGCGACATTGTCAATCGTAATAGCAGGAAGCGTGCGCACCTTGTCGGGTGCTTGTATCCATCCGTAATTAACTAATAGCCACCCTGCGTTGGTTAACATTGGCACAACGACATCAAAACCAATTCGGCTCTGGTGTATCTGATTATCGAGTAAAAACACATGCTGGTTATCTGCCAACCCCTCAAATGTCACCGTGACATCTCTAGGGTCGTCTAACGATAATGCGTTCAAAAGTTCAAAACTGTCATTCCCCTGTTTTTGCGTTATGCTAGCTAAACGTTGTTGCTTTTGCGTCATCCTATCTAATTGCCAAAAACCTAAGTAGCACATTGCTACAACACAGGTTGCAGTAACAAATATGGCAATAAAGGTTGAGGTACGTTTTTGCATCATTCAATAAACCAGCGCACAACTTAAGAGGTCGACATGTTAATAAAAATAATTCTGGCTGCCCTGGTGATTTACATGATAGTAAATCTGTTTTTAGCCATGAGGGTCATGATGAAAAACGACCCTAAAGATGGCCCCATGAGCAAATACATAGGCCGCAGGGTATTTACTTCTGTTGCCATTGTTACCCTTATATTAATAGCGATAGCAACAGGTCTAATTACGCCAAACCCCCGACCTTACTAGGGTTTGGCGATATTTTAGCTACAACACATAAACAAACAGATAAAGCATTACCCACACCACATCTACGAAGTGCCAGTACCAGCTGCCTGCTTGGAACGCAAAATGATTATCATGCGTGAAGTGTCCCTTTAGGACACGAAAGAACAAGACGATCAGTATGATTGTGCCCAACGTGACATGCATACCGTGAAACCCGGTTAACATGAAAAAGGTATTACCATAAATGCCTGACTGCAGGGTTAACCCTAGGTCTCTATAAGCATGAATATATTCTTCTACTTGTAGAAACAAGAAGCCGATACCCAATAGGATAGTAATGCCTAGCATAACCGTAAGTTGCTTACGCTTGTTTTGCTCAAGCCCAACGTGTGCAAAGTGAAGGGTGACCGACGATATCAACAGAATAATGGTATTAATTGTTGGTAGGCCTGCTGCGCTCATTTCGGTAGTAGAGATGCCACCTGGCGTTGTAATTAGCGGCCACATAGCCTCAAACGTTGGCCATAACACCTCGTTAGTCATCGCGTTATTTGAAGCGCCGCCTAACCAAGGTACAGAGATAAATCTCGCATAGTACAAGGCGCCAAAAAACGCGGCAAAAAACATCACTTCAGAAAAAATAAACCAACTCATCCCTTGGCGATATGAACGACCAAGTTGGTCGCTGTAAAGGCCAGACATCGACTCGTCAATTTGATTTTTAAACCATCCCACTAGCATCACTAATAAAACGGCAATACCCGCAAGCAATATTTGCATGCCGTACCCGGTTTCTCCTCGTGTTGCTTCAATAACAAAGTTGCCAGCGCCAACGGCAATTAAAAATAATGCTACCGCACCCACTATTGGCCAAGGGCTTTGGGCGGGCACATAATATCGTTCGTATTCTTGTTGCATGTATATCTCCTTATCCCGTGCCTGTTATTTACCGCTTTCAGGTTGAGGGACCATAAAGGGATTCGGGTTTGTCGTTAGGTCACTAGCACGTGCCGTGACATCGTATAAGGTGTACTGCAAGGTAAAATAAGTAATGTCTTCTGGAAGCTGAGGGTCAACGTAAAACTGCATAGGCATATACGCTTCTGCGCCCGCAGTTAATGGTTGCTGGTTAAAACAGAAACATTCGGTTTTGTTTAAATATATTGCGGCGGTACCTGGCGACACCGACGGTATTGCCTGCGCCACTATATTGCTTGATGCCGGGTTACGAACATAAAACGACACGGTGTTTAATTCACCAGGGTGAACTTTAATCCGCTTAGTTTCTGCGCGAAATTCCCAAGGCATCCCAGTATTCGTTCGCGTTATAAACTCTACCGTTACTTCGCGGCTCTCATCGATTTCTACCGACTCATACAAGGCCGCTGAGTTCTCAGTTTTTCCGTTAATACCTGCAATATCGCAGAAGACATCGTAAAGCGGCACTAAGGCGAAGCCAAAACCAAACATACCGAACACAATAACAACCAGTTTGATGACCAATTTGTTATTTGCATTTGTTTGCGTCATTGCTTCGCTCCTATTGCCGATGAGTGTTGTACTACTTCACAACCGGTGGGGTTTCAAACGTATGGTATGGTGCTGGAGAAGGAATTTCCCACTCAAGCCCTTCTGCGCCTTCCCACACTTGACTTGACACTGGCTCGCCCTGTTTTCTGCACGCTTTTATCAGTAACGCGAGGAAAATAAGTTGAGAAAGTCCAAATGCGAAGCCGCCTAAACTTATCCATTTATTGAAGTCAGCAAACTGAAGTGCATAGTCAGGAATACGACGAGGCATGCCCGCTAAACCTACGAAGTGCATAGGGAAGAACAGCACATTTACGGAAACCAATGAACACCAGAAATGCCATTTCGCTAATGTGTTGTCATACATTTTGCCTGTCCACTTAGGTAGCCAGTAGTACACCGCTGCCATAATGGAGAACACCGCTCCTGTCACCAGCACATAATGGAAATGTGCCACTACAAAGTAGGTATCGTGATATTGAAAATCGACCGGTGTTATTGCCAGCATAAGGCCAGATAACCCGCCAATGGTAAACAACACGATAAACGCAATCGCAAACATCATTGGCATTTCAAACGACAGTGACCCTCTCCACATTGTGGCGACCCAGTTAAATACCTTCACGCCTGTGGGTACCGAAATAAGCATGGTCGCAAACATGAAAAACATTTCCATGTAAACCGGCATTCCGGTGGTGAACATGTGGTGCGCCCATACCACAAACGAAAGCAGTGCAATCGACGCGGTGGCATATACCATCGACGCATAACCGAACAGCTGTTTCCGCGAGAAGGTGGGTACAATTTGAGAGATGATGCCAAATGCAGGCAAGATCATAATGTACACTTCGGGATGCCCAAAGAACCAGAAGATATGCTGGAACATTACAGGGTCGCCGCCGCCGGCTGCGTCAAAGAAGCTTGTGCCGAAGAACTTATCGGTGAGTACCATCGTCACAGCACCGGCTAAAACAGGCATTACAGCAATCAGCAAGAATGCCGTAATCAGCCACGTCCAAACGAACAATGGCATTTTCATCCATGTCATTCCAGGGGCGCGCATGTTGAAAATAGTCACGATAACGTTGATGGCCCCCATAATGGATGAGATACCCATAATGTGAACAGAGAACACAAATAACGCGGTTGAATCACCACTGTAAGTGGTCGACAGCGGTGCATAGAATGTCCAACCAAATGCCGGGCCGCCCCCTTCCATAAACAACGAACTTAAGAGAATGAGGAAAGCACCTGGCAAAATCCAAAAACTCCAGTTATTCATGCGTGGAAGTGCCATATCTGGTGCGCCAATCATCATCGGAATAAGCCAGTTGGCTAACCCTGTAAATGCTGGCATAACCGCACCAAAAACCATAATAAGGCCGTGAACGGTTGTCATTTGGTTAAAGAAGTTAGGCTCTACAATTTGAAGACCTGGCTGAAAGAGCTCAGCCCTTATCACCATGGCCATCGCCCCGCCAACTAAAAACATGATGAAGGCAAACCACAAATAAAGGGTGCCTATGTCTTTGTGGTTAGTAGTAAATAACCATCGGGTTATCCCTTTTGGGATATGATCATGATGTTCATGGTCATCACTGTGCGCCGCTGTGCCCGGCGTAACGATTTCTGTCGCTTTGCTCATAACGCGCTCCTAATTACCGGTTGCGACGGCATTAACGTCTTTTGCTTGAACCATATCGCCAGTGTTATTACCCCAGGCGTTGCGCTCATACGTCACCACTGCTGCAATTTCTTTTAAACTTAACATTTTGCCAAAGGCCTGCATGGCAGTACCACCTTTACCGTGCAATACAATATCAATATGCGCAGGTTGGTCTTCTAAGGCCATTTTGCTGCCTTTTAGGGCTGGGAATACACCAGGTAAACCTTCACCATTTGGCATATGACATGCGGCGCATGTTGCGTTGTATACGCGCTCGCCTTCGGTCATCAGCTCGTCCATACTCATATTCATTGACAGAAGACGCTGCTCTTCTTCCTTCGCTTGGCGTGCAATAGATTCTTGCTCACCAATCCACGCTTCAAACTCAGCAGGTTCTTTCGCTATCACTACAATCGGCATATAACCATGGTCTTTGCCACATAACTCTGCACATTGCCCTCGATATACACCGGGTTCGTTCACGTTTGCCCATGCTTCGTTGATAAAGCCTGGGTTAGCGTCTTTCTTAACGGCAAAATCAGGCACCCACCAAGAATGGATAACGTCGTCAGAGGTAATTAAGAATCGTACTTTTTGGCCCGTGGGGATCACTAACGGACGGTCGACTTCTAGAAGATAGTTTTCGGTCTTTTCGAACTTATTAGCAATTTGTTCGCGCTGGGTGGCAAGCAATGAATAAAACTCAACGTCTTTATCCATGTATTTATAATGCCACTTCCATTGAGACCCTGTGACCAACACAGTCATATCAGCCTCTGAAGTATCTTCCATTGCAATAAGCGTATTGGCAGCAGGGACCGCCATAAAGATAAGAATGAGGAATGGGACAACCGTCCAAGCAATTTCTACTTTTACGTTTTCATGGAAATTCGCTGGCTTCGCACCGCGCGACTTTCTATGTAAGTACATAGACGCAAACATAACGCCAAATACGACAACGGCTATGCCCACACAGATGAAGAACATAAGCATGTGTAAATCGTACACCTGCCCACTTATATCTGTGGCACCCCGTCGAAGGTTTAAAGATGACGCTTCACCTGCGGCTGCTTCGGCATGAAGCAAAGGTGAGCATAGCAATAATGGTAAAGTAGATAGCCATTTTGCCGCGCGTATCGTTGGTTGTTTCACTCAGCACCTCCGTAATGGTAGAACCAACAACACCCAACTTTTGCGTGTTATTTCTACCAATGTGGTTTCCTAATGCCTGACCCACAACATCAATTTGTAAAACAAATTTAGAGTCATTGTTATTATTTTGTTAATCACTGACTAAGAATTGCGCAATAAAACCCGCCCGTCTAGTCTTTTCTGCAAAAAGATCATCGAGCCGCTTATTTTTTAATCAGATTTAATGTTTAGGTAGAGAAGGAGAAATAAGAAATCGGTGGCAAGTATCATCACGACTGGCTCATTTTACATGGTGATGTAGTGACGCCACATGCGGTTTTGAAATGGCAGTAATGTAGATTATTCAAGGTGTTTCGCACTACAAAGGTGCAAGAAATCACTGCGAAGCAGCTAAAACATGAGTAATTACAACAATAAAAATATGTTTCGCGGGGCACGGAAAATCTATTACGTAGGCTAGGTTACTAGCAGGGCATAACTGCGCCTTTAAAGCAGAAAACGGCTGCTATTTAGCCCGCTTTACATGCAAAAAAGCGACCTTAAGGTCGCTTTTCTATAGTAAGTGGTAAAAGCCTACATCCAGTCTGCGTTACGAATAACACCAACCGCAATCCCCTCTATTGCAAAAGGTTCTGTGGCAAGGTCAACCTTAATAGGTGAAAACTCATCGTTTTCGGCGTGTAACAATACTTCTCTTCCACGCTTTTCAAGGCGCTTAACGGTGACATCTTCATCAATCCGGGCTACTACAACCTGGCCGTTATGCACGTCAGTGGTGCGATGCACAGCAAGCAAATCGCCATCTAAAATACCAATGTCTTTCATACTCATACCATTAACACGCAATAGAAAATCGGCCTGTGGCTTAAACAGCGCGGGATCTACTTTATAATGTGATTCGACATGTTCTTGCGCAAGAATAGGTTCACCGGCGGCAACACGCCCAATAAGCGGTAGGCCCTCATCTTCTGGCGTTTCATCTTCAAGCGGCTGCGTTAACTTAATACCTCGAGAAGTACCCGGTAAGATTTCGATGACCCCTTTTTTAGCCAGCGCTTTAAGATGCTCTTCTGCGGCATTAGCCGAGCGAAACCCCAATTCGCGAGCAATTTCTGCACGTGTGGGTGGCATGCCTGTCGCTAGCATTGTTGCTTTAATCAGTTCGAAAACTTCGGTTTGTCTGGCAGTAAGTGGGCGCATAAAAGGCCTGTTTGTCTATACAGTTAACTGTAAGTATATACACCTAACAATAAATGACAAGAGGCGCGATAGAAGAATAAGACTGAATTTGTAGGTTTCAGTTTAATACGAAAAAATTCCAACAATATTTAATTCGACTAAAACTGACAGTTATTACTAAACGAAAGAAATGAGTGATATAAATGCTTAAGTGCAGAGATTAAAAAATTTAAACACGATTACTGAGATTTTTTGCAAGAACTTATCTATATGTATGATGAGAATGAGCAAAACTTTCATATGCTCTTAAAAACACTAGAGACATTTTAATGAAAAACAAATCAGCAATATTGTTGGGTTCAGCTATATTTAGCGTCTTATTTAACACACCGATGGTGCAAGCTGGTGATATCGGCTTCACCTACATCGAGGGAGGAGTCACCGGTGGCTTTGTCAACGATGTGGAAACATCTGGAGCGGTTACGGGAAATGGTCCTCTAAACTTAGAAAGCGATGCTGATGGTGGCGTGTCCATTGGTGGTGCATGGCAGTTTAGTAATCAAATGCACCTGTTTGGTGAGTATGCATCTTTAGGCCAAGAGCTTGAAGTAAGCAACGACATCAACACTGCTGCTGGTGAGTACGACGTTGTACGCTGGCGAATCGGCGTTGGTTATCAATACCCTGTCTCGGAAATGTTGGCATACTACGGTCGGCTAAGCCTTGATCAACTAGAGTTCAAGGATGCGCGTGCATCAGATTTCAACCTGGATGTCGATGCTGACGATAGCGGCCTTGGTGCTGAGTTAGGCGTTATTTGGGCTGCTACTTCGTCTTTACATCTGCAGGGTCATGCTCGTTACACTGCGGTCGGTGGTATCGCATCTAGCGGTTCAGATCCCTTCGAATCCGACATACTGATAGGTGTGAACGGCCGTTGGTATTTCAGTCCCGATATAGCGCTAGTCGCCGGGTATGAGTACGGAAAAATCACGACGTTGAATCTGGGCGTGCGTTTTTCGTTCTGAGTACATCCGATGCGCAGTTTAATGTCGCGCTGGATTTGTGGAGGCCAGTTTAGTTTTGAACTGGAACACGCGGATTTTGCACAATCCATTAAAAAGGCGGCTTATTAGCCGCCTTTTTTAAAATGAAGCATAGCTTCGCATGTTCATCACAGACTAGAACTGATATTGCACGCTTACACGGGCGTTTAACGGCTCGCCTGTTGAGATGTTGTTATCGTTGTGCGCCGAAGGAAAATAGTCCTCATCAAACAGGTTTTCTACGTTCAGCTGAATACGCAGGTCATCGCTGTAAGTGTAGTAAACCGCAGCGTCTACACGAGTAAAATCGGGTAATTCAGTCGTGTTGCTAAGTGTTGCATACTGTTCAGACTGATGAATCACGCCCAAAGCCACTTCCCATGCATCGTTAATCGTATATTGATTCCATACTGTTAACATGTGCTCAGGCAACTGTGCCAGATCGCGATTGGCCACTGCGCCATCTACTACGCGACCCATTTCTTCACCGTCTAAATTACTGTAACCAGCATTGATTGACCACGCTTCAGTCAGCATACCCACAACTTGGATTTCAAAACCCGTTGTTTCTGTACCGGTAAGAATTGAGGCTTCTGGGTTATTTGGGTCTTGCGCAGTGCCGTTTTCACGTTCTACTTCAAAGGCAGCTGCGGTTACACTCAAGCTGTCATTCACGTTCCACTTAACGCCTACTTCTTTGTTTTCAAACTCTTCAGCATCAAGCGCTTGACTAGATAATGTTAGGCTCAAGAACTGGTCGCCAGAACGTGGCAAAAATGACTTACTGTAGCTAGCATAAAACGACACCGACTCAGACGGCTTATAAATTAAACCTGCTCTTGGTGACACTTGAGAGTCAGAACTTGAAAGAAAACCATCGTTGTTATCTTCAATACCGTTGGCGATTTCAATCGCATCTACTACGTCAATATCAAAGTTGTCGTAGCGAAGGCCGGCGACCACAATCCAGTTGTCGTTCAATTTGATTTCATCTTGAACGAAGGCAGATGCAAAGGTAACGTCTGATGCACGATCGCGAACCGGGTCTGTCAAAGTAAACGCAGGGATTACCAATGGATCAGAAAACGCGAATGTCATTTGATCGTCTTGCGTGTCAGCAAAAAAGGTATCTTGACGCGCATTGTCAGTATCTTGATTACCGTACTCAAAACCCGTCAGTAACGTATGTTCGATATTGCCAGTGGTGAACTGTCCCACTAAATTAAGCTGCAACAACGCATTTTGGCGGGCAGTAGTATCTCTATAACCATCTAAAGTAACCGTCGTCGCCGTTGCATCGAAGCCAACCGGGTAAAGGTTTTGATAGGCTTTATCGTAGTCAGCCAATTGAACCGTTCCGTTAATACTCCAGTCTTGCGCAAGAGAATGGTCTACTTTTAAACGCGCGATGTGTGCTTCAAGGGTTGTATTGTTGAAGTCTGGATCACCAAAATATGTTTCTTCAACACCTTCTAACGGCTTGTTGTTAAGTGAAGGTACACCACGGTCAACAACACGGTCGTCATTAACATATTCATAGGATGCGATAACAGTTGTATCGTCGCTAACCATCCATGTATAAGTTGGGTTAACGGCGAAACGTTCACCATCTCTGAAATCGCGATGGTTGTCGATGGTATCGAATACGCCATTTAAACGAAACGCATTGTCTTCATCAATCACGGTATTTGTATCAATACTAATAGAGCCCGCTGAGAACGTATCTACAGCAGCAGAAAGGCGAGTAAAATCGCTAGAAGTTTCTGCAACCTTGGTAACGCGGTTAACGACACCGCCGCCACCACCGCGACCGAATAACAATGCATTAGCACCGCGCAATATTTCAACGCGTTCTAGGTTATAAAGCGGGCGGAAATACTGAACGTCATCACGCAGTCCGTCTACGAAAAAGTCAGCCGTCGTATTTTGTCCACGAATAGTAATTTGGTCACGGTGATCTTCACCTTGCCCAATGCTTACACCTGGCGTGTATTGCATAACGTCTGCAACACTAAATAAAGCTTGCTCAGCAATTTGCTCTGCGCTTACGACAGAAACAGATTGAGGTACGTTGACCAGCAAAGTGGGTGTCTTTACAGCGTTAGCAACTTGTTGCCCAAAAAAAGCCCCTCGAACGGTAATGCGCTCTACAGATGATTCGGCTTCTTTATTGTCTACTTGTGCTATTGCATTGGCGCTACACACTGTCAACGCCGCAGCGATAGACAACATAACTTTATTCAATTTCAACGTGCGTTCCTCAAAGTTAAATGACATTGATAATGAGAAATATTCTCGTTTGTAAGCGCATCATATAGATCTTGAATAAAATTTAAAGGGATTTTTAAAATATTAAGTAAGTTTTATGAGGACCGGGGGGACTCGCGCAGGCTGCTGCCTACGCGAGGTAAAGCTATTTTTTAGAGGGCGCCGCGCATTGGGTTACACAGTTTCGACCCGACGCCTTTGACTCATAGAGCGCCTTATCGGCTTGGCTCAGTAAGTCTCCAAAATCAGCGTTGAATGTGCCTATTAGAGGCGTACGCCCAATACTGATAGTCAAAGAAATGATATCGTCTTTGTAATTTATTGGCGTATTTTCTACATCTTGACGTAGTGTTTCGAGGATGACCGCCGCTTCCTCTTCACGCTTATCGACAACAACAAAAGCAAACTCCTCACCACCAAGGCGAGCCATCATGTCGCCACTATCACCGTGTTTTTGTAGTGTTGCAGCAACACGCATAAGTGCTTCATCTCCAGCATCATGGCCATAGGTGTCATTTACTTTTTTGAAAAAATCGATATCAATGATAGCCACAACACATTGCTTGTCCTCTAGCGCGAGTAACTCGCATCTGTCTAAAAATGCGCGTCGATTAGCCAGCCCTGTCAGTGAATCTGTCATTGCTAGCTTTCGAAGTTTCTCTTCCGCTTCTGCACGAGCCTGCTCAAGTGAAACGGCATAAAACAACCCGGATAGGGCATCTAGTAAGGGTTGGAAAAAGTCCGCATCTTCATAAGAATACGCTTCGAACTTGTTGGCAAGACCAATCATGCCCACCACTTCCGTTTGAAGCTTTATAGGCATGCCTAAGAAGCGTGTAATTCGAGGATGACCTTTTGGTGTACCTTTCGAAGACGGGTGGGTACCCGTGCTGTTGCTTATTACCACATCACCTGATGTAACAACCTTTCCAAATAAATTATCAAAACTTGTAAAATACAGGTTCCGATTTTTATATTCCCGATACTGGGTCAAGCTTGTGCTGTCCCATACAATATCTGAAATAGCATGAATAAATAGTTTCGGTTCAGAATCTTTATCTATCATTTGCCCAATGAACGCAAACTGACTATCAGACAGGTCGAGTAACTCAGCAAGCACCGCTTGGCACGCCTGAGTGAGGTCGTTAGTACTAAGGTACGCTTCTCGGGTTTTATTAATGAATTGAAGCAGCTGGGTTTTCTTTTTTTCTTTTAGCTCTTTTAACATTTTATCTGTGATGTCTCGATGAATCCCGGCAATACGTATGGCTTCATTTTTGTAATCACTTTCGACTGTTTTTCCATAACTTTCCACCCACACCCATGTTCCGTTTTCATGGCGCATTCTGAACGTAGCATTGTATGCAGGCGTCTTTCCGAGCAAGTGTTCGTTAAGTTTTTTCTCGACACTTGCCATATCAGCAGGGTGAATTCGCTGACGGAAGAACCGAGCGCTAGTATCGTAGTCTTCGTAGTCAACACCGACAATTTCACACCATCTTTTATTGACCTGGTTCACGTCGGCTTTAATGTTCCAATCCCATGTACCAAGCTCAGATGCCTCTAGCAGCAGTCGCATTCGCTGATTAGTATCGTTTAACTTATCTTCAATATATTTTTGATCGCTGGTATCAAACAAAAAGGCCTGAACGGTGGCTAACGTGCCGTCTTCATTAAAGTTTGCGGTTGATATCATACTTACCCATATTGTGCGCGTGGGGGCATTGATTCGGAGCCTACACGTATGGGTTTGCACCCGCTCTATGTGAGCTTGCATAGCAAAGGTAAAGTCTTCTTCACTGGCACTATCGAGAACGTCGATAATCTGCACATTCCCATTTAATAAGTCTTGTGCTTCTACGCCTAATATTCGCGACACGTTATTTGATACATGCATAAGCTTTAACGATGAGCCGAACTGCCAACTCATAAGCACTAATGGAGAGTGTTCAATCAATCCATGTTCACTTTTCAGTAACTCGTGCTCCTTCTTTAATTCTAGATGTCTGCCAATTAAGTCGGCGATGTTGTTAAGAAGGATAAGTTTCTTTTTTTCGATGTTTCTAGGTTTACTATCAAGGAGGCATACAACGCCTTTTTTAGCGCCTTCAACTTCGACAGGAACGCCGGCATAAAAACGAATATGCGGCTCGCCAACAACCATTGGATTATCAGCAAACCGTTCATCGGTAAGAGTGTCATTCACCACAAGGCGACTGCCCGAGTCCACCACGTGCGAACAGAACGCAATATTCCTATCAATCACGTCAAGGGAGGTTCCATATGAAGCATGCACTATTTCACTATGCACACCAACAATGCCAAAAAACGCAGACGGCACATTGAATGCCTTTGCCAGAACAGACATTAAATTGTCTAACTCAAGCCCAGTCTCTTCCATACCCAAAGAAAGTGCTTTATTTTTTACGCGCGCTTCGAAACTCAACCGTTAACTTCTCTATTCTGTTACCACGACACTACAACTAAAAATAGTCAGCCTTTAGTAAATTAGCAAAGCCGTTACATCGAGTTTATTAATATTTCTTTATATAAATTGGTGGCCCATTACCCATAGGCTTTAACGTTAAATCCATTATAATATCGAACCAGTTTAAATTAGCCTTCTTGCTCTTTATGATTGAAATTGTGAATTACTCCGACGCTCTGGCTCCGTATTTCGATAGCATTAATCGGGAATGGATAAATGCGATGTTTTACGTTGAGCCTATTGATAACGATGTCATTAGTCAGCCCAAAACACATATTATTAATAAAGGTGGGCATATCTGGTTTGCAAAACACCCGCATTATGGTGTTGCCGGTACCTGCGCGCTAATGCGAAAAGAAGACGGTGTGTTTGAACTGACCAAGATGGGAGTTGTCTCACAAGCGCGCGGTGAAAAGATAGGCGAGTGCCTACTTAAGCATGTGCTAGAGCTGGCACCAACCATTGCACACAAAAACTTGTTTTTACTAACGAACAAAGCCTGCGAGTCAGCCATTCATTTATACGAAAAAAACGGGTTTGTTCACTGTAGTGATACTATGGAAAAATACGGAAAATCGTACGAGCGCTGTGACGTTGCGATGCGTTATAAACCCACTATGCTGTAGCCGTCTATAGCTACCTTACCCACTTCAGTTTGTACACGCTGTACTGAGGTAGTAACCCTGTATACGCCAGTTTACGTGAATACAGGCAACGTATGGTACACTTTATAAGTCTTTATTTTATAGGAATACAGAATTCATGTCGTGGATGCGAAAAGCCCTTTTATCGGTATTTCATTATCCTGTTAAGCTGTTTGTTAAAGCACACAGCATTCCGGTCAACGTAGAGTCAGAGCTAGGCATTGATAAGGCTAAGCCTATCATATACTTGCTGCCAACTAACTCTGTGACAGACCAGCTAGCGCTTAGAATGTCAACCGAGGCATTGGGACTTCCTAGCCCAACAAACGTATTGACCCTCGCGGGAAGAGAATACCCCGCCACGCAGTTTCTTAGAAAAACGCAGCCGCTTTTTCGAAGTGAAGCCAATAATACGGGCATAGAGAGCGTATTCACTGACCTGTTTCATCTACATAGAGACCATTTAAATCTCGATCTTCAGGTAGTACCGGTTTTTGTATCGTGGGGACGAGCTCCGGGTAAGGGAAAACCAGGGCTTAGCGACCTCATCGCAGACAAAGCCGCGCCCAGTTGGCTAAGAAAGCTTTTTATCGTGTTGTTTTTAGGCCGCGATAATTTTATTAACTACTCAAAAGCAGTGTCTGCGCGCACCATGTCGAACCAGCATGGAAGCGATCAATACATAGCGCAAAAGTTAGTGCGTGTGGCCAGTACCCATTTTCACCGCAAACGTCAGAGCATGACGGGGCCAACACTCTTAGAGCGCCAAGAATTAAACAACAGTGTGCTAGGGTCTGACGCAGTAAGGCGGGCTATTGCAGAAGCGTCACGTGGTAAAAAGCTCACACATGATGAAGCAAAGTCTCAAGCACAAAGCTACATAGACGAAATCGCCGCCGATTACCGTGAGGGGCTTATTCGCTTTGGTGAACGGCTTCTTACACGTATTTGGAACAAAATATATAACGGTATTAGTGTTGGGCATGCTGAGCGCATACGAGAATTAGCGGCAAATGGCCACGAAATAATCTATGTTCCTTGCCACCGTAGCCATATGGACTACCTCTTACTTACCTACGTCATCTACCATGAAGGTATGGTAACGCCTCACATTGCTGCTGGAATAAACCTAAACTTTTGGCCTGTTGGAAAGGTGTTTCGCCGTGGTGGCGCCTTCTTTTTAAGACGCAGCTTCGCAGGTAATAAGCTTTACACTGCGGTATTTAGAGAATACTTAGAACTGCTCTTCAACAAGGGGTATTCGGTAAAGTATTACCCTGAAGGTGGCCGAAGCCGAACGGGGCGTCTTATTCCTCCTAAAACCGGCATGCTGGCGATGACGATTCAGGCCATGCTAAAAGGAGTAAACAGGCCGGTGAGTATTGTGCCCGTTTACATTGGTTATGAAAACGTCATGGAAGTGAAGAGCTATTTGAATGAACTGAAAGGCTCAAAGAAAAAGAAAGAGTCTAATCTTCAGGTTTTTTCTGCAATGAAAAAGCTCAAGAATTTCGGTCATGGCTATGTGAACTTTGGCGAACCTATCCAGTTGAATCAGTTTTTAGAAACCCATGTTCCAAATTGGCGCGACTGTCGTGACGATGATAGCGATAAGAAGCCCTCGTGGTTAACCCCTACTGTTAACGAACTCGCCAATAACGTTATGACACGCATTAATAGGGCGGCGGCGTTAAACGGTATGGCATTAACGTCTTTATGTTTGCTGTCTTCTAAAACGCAAACCATGAGTGATACTGAGCTAAAACAGGCTATAAACGATTTTATGGGCCTATTTAAAGCGGTGCCTTTCAGTGAAGATGCCACAATGCCAAACGCATCTGCCGACGAATTATTCAATGACACCATGAAACTTGGTAAGTTTGAAATAAAAGAAGATGACTACGGTAAGCTTATTAGTCCAGTGCCAAAGTCGGCGATATACCTAACCTATTACCGCAATAATATTTTGCATCTATTCGCTTTACCAGGTCTTATCATGGCGTCGGTCTTTGCTCGTAAGGGTACCAGCAGGTCAGCGATACTCCAGCTAATTGCTGCGCTGTACCCACTGCTACAAAGAGAGTTATTCTTGCACTTAACGCAAGACCAAGCTTTAGCGCATACCGATGCGCTAATCAACGGGCTGCTCTCGCTAGGCTTGTTAAGAAGTAACGATGACGAGCTGCTTCCACCTGATGCACACTGTAAGCAGTTTCATTCTGCATGGTTATTGAGCCGATGCATGCAAGAAACACTGCAGCGCTATGCCGTTGTACTTACTATTCTGGATAAAGAAAAGGTCATAAGCCGCAATGCACTTGAGCGCGAAAGCAAAAAAGTGGCTGAACGTTTATCTGTACTTTATGGCTTAAGCTCTCCTGAATTCTATGACAAGAATGTACTGTCTAGCTTCATTACTGCGCTTAAGGAAAACCATTGGTTAGACTCATCTGACGACGGTAGCCTGAAATATTCTGAGGAGTGTGAAGGGTTACGTGAAGACGTTATGGCGTTGATTTGGCCAGAGATGATGCAACATCTTGAAAATGTAGCACTTCAACGTAACGATTAATGCCACGGTATAGCGACAAAAAAGGCCAGTTATTTCATGTTGAAATAGTGGCCTTCTTTATATCCCGCTTTATATCGCCCCTTGCTAAACCATGCTTATCAAGGGGCGACATAAAACGAAAACGGGTTTCACTTAGCGAGGTTGTGATAAAAAGAATTGGTATGCAGGATTATCGCTAACGTCTTCCACCTTGTAACCTAACTTGTCCACATGCGCGTTGAAAGCCTCTCTGCTATCGGGCGTAATATCAAACCCTACCATGACGAGTCCTTCAGCAGCACCGTGGTTACGATAATGAAATAGCGTGATATTCCACTGCTCACCCACCGTCGTTAAGAAATTAAGCAACGCGCCAGGACGCTCAGGAAACTCAAAACTAAACACCTGCTCGTTAGGTAAAGCTGGGGGTCTGCCGCCAACCATGTGGCGCACATGAAGCTTAGCCAGTTCATTATTAGTTAAATTAAAGCATTCATAGCCTTTATCGACTAAGTCTGACTCTAACGCTGCAAACTCTTGCTTGCCGCCTTTAAGCTTAACGCCCACAAAAATGTGCGCTTCTTCATCGCTGGCATATCGGTAGTTGAATTCGGTAATTGCTTTAGCGCCAACACACTCGCAGAACTGCTTGAAAGCCCCTTTAGTCTCAGGAATTTTAACCGCAAACACGGCTTCTTTCTGCTCGCCTAACTCACAGCGTTCAGACACATAACGAAGTGTATGGAAGTTAATATTGGCACCACACAAAATACCACCGAGTGACTTATCTTGAAGCCCGTGTAATTTCACGTATTTGCGAATGGCCGCTACCGACAATGCACCTGCAGGCTCGGCAATAACGCGAGTATCATCAAAGATATCTTTAATCGCCCCGCATATTTCATCATTGGTGACGGTAATGGTGTCATCTACTAAGCGATTGCAAAGCCTGAAGGTTTCTTGGCCCATGACCTTTACGGCCACGCCATCGGCAAAAATGCCGACACTTTCAAGCTCAGTGGGCTCACCCATTTCCTTCGCTTTTATGAAACAGGCCGATTCTTCTGACTCTACTGCAACAATTTTAATACTTGGCTTAAGCTGCTTTAAATAAACACAAATCCCAGCCGCTAATCCACCGCCGCCTACGGCAACAAATAAGATATCCAGGTTAGGATTTTGCTCAAGCAACTCACGGGCAACCGTTCCTTGCCCCGCAATCACATCAGGGTCGTCAAACGGGGGAACAAAGGTATAACCATGGGTCTCACACAAGGCTTTTGCATGGCCGCTGGCTTGATCGAAACTCGTGCCATGTAGTACAACATTAACATTTTCACCGCCGAAACGACGAACAGCATCAACTTTAATATCCGGTGTCGTTTCAGGCATTACGATCGTCGCTTGAATACCCTTCATTTTTGCGCTGTAGGCTAAACCCTGCGCATGATTCCCTGCTGAAGCGCCAATGACACCTGCATTGCGCTGTGCTTCAGTTAATGAAGCAATGCGGTTGTATGCCCCTCTAAGCTTGAAGCTTTTAACAGGCTGCTGGTCTTCGCGCTTTAAAAATACGTCGTTCCCTAACTCGTCAGAGAGCAACGACATATAAGACAAATCGCTCATTACCGCGACATCATAAACCGGTGCGAGTAAGATTTTCTTTAGATAATCATGATCGCTTACTGTCATAGGTTTTCCAGTTTTGTCACATCACGCACGGCACCTTTATCTGCGCTAGTCGCTAGTGCTGCAAAGGTTTTTAACGATGTTGATACTTCACGTACGCGATCTTTAGGTCGCCATGGTTTTTCACTGGCTTCCATTTTAGCTCGTCGCTCGGCTAATTCTTCATCGCTGATAATAATGTTGATACGACGATTGGGGATATCAATTTCAATCTTGTCGCCATGTTCAACCAACGCGATACCGCCGCCACTTGCCGCTTCTGGCGAACAATGTCCAATAGACAAACCACTTGTGCCACCACTAAATCGACCGTCGGTGACTAGCGCGCAAGATGCCCCTAACCCTTTTGACTTAAGATAAGAGGTGGGATACAACATTTCTTGCATACCCGGTCCGCCGCGAGGGCCTTCATAACGAATAAATACCACATCGCCAGCCTTCACTTCGTTGTTTAGAATACCTGCTACGGCGTCATCTTGGCTTTCGTAAATTCGTGCGCTACCATTAAACGTTAAGATAGATTCATCAACGCCTGCGGTTTTTACAATACAACCATTCTCTGCCACGTTTCCGTATAACACAGCCAGACCACCTTCTTGGCTAAAAGCATGTTCAACAGAACGAATACATCCGTTTTCACGGTCGGTGTCGGCTTCATCCCAACGACAGCTTTGGCTAAAGGCCTGTGTGGTTCGAATTCCAGCAGGTCCAGCACGATAAAACTCTATAGCTTTTTCATTTTCAGGATTAGTCACGTCCCATTCACTGATAACCTCTGTGATGGGCTTACCTAGTACGTGATTAACATCGGTATTTAATAAGCCTGCTTTGTTTAGCTCATTTAAAATACCTAATACGCCACCGGCTCGATGAACATCTTCCATGTGGTATTTAGGCGTCGACGGCGCCACTTTACATAAATGAGGTACTTTTCGAGAAAGGCGATCAATATCGTCCATTGTGAAGGGCACTTCACCCTCTATGGCAGCGGCAAGCAAATGCAAAATAGTATTGGTCGACCCGCCCATGGCAATGTCTAAGCACATGGCATTTTCGAATGCTTTAAAGTTGGCGATATTACGTGGCAGTACACTTTCATCATCGTCGCCGTAATAGCGCTTACACAGCTCTACAATTTGCCTACCCGCCTGCTTAAATAACCCTTCGCGATCAGCATGGGTTGCCAACATAGAACCGTTACCAGGCAGCGATAAACCTAATGCTTCAGTAAGACAATTCATCGAGTTGGCAGTGAACATGCCCGAACACGAGCCGCACGTAGGGCAAGCCGAGCGTTCTATTTCATCCGAATCCGCATCGCTGACTTTATCGTCTGCTGCAGCGACCATGGCATCAACTAAATCAAGCTTGATAATTTGATCAGATAACTTTGTTTTTCCCGCTTCCATCGGGCCGCCAGAAACGAAAACAACGGGAACATTAAGGCGCATTGAGGCCATTAACATTCCCGGCGTAATTTTGTCGCAGTTAGAAATACAGACAATGGCGTCGGCGCAATGCGCATTTACCATGTATTCAACGGCGTCAGCAATGATTTCACGAGAAGGTAAGCTATAAAGCATACCGCTATGGCCCATTGCAATGCCGTCATCTACCGCAATAGTATTAAACTCTTTAGCCACACCGCCTGCTGCTTCAACGCTGCGCGCCACTAATTGCCCCATATCTTTAAGGTGCACATGCCCAGGCACAAACTGCGTAAATGAGTTCGCAATAGCAACAATCGGTTTCCCAAAATCAGAGTCTTTCATTCCTGTTGCTCGCCATAGCGCGCGAGCACCTGCCATATTTCGACCTTGCGTAGTGGTTGCAGAACGTAACTTGGGCATAAATCCTTCCCGTTAAATGTATAAAAATAAATGCAAAATAATAATACCGAAGCGAATGATACATTACACAGTGTAAGCGCTCAGTATTGCAGGCAAATAGACGTTAAACGAATAAAAAGGGTTACGTCTTTGTCCTGAGGCTGTATCAGCGTTAATCGGTTGTTTAGTCGATATTGAAAGTCGCACTATATGCAATCGCATTTCATGCTAAATGACAAGCGTAGGCCCATTTCCAAGGCTTTGCTATTGAATGGTTGTTACTGGAGGGTTTATGGCTTTAAATACCCTGTAATGTTGCAGCTTGGCCGAACCACAACAATGATGGGCAAAGAAATAGCATGAAAGTAGCGCTTGAATCAAGTAATTTGCGTCTTAATTTAGGTTTTAACATTTTAACAAAAACGAGTATTCCATAGATGATCGATTGGTTTCATTGGTTAAATTTAGCAGGTGTTGCCGTGTGCGCGATTTCAGGCACGTTAATGGCCTACCAAAAGCGCATGGATGGATTTGGCGTTATTGTATTGGCAAGTGCAACGGCTATTGGCGGTGGCACATTACGTGACATGATGCTTGATGTACCTGTATTTTGGATTGCCGATACCGATTATCTGTACACCACATTAATTGCAGCGTTTATTCCCATTATTTGGCTGCGCTTAAGCCCACGCTTTCCCTTCCACTATTT
Organism: Alteromonas sp. 4NH20-0056; assembly: GCF_057539655.1. Taxonomy (NCBI): domain Bacteria; kingdom Pseudomonadati; phylum Pseudomonadota; class Gammaproteobacteria; order Alteromonadales; family Alteromonadaceae; genus Alteromonas; species Alteromonas sp. 4NH20-0056. The sequence goes on along the minus strand of NZ_BAAJLS010000004.1, from coordinate 113,552 downwards.
GCTTATCGCCGATGCCTTTGGTCTTGCACTATTTAACGTGGTAGGCATCGAAAAAGCGCTGGCAAACGACACGGGCATTGCGGTCGCGGTAGCAATGGGGACGATCACCGGTGTTTTTGGAGGCTTATTGCGTGATGTGATATGCCGTGAGATACCCTTAGTATTAAACGGCGAACTGTACGCGATGACCTGTGTAGCCGGCGGCGTTACCTATGGTATTGGCATGCAATTAGGTTATGCAACAACGTGGTGCGGTGTCGCAGCACTTGTTACTACCGTACTGTTTAGGCTTGGCGCAATGCGTTGGCATTGGCAATTACCGGTATTTTACAAAGATCATTAAAACCTATTCCCTTGTTCAGTTATAGCAAATACCTATCTTGCGTATGGTGACACGAAAAGGAGTGTTCCATTATGGGTATGGCAATAGTAAAAACGTTTGCAGGGCAGGGAATTGACGCACCGGAAATAACGGTTGAGGTGCATTTAGCCAATGGTTTACCCGCATTTCAACTGGTAGGCATGGCTGAAACCAGTGTTAAAGAAGCACGGGAGCGGGTGCGCAGCGCCCTTATTAATAGCGGTTTCGACTTTCCCGCAAAACGCATTACGGTAAATCTGGCCCCAGCAGATATTCCAAAATACGGCGGGCGGTTCGACTTAGCCATTGCGGTAGGCATTTTAGTCGCATCAGGCTATTTATCTGATACCAGTTTATTAGGTATCGCCTTTGTTGGAGAGTTAGGCCTTAACGGAGAAATAAAAAGTGTCGCAGGGCTTATCCCCGTATTAATGGCGGCAGCTAATGAAGATATTCCGGTCATTTTCCCAGGCGATAACGATGTCGAAGCATCGCTCGTCTCACATGCTACCCGCTACCCTGCGTTCGATTTGGTATCAGTTTATGCACACCTATCAAAAGCAAAGGCATTGAGAAAAGGGCAACCCTTTCTTGCTGCCAATCAACCAGAAGCGCTAGGTGAGTGGGACGATATTATCGGGCAAGAACAAGCCAAGCGTGCATTGATGATAGCGGCGAGCGGCAACCATAATATTTTAATGGTTGGCCCGCCTGGCACCGGAAAAAGCTTACTGGCGAGTAAACTTCTGGCATTACTGCCACCATTAAGCGAGCAAGAAGCGCTAGAAGTTGCGGCAATTCACTCGGTTAAGGGTGAAAAGCGAGATGCAGTACAATTCTTGCGTAGGCATTTGCGTTCCCCGCATCACACAAGCTCGCCCACATCACTCACCGGAGGCGGCAGTAATCCCTCGCCCGGAGAAATTTCGTTAGCGCACCATGGCGTGTTATTTTTAGATGAACTGCCAGAATTTGGGCGAAAAGCCTTGGATGTATTGAGAGAGCCACTGGAGACAGGCGATGTTCATATTTCGCGGACATCTCGAAGTGCCACGTACCCCGCTAATTTTCAATTAGTTGCCGCAATGAACCCCAGTCCAACGGGCGATATTGACGACAACAGGCTAACGCCTGCTCAGCAACTCACCTACTTAAACCGCCTTTCTGGGCCATTTTTAGACAGAATTGATATACAAGTTGAGGTGCCCCGTTTACCTGATTACGACCTACCGCCAGTGCCAAGTGGAAAGCAAGATTCCATGCGAGTGGCCATTAAACATGTTGCACAATCAAGAGATCGCCAGCTGCTTCGGCAAGGCAAACCGAATGCGTCGCTGAGCGCCAGCGAACTATCAACCTACTGTCAGGTGAATGAGAGCGATCTTACCTTCTTTAAAGCTGCAGCAAAAAAGCTCAACCTCTCGATGCGTGTTTTTCATCGGACATTAAAAGTTGCTCGGACCTTGGCCGATTTAGAACAACAAGACAACGTACAACGGCATCATATTGCAGAAGCGTTGGGCTACCGTGCACTTGATAACCTGATTAAACAGCTAAGCAGTTAGTAATATATACCACCAGCTTATAAAACTGTTTTTAACCCCAAGAAGGCGTTAATTAATGGCTCGTGCTGCTTATCTTGAGAGCAGCATAGCCCTAGCGCATAAGGCTCTATATCAGCAACGTTTATCTGCGTGACTGCGCTGGACATAGTAGAGTGATCAAGTACGACTTTAGGAACAAACCCAACACCGCATTCGAGCGCCACCATGCTAACGATAGCCTCATTTCCGCCTACAGATGCATAGACGTTCGGGCGAATACCCTGCTCTGCAAACCAATGATAGGCTGTACGTCTTGTAGGCCCGGTCTCAGGCATAATCACATGATGCTTTGTCCAATCAATCTGGTCTAGATGGGTTAATCGCCAGTCTTTAGGGGCAATCAAGACAAGTGGTACCGCATCTAGCGGTGAGAAGTGTAAATCGGTAGGCAAATCCGGCGTGTATATCGCGATTGATAAGTCACACTCGCCTTTTTTAACTTTATCGATAGCTAGTGCAGGGTCGCCTGTAATAAGGCGTATATCCACGCCCGGATGTTGTTGGCGAAACTGTCGTAACATTGCAGGCAGGTGGCTTTGACTTGCAGTAACCGAACAAAACACACTAATTTCACCTTTTAGCGCTTCGCTGTCTTCACGCAAGTCTACTTTTAATTGTTGCCAGTCTTTTAATGCCTGTGACGAAAACGACAATAGTTTATGTCCGCTATGCGTTAGCGCAACCTTTCTATTGTCTCGCTTAAACAGCGTACACCCTAAATCGTCTTCAAGCCTTTGAATAACACGGCTAAGCGTAGAGGGTGAAACATACATAGCCTGCGCCGTATCTCCAAAATGCAAGCTAGTCGCTAAATGTGTGAACAGTTGTAAACTGCGAAAATCCATAACGTTTCACCTTTTGCAATATTATCTTGCAAATATATCATTTTCCAAAACAAAAGAAATCCCTTACTCTTCATAACAAGTCGTCATAGACGAGGTCTTCGGCACCACGGTTGGTAGCTGATAATGACTAAAATGAATGTTGTTCGGAATTATTATGGCTAATTATTTCAATACTTTATCTCTTCGCCAGCAGTTAGATCAGCTTGGCCGCTGTCGTTTCATGGCACGCGAAGAATTTGCTGACGGATGTCAGGCATTAAAAGGCAAAAAAGTGGTTATCGTAGGTTGTGGCGCACAGGGCCTTAACCAAGGCTTAAATATGCGTGACTCTGGCCTCGATGTTTCTTACGCACTGCGTCAAGCTGCCATTGATGAGCAACGAGACTCTTACAAACGTGCGAATGGTAACGGGTTTACTGTTGGTACGTATCAAGACCTTATTCCAGACGCTGACTTGGTTTATAACCTTACTCCAGATAAGCAGCACGCAAGTGTGGTTGAAGCGGTTATGCCTTTAATGAAAAAAGGCGCAACGCTGGGGTATTCTCACGGTTTCAACATTGTTGAAGAAGGTCAGCAAATTCGCAGCGACATTACTGTTGTAATGTGTGCTCCGAAATGCCCAGGAACGGAAGTACGTGAAGAATATAAGCGTGGCTTTGGAGTTCCAACCCTTATCGCAGTGCATCCTGAAAATGACCCAGAAAATAAAGGCTGGGACATTGCAAAAGCATTAGCGAGTGCAACCGGTGGTGACAGAGCGGGTGTTCTTGAGTCGTCTTTCGTTGCAGAAGTAAAGTCTGACTTAATGGGCGAGCAAACTATTCTTTGTGGCATGCAACAAGTTGCAGCTGTACTTGCCTTTGAAAAAATGACGGCTGATGGCATTGACGCAGGTTACGCAGGTGCATTGATTCAGTACGGATTAGAAGCCATCACTGAAGCCCTTAAGATTGGTGGCGTGACCAATATGATGGACCGTCTATCAAACCCAGCTAAGTTAAAAGCATTTGCGCTTTCAGAACAGTTAACTGACATGCTTCGTCCGTTATTTGAAAAGCATCAAGACGACATTATCAGCGGCGAATTTTCTCGCACGATGATGGAAGACTGGGCAAATGGCGACGCCAACCTACTTAAATGGCGTGAAGAAACCGGTGAAACCGCGTTTGAAAACGCACCTGTTTATGAAGGTGAAATCAGCGAGCAAGAATTCTTTGACCACGGCATCCTATTGGTAGCCATGATCAAGTGCGGTGTAGAAGTAGCCTTCGACGTAATGGTTGAAGCAGGTATTTTACCTGAGTCTGCTTATTATGAATCACTGCATGAAACACCGCTTATTTCTAATACTATCGCTCGTAAGCGTTTGTATGAAATGAACGTGGTAATTTCAGACACAGCAGAATACGGAAACTATTTGTTTGCCAATGCGGCCATTCCGCTTCTGCGCGAGAAATTTATGCCTACTATCGATACTACAGTAATCGGTAAAGGGTTGTCTTCATCATCTAACCAAGTGGAAAACAAGCGCTTAGTTGATGTTAACGAAGCAATTCGCTCACATGGTGTTGAGCAAGTAGGTACAACCCTGCGTGGCTACATGACTGACATGAAAGCCATCATCGGTTAGGACAGTTTCTGTCGTTAGGTGCTTTACTAAGCCCTCTTGCCCGACCATTTTGGTCGGGCTTTTTTATGCCTGCTGTTTATTGTCAGCGATAACAGCCCAACGATTTACTCGCCGCATTCCCTTACACGTTCTGCATAACGAACTGCCACATACGCAAGCACAAAGAAAACAAAAAAACCTACTCCAATAGGGTACAAATTACCGTTCAAAAAGCTGTCGATAAACAGTGCTATTGGTACTGAAAAAAGACTTGATAGCGAACCGATAATCGCCGCGCCTAACCCTGCCATTTCACCCAATGGCTGCATTGCCATCGCATTTAAGTTTCCGAACAAAATTCCGACAAAGAAAAAACCAATAAACATGGTCGTGACCGTCATCCACAATGGCGGTAATCCGTTGTATGAGGTAAGTAAAATCAAGTAAACGATTGCAAAAATATTGACACCTTTAAGCGCAAAACGACATAGCCTACGCATACCAAACTTCATCACCATTTTGCCGTTAAAATAAGAGGCAAGGCCAATAGAAAAAGCCAAAATAGCAAAGTAGTAAGGGAACATATCACCAACGTTATAAAACACTTGGAAGATAGTCTGGCTTGCGCTTAGGTATGCTAAAAAAGAGCCAAAAATAAAGCCCATCGAAACAGTGTATCCCATGACCGCAGGGTGAGTAAGGATGAACTTTGATGAGATATAGAACTGTTTGAATGAGAAAGGACGTCTTCTTTCTCTTGGCAGCGTTTCGCCTTGCCGTGTAAAAAACCAAATACCCGACAATACCGCAACCACTAAAAACAGGGTGAAAATATGATACCAAGAGGCTAAATCCATAACGGTTTGCCCAATAACGGGCGCGAGCATGGGGACTAAAATAAACACCATCATAATGAAAGACATTACTTTCGCCATTGCATCACCTACGTGCAAATCTCTGATAATGGCTAGTGCTGCAATACGAGGCCCGGATACCCCAAACGCCTGAATGACTCGCCCAACCAGCATTGTTTCTAGATTTGTAGCGGCCATACATACGAACGTACCAAGTGCAAAAATACATAGCCCAATTAGAATGGTAAGTCGTCTACCCCGACTATCGGCAAACGGCCCGAAGAACATTTGTCCGAACGCCATACCGATAAAGAAAAGCGTAACGATAAGATGGGTATGATGAGGCTCTTCAACGTTCAACGCTTCTCCGATTTGAAGAAGTGCAGGAAGCATAGCATCAATACTTAATGCCACTAGCGATGTCATGGTTGCCATGAGGGCAACAAATTCGACAATACCTAATGGAGCTTTTTGTGAAGTCTGCGAGTTCGGCGACAATTTCTTTACTCTGTGTTATCAGGAAACAAGGGGGCATAGCCCCAGTATATACTCGAGCATGACATTGCCTCTTTCTTCTAAAAAGAAGCTGTAATACAAACGGTGGCTTTTTTCAGTGGCAACGCACAGAGGTAAGACACGCATACGAGGCGCAGAAGTATAGCTTATATGCGGTTAAAAAGCCGTCAGTATTCGACTAAATGCTATTACGAATACTGATGGCGTTAATCACGTTACTGTGATGTTACTGCAGAAACATTGTTCTTTAAGGCAGGCGCAGATAAGTGCTTATCTAAGAAGGCATCGAGCTCAGCAAAGAAACGATGTCGATTTCTTTGAATAGAGAGCCCGTGATCGCCTGATTCAAGTTCAACATATGTATATTCCTTGTTTAAATCGTCAAGCTCGTCGGCCATATAACGACTTTGGCGTACTAAAACCACTCTGTCTTCCTCGCCATGAACAAGCAGGATGGGCGTTGTTATCCCTTTTGCATTGTAATACGGAGAGCGTGCCTCTAAATCGTCAGAGTCGTCACCAATTTGATTTTTTACAAACTCATTATTAAGGAAGCTTCTCGACGACTGAACCAAGTGCTTCAGCGAACTCACACCGGCAAAGCTGACAGCACACTTAAATAATTCGGGCGTTTTTACGGTAGCCATTAGCGCCGCGTATCCGCCGTAGCTTGCGCCGACAATACATAGGTTATTTTCTTGAGCGTACCCTTGGTCAACCATCCACATCGCGCCATCAGTAATGTCGTCCTGCATGGCTAATCCCCACCCTTTCATTTGGCTTTGTGCAAACGAAAAGCCATAACCTCGAGAGCCTCTAAAATTGGGCCGTAAAACAGCGTACCCTTTATTTGTGAAGTAAGCAGTCCAGTAATCGAAGCCACTGAAGTCTCGTGCACCTGGGCCTCCGTGAGGGTGAATAATAGTAGGAAAAGGGCCGTCGCCTTTTGGCAGCGTCACAAATGCTTCTATCTCTATACCGTCTCTGGCTTTATAGGTAATCAGCTTATGCTTGGATAGCCGCGATTGATCGATTTGCTTGTATTGCTGGAATAATATATCTAACGAACCTTGCTCTCGACTTCCAATAAGGTATGTGCCTGGCGTAACATCATTTTCAATATATAAAATATAGTTTTGTTCATCGTCACTAAAGCTAACTAAGGTATTCGTATATTCAGGCAGTGCTTTTTCTAGCCCTTTCTGTAACCCCGCTAGGCTTTTGTCCCAGTACTGCCTACCGTTATGCCGTATTCCCACTACATCATTCGTCAACGATGAGTAAATCAGGCCACCGTCAACGTCATACCCTTCATCAGCATAAACTTCGCTGTGCTCCATCGTACTAAGATTTAATGAGAATATGGCTTTGTAGTCGCCTTTATATCCTCGGTAATAGAGAATATTAGGGTCTTTTGCAAAGCCCAGCGGATATTCCCCTTTTTCATTCATCGCATTGTAACTAAACAGGGTTGTGTACTCGTCACCCTCTTTCAGCAACACTTCGCGTTCACCCGACTCGTAATTGAGTGTGACACCAATGCGCACATTGTGTTGCCTATCGGTCATCCAATCGCGTATTTCTCGCTTACCTTTAATGAGCCGTTTAACTTTCCCGGTAACAACGTTAACTTTGTAGACCGACGGTAAACCCGGCATAACGACATCAATCGCCATTAATATATGGTCTGGTTCGTCTGGCAGCCAATCGATTACCTCATCTTGAAATTGGGGAGTGTAGTTTTTATTGGTCGCGTAATGCTTCAACCTATGCTGGCTAATTAGGCTTTCTAACTCAGGGTTTTCTTCATCAAACCTTAAGCTAATTAAACGGGTATCATGAACTTTCGTTTTACCACGCTTACTTTCAACACGCACACTAACCACGAAACGTTCACTATTCACCCAGCGATACCAATTAATTTTGACCGCTTCGTTATCCGATTTAAGCAGGTAGTGATTTTTACCCGTCTTAAGATCGTAACTTTTAAGCACCGCAACCTCTTCAGGCGTTGTTATATTTTGTACAAACAATAAACGGCTTCCGTCAGGGGATAGCGCTGGCCCTCGATATTTAGGTAACGCACTAAAGGCGGTATAAGGTTGAGGGTCGCTTGCAACAGTCTCTTGCGCAATGGCCGAAGAAATAGTGAAAAAAGAAGTCAATAACACCATTACGGCGTAACCGGGGTAAGTGAATAAACGCATACACAGTCCTTTGTAAATAAGGCGAATAACGCCTGTGCTCCGTGCAAACACGATATTTGCCAACATAATTTTGAGTTAACAATATCACTTTCTACCCGTTATAAAAATGATGTCTTGCCACAACCTTACCACGCAATAACGGTATCTATAATCTTAATAAACTGATCGCTCATCGCTTTCTATCACTATCTATAGGTAGCTTTTTATTAGTCTATGGTATGCTTACGGCATTCATTTGCGTTACTACAAGACTAGGTATTAACGCGTTCTAACATGGCGTTACCATCTGCGTTTACTTCGGCACGCATTGTCAAAAGGATCTGATTGTTTACATGCATTACCCCTGTTTTTATTCTATGTCTGGCACGCAAACTCTTGCGCGTTTGATGACACTTTTTGGGGTATTGCTTCGTGCTACTCATGCAACAATCGCGACAGGGGTGCTGCTTGTTATATGTTTAGCGTTTAGCAACAACGTTTTTGCTGTTGATTACAAAATAGCGGGGGTGAAACAAGATAAGTTAAAGAACAACATCCGCATTCACTTAAACAACCTCGATGTCGATGTTACCGCGCTTACTGAACCATTTTGGCAAGATACCCTTCAACGTACTGTATCAAAAGCGGTCGAGCCCTTTGGCTATTACAATAGCGAAGCAGCAATAGACGTTAATAACGATACCGTGTTAGTAAACGTTGCGCTCAATGAGCCGCTTACGGTAGGTCACGTGACCAGAGAGATCATAGGCGCAGGGCGAGAAGACCCAGCTTTCCGCTCGCGGTTTAATGCTTTCGCTCTAGAAAAAGGCGATGTACTTAACCAGCCCATTTACAGCTCGTTTAAATCAGCAATGTTTAATTATGCGCTGTCCAATGGCTACTTTGATTTTTTTTGGCAAGCAACGCGGCTTGACTTAGTACGTGAAGAAAAAGAGGCGAATATTCTTTTAATCGCACAAAGCGGCCCTCAGTATCAATTCGGTACTATCAAATTCGTGGGTGATGACAAGGCGAAAGCTATCATTAATCGCCTTGCTCCGTTTGAAAGCGGTCAGCCTTATTCATCTTCAATACTCAGCGATTTCAACCGACGCCTAAATCAGACCGGTTATTTTAAACGCGTCATCGCACGGCCTGTTGTAAGCGAGGCTGACGGTTTACTTGTGCCCATTGAAGTATCACTGTCGCATCGACCTCGCGATACTTACAATGTATCACTTGGCGCCGCAACCGACACAGGCCCACGAGTGCGCCTCGGCTGGGAACGACCTTGGGTGAACAAATACGGCCACTCTGCCTCTGCAGATTTATTTCTTTCTGAGCCCGAACAATCGATTACCGCTGACTACCGTATTCCAATGAAAAACATCACTCGAGATTATGTAAGTGTTGAAGCGGGTTATCAATTTATTGAGTACAGCAATACGTCTTTCAACAGTGAAACCTTATCGGTATCACTACATCGATATTGGCAAGAAGACGATTCGCCATGGCAACAAGACGGGTCGCTAACTTACCTAACCGAAACCTATGACCAAGGAGAAGCGGATATCAACACTACGTCGCTTATCCTTCCAGGTTATGCGCTCACTTATTTGGAAAAAGACGACGATTTCGATATTTCATCGGGCACCTATTTTGAAGTTTTAACACAAGTTGGCCGCGAGAACGCTGGCTCAGATATCGACATTGTTAAGTCTGTAGCAGAAGGGATGCTCATACGCACATTTAACGAAAAGCATCGTCTAACCGTGCGAGGCGAACTAGGTGCAATACGCACTAACGACTTCTCTCAGGTACCCGCTTCATTGCGTTTTTATGCGGGTGGAGATCAAAGTGTAAGAGGGTTTAGATTCAGAGATATTTCACCAAAGGACGAAGTAATAGACCCAGAAACTGGTGAGCTTGCTATAGATGCGATAGGGGGAAAGTATCTAACTACTGCAAGCGTTGAATACGCTTATCGCGTCGCCGACAGTTGGCGAATAGCCGCCTTTACTGATGCAGGTACGGCAACTAACGATACGAATACAACACTGACATACAGCGTTGGCTCTGGTGTACATTGGCTTTCGCCAATTGGCCCAGTTCGCATTTATCTCGCACGAGGCTTTGCACCAGACGAAAATACTTGGCGACTGCACTTAATGTTGGGGCCAGAGCTATGAGAAAACGTACACTGTCGACGGTTTTGCTTTCGCCCGTACTGCTTGTCGTACTGGTTTACGCGATATTAATTAGCCCACTAGGCGGCCCAACAATTAGGCTTGCCGCTACCTCTTTTGTTGATAATTTAGCGATAGAAAAAATACAAGGCGGTATTGCTGATGGGTTAACGATAAGCGCGCTTTCGTATGAAGATGAAACATGGCAAGCTAACGTTAATAGCCTTTTTGTTGATATTACGTGGCGCTGCCTGTTTGAGCCGCGTGTGTGTGTTAATGACGTGGTTCTCAATCAAGCCACAATTGTTCAAAAACGCGAGCCAGCTGAAACAGATAACACGACGTCTACAGCGTTTGCATTGCCCTTTCCTATTGAGCTTGAGCACGCGGACATCCGCGACTTTACGCTTGAGTTACTAGCGCAAAAAATTCGTGTAGGCGCGCTTCAAGTTAATAATGTTGAAGCAAACACTCGCATAGACATAGCGAAACTAACCTTATCTTCATTAGCGATAACCATTGAACCTGGCGAGAAAAAGCCCACTGCACAGCCTACCAGCACCTCAACATTACCTTCATCGTATTCGCTCTCATACACAGTGCCTGAATTACCGACCATCGAAAGCCCTATTCCTGTATCGCTGGAGACATTCGAGCTTAACGGCATGCAGTTCAACCAAGGTGAGACACAGTACGCACTTAAAACCTTGTCGTTTGAGAACTTTATTTTTGACCGCTCCAATATTGCAATGGAGGCGCTATTAGTTGCCCATCAACAAGGAACATTAACGGGGTCATTAGAGGCCTCGCTAGCCTCACCGTATCCATTATCGATAGATATCGATGCCTCGGGTGAAATAAATGGCGACCAGCAGTCAGTCACTGCAAAAGCGACAGGGGATTTGTCTGACCTGTCTGCAAATATTGCAGTAACAGGAGAGATTAACGGAAACATCGCGCTTAAAACCAATATTTTAGATGAAAAACTGCCTATTTCATTTGACGCAAACTGGCAAGAGCAAGCCCTCCCCTTAGTAGCAGAAGGCAAATTGCATGCAGGCCAAGTGAGTTTAAATGGCACCATGGGAGACTATGTATTGCGTGGTGAAGGAGCAGCAACACTGCCAGATGCAGGACGGATTCCAGTTGCGTTAAACGTTATTTTAAAAGAAAACAATATTTCGGTGACTGAAGGCAGTATTGAGGCTCTGGGTGGACGTTTAAGTAATACAGGCACCTTATATCTCGATGAGTCTATTTATTGGGAAGGTAGCACTACCTTAACCGACGTGTCAGCCTCTTTACTTGATAGCAGGGCACCCGATGCACTCAATGGTAACCTAACCAGTGTGGTGCAATACGATAAAAAAGGTCTTCACATGAGCCTCAAAGACCTCGATATCAGCGGCATGTTACAAGGAAAGCCATTGTCGGTTAAAGGCTCCGCGGTATATTCAGGCCCAAGCGATCTTGTGGTGACAACCCTAAAGGTTCAGCAAGCAGATAATGCCATTGATATTAATGCGCAGGTATTAAACAAACGCTATGTAAATGCAGATGTGGGGATTAACGTAAAACAGGTTGAGACCTTGTACTCTGACATTTCAGGCGAAGTAAAAAGCACAATAAAAGTGACAGGCCCTTGGAACGACCCGTCAACACGCGGCGATGTTCACCTTAACAATATTGCTATCTCGCCAAACCTTTCCGCAGAGGTCGCGAAGCAAGGGTTAATCAATGGCGATGTGTCCTTTGAAGGCACGTACAGTAATCACGATGTCACCCTGGCGATGAATGTCCCCGAGCATAATATTAATACCCAATTTTCGGGCAGCTGGGCAAACAATACGTGGCAAGGACGTATCAAAGAAAGCTCGCTTAAACTTGCCAATATGAATTGGTTACTTGAATCGCCTTTTGATGTGCAAGTAGCCACTACACCGGTGTCAGCCGCCGTTAGCACACACTGTTGGGTATCAAGAAATGAAGGCCAACTGTGTATTGATACCTTTAACGTTGAGAACAACAACGCCCAATGGAACCTTGCTGCTAATTTACTACCTGTTGGTTTGTGGGCGCATGAACTGTTTCCTGAACTGGTTACCTCCGCCGTACCAGCCACTCTTACCGCAGCATCACAAGGCTCGTATTCAGCAAATGGCGACATCGATGCCCAGTTTAATGCATCACTGTCACCTGCCACGTGGCAACTGGGTAAAACACGCCCTATTGATATTACAATTAATGCAATAGAAACCGAAGGGTCAATGAAACAAGGTAAGCTCTCTGCACGCTCAATAATAAAGAGTGATGATTTAGGCCATGCTGAACTGAATGTTTCTGTTCATCCTTTCGAGGAAAATATACCGCTAGATGGCATGCTTGTTATCAACGACATTGACGTGTCGCCGCTAAAGCCACTTTCACCAGCAATTCGAACGCTTACCGGTAACCTCAATGGTAACGTTCGATTAAAAGGTGCGGTTACATCGCCAGTGTTGTCTGGAGAGTTGAAAGTTGCCAACGGCGCCATTGATATCCAAGACACGCCGGTATCACTCAAAGACTGGCAACAATCTATTATACTTGATGGGCAGACAGCTGACTTTACCGGCACCTTTATTTTAGGTGGAGGAAAAGGCGAACTAACCGGCGGCATCAATTGGTCTGACACACCCAGCGTCGACTTTTCGCTTTCCGGTGACAAATTTGAAGTAAAACAGCCCAACATGGTGTTTAGAATATCCCCAGATATCGATGTCAATGCCACCGCAGAGCGAGTGGATATATCGGGCGATATCAATATTCCATGGGCGCGTATTGAGATTGAATCGCTTCCAGAAAGTGCGGTTTCTCCGTCAAAAGATGTGTATTTACGCGGCGAACCTGACAGAGAAGAGCCATTAGATATCGTTCATGCCTCGGTAATGGTCAATATCGACAAAAAGAAAACCGGCGATGTAAAACTAGAAGCCTTCGGCTTAAACGCAAATTTACATGGCGGTATTCGCGTTAACACTCAACCGGCTTTAGTTGGATTTGGCGACTTGCAGATACTTGATGGCCGTTACAGTGCTTATGGGCAGCAACTTGTTATACAAACGGGTGAGGTTCAGTTTAATGGGCCTATCGACCAACCACTGTTACTGATTGAAGCCATACGTGACCCAGACAAGACCGATGACAATGTTATTGCGGGTATTCGCATAGATGGCTCTGCCGATGCACCATCGATAAACTTATTCTCTGAGCCCGCAATGGATCAGCAAAATGTATTATCGTATTTGCTTACCGGACAAGGGCCAGACGCAGAGACACAAGACCCCAACTATGGCGCTATTTTGCTTGGGTTTGGTTTATCGAATACAAAATCGCTTACCGGACAGGTCGGTAAATCGTTGGGCATTGAAGACTTTAGGTTAGGTACGAACGAAGACAGGCTATCGGTAACGGGGCAAATTAACGATCGACTTTCGGTAGAATATAATGTGGATGTAGGCCTTAGCAATAACGATGCAAATAGCACGCTGCGTAGACGTCAACAGCCACCCGACTTGGCTTTGCGCTATCAATTATTACCACGCCTATTTTTAGAGGCAGTACAAACAACTATTGACGACCAATCACAGTTTGCATTGGACCTGTATTACGAGTTTTTCTCTGGCGAGGCGAAAGAGCCGAGCGATGATGCAAACGATGAATAACCACAAGTGATCATTGTTTGCGCTTAAGGGCTACCCTCTCATGTCTTGTAGCGCTTGCCATTCTCGTTGAAAACGTTGTTTCCGTTTATCCGCCCATATATACCACCCAACCATGACGATGGTGGTACCCACGAGTATGACGACGGTCTTCAATATTTTCTCATCTTTTAGCTCACCCGTGAAAAACATTACCGCCCAAAATACCCAGAGAAAAAGCGCTGCAGACCATGCTGAGTGTTTGTTTAACACGGCAATGCGAATATTGTTTTTAAATTGCTTACTTAGCTGGCTAAGGTAGTCGTTTGTGCCGTCGCTTTTAGCAAACGCAGCAATACGGCGGAGCCACAGCTGATACCCAACAAGTGGATAACTAAAGAGAAAAATTCCCCCAATCATGACTTTTGCTAATAACGAAAATTCTGTCCAATATGTGAAAAGTAAAATGGTGCCGGGCAGCATAGCCAAGCAATCGAGAATAAAATAACGTCGTTGTTTTGTGGTTTCTTGATGAAAGTCTTTTTTAACGGCTTCAATATCGACTTTTTGTGTAGGCTGTGTTTGCCAAAGATTGGCTAACTCATCATTATTTTGCATTCAATTCTCCTTTAACCACTGCAGCCTTTGCGCGTTTCAAAATAACCCCAACATGGTTTTTAGTTAGGCCACACACCTCGGCAACCTCATCATACGACAACCCCTCTAGCGAAAGCGTTAGCACTTGGCGTTGTTGAAGAGGCAGCGCTCTGACCGCAGCAAGTAAGTGAGCTAACGACTGTTGGTTACTGGTTAAGGTTTCTGGTGATGGCTGAGGGTCGTGGTAGGTGTCATCGCTATCGTCAAACGAATGGGTATCAACCCTTTTTACTTGGCTGGCAACATGCGTTACCGCGCGGTTATGGGCAATCCGTAAAATGTAGGTCTTGATACTGCTGTCACCTTTGAAACGAGACAAGCCCTGCCAAACTGCTACTGCAATTTCTTGCAGTAGCTCTTGCTGCATGGCGTCATTGGCTTCATAGCTATTTGCTACGCGCCCGAGTAACCCTTCGTATTGTGAGAATACATCGTCAAACCCTTGAACCAACGCACTTCCTCTATTCAGTGCCAGTGAACACTGTTGTTAATGTGGTTATTTATCGTTGTAGTCTTCGTTAAACAAAAATAATTACATTTGCTGTAATTTTTTTATTCACGGCGAGACTAGAAGCTATGAAATGTGATTTTTATTAACTGTTATCAGGAGTATGTTATGTCTACATTAAGTCTTGTTTTGCTTATCGGCAGCATCGCCACTATCGCCCTGCTAGCCAGCTATCTAGATGCTAAATTTCAATGGCGCTTAAATGATTGGTTACAAGGAACCTGCAATAACCCTTTCATTCAATCGGAAAAGCAGCAATTAAATGAAGCCCTCAAGCAAAAAGACGCACAAATTGCGACGCTTATTGAGCGCGTTGAAACACTAGAAACGATTGTGACTGAGCCGAGTTACGAGCTAAACAAAAAAATAAATGCGTTATAGCAAGCTATATTACATGTTGTGTATTTATATAATGGTAGGGCGACGCATAAATAGCGGTACTTTTCCCATCGCTATGGCGTTGCCTACTATCACAACAAACACACCCACAAACGACAGCCAACTCCACGTGTAACCCTCGAAAAACGTAGAAATAACTAGCGCAACGATGGGATATACCAATACCACATAGGCCGCTTTATCTGCGCCGATTTGTTTCAGCAGCTTCATGTATGCGCCAAACGCTAATACCGAGCCAAAAAAGGCAAGATACAATAACGAATAGTAAAAAGAGGGGGCTGTGGGTATAACAAGGGCTTCAGGTGAAAACAGCGCTGTAATGTATAAAAACACCATGGCATAACTCATGGCATAGAAATTCATCTGAATGACCGGCGTACCGCTGCTAAGAATACGTTCAGAAATAACGTTGCCAACCGAAGCGCACAGGAACGAAATCAGCGCAATAACCAGCCCCACAACAAGCGCGGCGTCCATCGACACTTTAGAAAATTCTGGGACAAACATGCAGGTAATTCCGGTTAACCCAAATGTAGCGCCAATAACCACTTCTAATCGAATAGGTTGATTTAGCCACCAGCGTCTAAGGACAACGTTAATGTAAATGATACATGAACTCATAAGCGCCAGTAACGCACTAATGATGTGGGCTTGTGCCATGTACAGTAAGGTATAGTTTAAACTGTAAAGAAATAACCCTACCCCCGCCATTTTTATATGTACATGCAGCGGCAGTGAAAAAGGTAACCCTCTTACCAAACAGTACCCACCAAGACAAAGTGATGCCAACGTATAACGCCATGCAACGGCGAGTGGCTCAGAGGTATGGCCCACTTGATAAGTGATTGCTA
Organism: Alteromonas sp. 4NH20-0056; assembly: GCF_057539655.1. NCBI lineage: Bacteria > Pseudomonadati > Pseudomonadota > Gammaproteobacteria > Alteromonadales > Alteromonadaceae > Alteromonas > Alteromonas sp. 4NH20-0056. The sequence continues at coordinate 97,293 of NZ_BAAJLS010000004.1, read as the reverse complement.
TCCATGTTGAGCCCCAAATGAGTGAGCAAACAGCAAAAAGTACCGTGTTGTTCATGATAGACTGGCCAAAAATTCTTGAAGTTGTGAGACGGTTTTATCAAGCAAATGTTGGCGCGCGCTTTGTGCAATCCAGGCATTGTGGGGCGATATCAGCAAGTTTGGCATGAGGTTGCTCATAAAAATGTGCTCGGGTGATGGCGGCTCTTCAGAGATAACATCAAGCGCAGCACCACCTAGTTTATTGAGCTTCAACGCGCGTAATAAGGCGGCTTCATCCACTAGTCCGCCGCGGGCAGTGTTTATCAATACCGCACTTGGCTTCATTAGCGCCAGTGTACGCGCGTTTATAAGCTTTTCGTTGTCTTTCGTCAGTGGGCAGTGCAACGACACAACATCAGCGGTAGGTAACAGGCTATCCAAAGTAGGGCGATCATCGTTTTCCTTACCTGGCCTAGCCGCAATGCTTACTCGCATTCCAAATGCATTAAACAAAGCGTCGACCCGTTGACCTAATTCACCGTGACCTACAACAACAGCGTGCTTACCTGACAAGGTAGTAACAGGGTACTGATTCAAGCAAAAATGCTCAGACGAAGACCAATTTCCTTGTTGAACATCGTTGTGATAGCGCGGGAAATTGGTCACTAGGTTAAGTAATAGCATGAGCGTATGTTGCGCCACGCTCTCGGTACCATATGCCGTTACGTTACGAACGCAAATGTTTTGCTGTGCACAGTATTCAGTATCGATATTATTGATACCCGTGGCCGTTACACCGATGTATTTTAACGCTTTAGCATGCTGTAACACATCACGGTTAAGGTTGACTTTATTGACTAAAATAAACGAGGCATCTTCGATGCGTGATACCACCTCATCGGCACAAGAACTTTTATAGCACCTTAATTCAACATCGAGCGCCTTTAGCGCTGTGGTGTCAAGGGTCGCTAAAGACAACGTCTCTGTATCAAGAAAAACACCTGACAGCACCCCTTGATTCATTGTCATGATGGGTTTACTCGCCTTGTTCTTGACTGGCAATGCTTGTTAGCGCGCTTTTAATCTTTACTGGGATAGGAACAGCCTTGTCTGAACTTCTATCAACAAATACATGCACAAATTGACCGTGAGCCACACGACGCTTTGCCTCACCAGCAAATACTGACAGACCATAGGTTACTGAACTTCTGCCAATTTTTTTAACTTCTAGGCCAACATAAATCGTTTCTGGATAAGCCGCCGGCGCAACATACTGACATTGACTGCTTACCACGTACGCGACGGCACTGCTGTTATGAATATCTAACTCACCTTCCTCAATAAGAAATCGGTTTACCGCCGTATCGAAAAAGCTGTAATACATGACATTGTTAATATGCCCGTAAGCATCGTTGTCCTGCCAGCGGGTAGCAATCTCAATGTGATATGGATAATCGGTAAGTGTGGGCGTAATGTCTGTCATTTTTGTCCTATGAAACGCACTAACAAAGGCTAAACAAGCACTAAGTCATCTCGATGGATTACAACTTCAGTGTTCTCATAACCTAGCACATTAGCGATATGTTGCGACTTCATTCCTTTTATGCGCAATAACTCATTTGCGTTATATAAGGTTAATCCCTTGGCTAAGGTGTCACCATTGCATACCACCTCAACAGCATCACCTTGCGAAAATATGCCCTCAACATGTGAAACACCAGAAGGTAGTAACGACGCGCCACGCTCTATCAATGCACGTTTTGCACCGTCATCGATATGAATGCGGCCTTTGGTTTTCAGGGTATGGGTAAGCCATAATCGGCGAGCATTAGCAGGCGTATCGCTTGCCTTAAAGAGCGTACCGGGAACCTTACCATCGAGCAGAGCATCAAACGTTCCACCCTTTCTGCCATTAACAATAAGCGTTTGAATACCACTACTTGCACACTTATCGGCCGCTTCTATTTTCGTGCGCATCCCGCCTGTACCTACTGCTGAGCCGGCACCGCCAGCCAATGCATAAATATCATCGGTGATACGTGGGACATGGTCGATTAGCACTGCGTTTTTGTCTTTTCGCGGATCGGCAGTAAATAAACCGTCGATGTCAGAACAGATAATAAGGGTATCCGCTTGCGCGACCAGCGCCGTATACGCCCCCAAATTGTCGTTATCACCTACTTTTAATTCGTTAACCGCAACCGTGTCGTTTTCGTTTACGATAGGCAAGGCTTGGTGATTGAGTAATTCTCTTAGCGTATTTTTGATATTGACGTAGCGCGTTCTATCACGAAGATCGTCTGCCGTTAATAGAATCTGCGCACAGGGAAAATCAAAGAAACGTTGCCAATTTGCCATCATTAAATTCTGGCCTATTGCCGCCATAGCTTGCTTCTCAGCAATTGACGCATTGTTACGAACAGCCACTTTACTTTTGCCTGCTGCAACACTTCCTGACGACACGACAATCACTTCTTTGCCTGCCTCTCGGCTAGTGGTGATAAATCGAGCCAGTGCCAATAGGTACTTTGCACTGCATGCATCACCTTCAGGCGCGATAAGCGCGCTGCCAACTTTAATAACGGCACGTTGCCAAGAGAAACTATTCATAGTGGAAGTAAAGAGGGAAACAATAGCTGTAGAATACGATACTTATGATGCGAAACAAACGCTCTATTGATACATTTTTGCGTTAAAAGTGCGCGAGTATACGTTCAAAAGCTGGGATTCAATTACCCACCCTTATATACTAAGTTTGGTATCTTATAAGAATTCTATTTCAACACGTTGCAAGGAAACTGCATGAGCACCTCAAAACGACATCTCTACTGGTTTGCACCAGTGTTGTCTATGCTGATTTATCTGCCCTCAGCAAACGCCGCAATAAAACAAACAAAAGGCGATTTTGAAGATAAATTCCGTCAGCTAGACGAAGTTCTACCTACACCTAACGTATACCGTAACGCCGCTGGTGAGCCAGGTCATCAGTATTGGCAGCAACAAGTAGATTACGACATTGACGTAAAATTACTTGAAGGCGAGCGTCGAATTGAAGCTAGCGAAACCATCACGTATCACAATAACTCACCTGATACGTTGAAATACTTGTGGATTCAGCTTGATCAAAACAAATTCCGTGACGACTCAATGTCAGCCCTAACCACTACATTTGGTGGAATTGGCAACCGCGGTCCTGCAACACAAGCTGCAAGTGGTAATAAACCTGCGCAATTAAGCATGGGTGCATTGCGCCGCCAACAGTTTGTAGACGATAACGAACTGGGTTACACCATTTCTCGCGTTGAAGACAAATCAGGCAACGACCTTCGCCACACCACAGTAGGTACGTTGATGCGTGTAGACTTAGCTACCCCATTAAAGCCGGGTAAGAAAGTCACCTTCGATATCGATTTTGCGTTCAACATTGTTGAAGAAGATGCAGTATCGGCTCGCGCAGGTTATGAACACTTCCCTGATGATGAACGCGAAGGCGGCAACGATATATTCCTGCTTGCACAGTGGTTCCCTCGTTTAGCGGCGTACACCGATTATGAAGCATGGACTAACAAAGAGTTTATTGGTCGTGGTGAATTTACGCTCGAATTTGGTAATTACGAAGTAGACATTACCGTTCCAGCCGATCACATTGTATCGTCCACCGGTGAACTGCAAAATCCGAAAGATGTTCTTACAAAAACACAGCGCGAACGTTTAAAGAAAGCGGAAAAAGCCGACCGTATTGTCTTCATTGTCACGCCTGAAGAGGCCATAGAAAACGAGAAAGAAGGGACATCTAAACTTAAAACCTGGACGTTTAAAGCGAAAAACGTACGTGACTTTGCATGGGCATCATCACGTAAATTTGCTTGGGATGCACGCGGTTACCAGCAAGGTGGCGACACACAGCCTCTTGTGATGGCGATGTCGTTCTACCCGAAAGAAGGTGGCGAGCTTTGGCAGAAGTACTCTACTGAGTCCATCATCCACACTATGGATGTATATAGCCGCTTTAGTTTCGACTACCCGTACCCCGTAGCTCAGTCGGTAAATGGCCCTGTTGGCGGTATGGAATACCCAATGATTACGTTCAACGGCCCTCGTACTGAACTACAAGACGACGGCTCTCGCACGTATTCACTTGCTGAAAAACGCTTCCTTATCGGCGTGGTTATTCACGAAGTAGGGCACATCTATTTCCCGATGACTGTAAACTCTGACGAGCGTCAGTGGACATGGATGGATGAAGGCTTAAACAGCTTCTTAGATGGCGTTGCAGGCCGTGAATGGGACCCAACGATCCCATGGGGTGTTGAGCCACGTGACATTACTGGCTACATGAAATCACAAACACAAGTTCCTATTATGACGCAGTCTGACTCTGTACTTCGTTTAGGCCCTAATGCCTATACCAAGCCAGCGGCAGCGCTAAACATCTTGCGCGAGACTATCCTTGGTCGTGAACTGTTTGATTTTGCTTTTAAAGAGTACGCACAGCGCTGGATGTTTAAACGCCCAACGCCGTCTGACTTTTTCCGCACAATGGAAGAAGCCTCTGGTGTTGACCTAGATTGGTTCTGGCGTGGCTGGTTCTACTCAACAGATCATGTCGACATTAGCCTAGACAGCGTTTACAAACTTCGTTTGAATACTGAAGATCCTGACATCGACTTCACTCGTGAGCGTGAAGCTGAAATGGATAAGCCTAAGTCACTTACCGATATTCGTAACAAACAGGAAGGTAAAGAGCTTTGGGTAGACCGTTTCGACGATATTAGCGATTTCTATGACGAAAACGATCGTTTTACTGTTACTAACAAAGAACGTAACAAGTACAAAAAATTCATGGATAAACTAGAGCCATGGGAACGTGCTGCGTTTGAACGTGCTGTAAAAGAAGACAAAAACTACTACGTGTTAGACTTCAGCAACAAAGGTGGCTTGGTTATGCCAATCATCTTAGAGCTTGCTTTCGAAGACGGAACCACAGAAGAAATGCGTATTCCTGCTGAAATCTGGCGCCGCACACCTAAAGCAGTAACGAAACTTGTCGTTACTGATAAAGACAAAGTACTTGTTGGCGTAACCGTTGATCCACACTGGGAAACTGCAGATGTAGATGTGGAAAACAACCACTATCCACGTCGTATTATTCCTTCGCGTATTGAAGCGTATAAGAACAAGCCGCGCAGTACTTATGAGTACCGCGACCTTATGCAAGATTCAAAAACCGAACTAAAAACTGATGACGAAGAGGACGGTGATGACAAATAAGTTATCTACCGTTAGCAAGCAACAGGGCATTCATGCCCTGTTCGCTATCGCTTTCATTTTATGTGGTTTATTTAGCAGTGTTGCCCATGCACATCAGATAAAAGCTGCCATTACCACGGTGCTGTTCAACCCAAGAACAGAGAACATCGAAGTGATGCACAGATTTAATCTTCATGATGCTGAGCATGCAGTTAAAGCGCTATTTGATAAGCATGCTGACATAATGGACGATACTGACACGCAACAAGCATTCGCTGACTATGTGAATAGCCATTTTGCTTTGCTTAATGGTGAAGAAAACGCGCTTGATTTGTCGTTGGTTGGTTTTGAGTTGGAAGGAAAACACTTTTGGGTTTACCAAGAAACGGCGCAACCACCTGCGCTAGAAGGGTTAAAAATACGTCACGATGCATTGCGTGACTTATGGCCCTCTCAGGTAAACACCATAAACGTTGAAGGTAATGGTCCGCTGAAAACACTGACCTTTACAGACAATGTGACCTTATTAGAGGTGTCATTCAACCGTCATCACGACTAAGAATAAAACCGGCATATCATTATGCCGGTTTTCTATTTTCCCGCTTTATACGCTTTGCTCTTCATCAACATGTCTTAGCTCGAAATCAGCATCATTATCATATAAGGCTGAAGTCTTATTCCCTTTTGTTAAAACTCTGTTAATTTGTAACCATGGTAATAGATTTCCGTGGTGCACAATGAGCAATAATTCCGCAGCAACAAAGGCGTTTGCCGACAGTAAAAATATCATGTGGGTAATTTTAAGTGGCGGCATGGCACTGACCTTTGTCGTTATGCTTTTTCTCCCTAATTCTGGAATGGGAAGTGGCATGGTATCGACTTATTCGGCTATGCTGTGGTGCGGCATTTTCGGGGCAGCAACGCTTCGCTATGTAAGCAAGAGTGGCTGGACGGGGTTTGCTATTGGTAGCGTATTTGGACTTATTATTCAGTTCATCTCCCAAATTGTGTAAACGCACTCTTTAAAACCTTCGATTTAGCGCGTAAAGAAGTAAACGCGCAGGGCATTGGCGCCGTATACTTAAAATATACTTTTAAAAGGCCATGCTATGTCAGAGGGCGACCCATCAAGACCCACCAAAGCCATTCCTTCAACGCGTTTATCGCGAATAGGTAAATTAGGCTCGCTTGCCGGAAAAATTGCCGGCAACGTACTTACTAATGGCGCAGGGCAATTGCTTAAAGGCGAGCGCCCTGTTTTATCCTCGTTATTACTTACTCCGCAAAATATCAACCGCATAGCCGACCAACTTGCCAACATGCGTGGCGCGGCCATGAAGCTGGGCCAATTGATATCAATGGATACGGGCGATTTTCTTCCCCCTGAGCTTGCGGCTATTTTAGGGCGCTTAAGAGAAGATGCCGACCCTATGCCCAAAGATCAGCTGATAGATACATTGAACAGCGCGTGGGGCGAAGGGTGGCAAGATAATCTACTGTATTTTTCGTTTTCACCTATCGCGGCAGCCTCTATCGGACAAGTGCACAAAGCCATAACCCTTGACGGGAAAATGTTAGCGATAAAGGTGCAGTATCCAGGCATCAAGAAAAGCATTAATAGCGATGTAGATAATGTAGCAACGCTGATTAAGCTTACTGGCTTACTCCCCTCATCTTTGGATATCAAACCGTTACTAGAAGAGGCCAAAGCACAGCTTCACCAAGAAGCTGACTATATTCGAGAAGCCGCTATGCTTACACAATATAAAGCGGCCTTGTGTGGCGATGACGATTTTTTGATACCCACCGTCTACGAACCTCTGACAACAAGCACGGTGCTTGCTATGGACTTTATAGAGGCACAGCCACTAGATGCCCTGCTAGAACAATCCCAAGCGGTTCGAGACACCGCCATGACCCAACTAATGCGCTTATTCTTCAGCGAGATTTTTGGATTTAAGCTGTTGCAAAGCGACCCAAACTTAGCAAATTACCGCTTTAACACCGACACTAAACAGTGGGTGCTACTTGATTTTGGCGCAACCAGGGCGGTGCCCGATACCATATCTGATAGTTACAACGCACTGCTCAAGAGCGCCGCACATCAAGATAATAAGGCAATGTTACAAGCAGCGCTGGATATTGGTTTACTTACTAATGCTCACACAAATACGCAGCAGCGCGCAGTTGTTGAAATGGGCATGGAAGCATGCGAAGCACTGCGTGAAGCAGGCCCCTATGATTTTGGGGAAACGGATTTAATTCAGCGTTTGCACGAAAAGGGGATGGGCTTAACCATGGAGCTAGACTTTTGGCATACACCGCCGGTAGATGCGTTATTTATTCATCGTAAGCTGGGTGGGCTTTATTTGTTAGCAAAGCGCCTGAGTGCACGAATAGATATGCGAGACGCGGCGCAACCATGGTTATAAAAGGTAATAGTATTGCGTACAATAGCAGTAATATTAATAAGGTAATTCCATACTAAACGGTAGGGCCATTTGCTCTGCACTTTTAGGCGGGTTGCCGATCATTTCGTCGTATGGCGTATCGTGCTTCATTACTGCCTTCTCAACAGCACAGTGCGCAAACGCCTCTCGAATATGGCCGGTACTAAAAAAGCGCATCGGTTTGTCGTGCTTATCGTAAACCATACCACTCTTATCGCCGATAGATACATACACTAAATACACGTTCATTTCGAAAGACTGAACTTCTAAATAGTCAATTACCGTTGGTGTATCTTCTATTTTACTGAACAAAAACTTATGCATAACGCCTCCCGCAATTTCCGGTTTTTTACGTTATGCGAGGTTTTCAGGTTCAGTTAACACAGCTGGTTTATTAATTATTTTTCGTGGTTGATGGTGACGAACTGCCAAGAACAGCATTATCAAACTGGCCAACGAACTCACCGCAAGTAAAAGACCAGCAATAGGTAAATTACCGGCGTACCATAACAATGGAAAAACCAGCAATCTTGGGGCTTCTAAAGCAAGCGCCATCCGCGACTGAGATAGAATAAAACCATTCTGAATACTCAGTAAAACAATGGTTATTGCAATAATAAGCTGTTGAGCACCACTTAGTGCATCAAAGCGCAATAGAAAGAATAAAGTAACCGCGAGCATGACAACATGCTGAACCATACTGTACTTGGTTACCGCTGCATTTAGTGATGGATTAAACTTCTTAAATTCCGATAACGGTCTCTTTTCTATAGGAAACGCTTCAGTAACGTCGTCAGGCCGCCACCCCGTGCGTCCAAACCACACTCGCAACTTATCTCGCCATTTGCGGGTATGATAACTGTCATGTGCAAGCTGGCTATATACCTGTAGGTTTGCCCAAATGGGATTAAAGCTTTTTAGCGCCCCACGAATGCCATAAACAGGAGGTTCATCAGGTAACTCAGGGATAAAGGTATTAAATAACCGATCCCAGATTATAAAAACACCGCCGTAGTTTTTGTCTATATAAACACGGTTTTGCGCATGGTGCACACGGTGATTAGAGGGGGTTACAAACCACTTTTCCATCCAACCGAGCGTACTGATATGCTGAGTATGTACCCAAAATTGATACGCTAAATTAAGTGCGCCCACCGTAATGATTAGCTCTGGTGGAAAACCTAACACGGCCAAGGGTAAATAGAATACCCAACTGAACAATGCACCGCTGGTTTGGCGAAGAGCCGTTGTAAGATTGTAGTCTTCACTGGAATGATGTACCACGTGCGCGGCCCACAATAAGCTCATCTCATGACCCATGCGATGATTCCAATAGTAACAAAAGTCTTAGAGCACGAAGGCCAGCAGCCACACCCACCAAGCCGATGCATCAAGGGTAAAAACCGATACGGCTTCAAAAATAAGCACATAAATCGTGAAAGGGATAAGCTGGTGGGCAAGTGTCATTACGCGTGACAACACCCCCGCACTTAGACTTGTAATCGCGTCGTTAGCCCGATAATGCCCCGTTTTCTTACGCGCATCTACGACGAGTTCAAGCGCAATAAGGATAAAAAATAAGGGTATAGCAAATAAAATTACAGTCATAACTACCACGCACAATGAATACCCCTAGATGTTAACGAAATGTTGTTGTCTTACAAGGTTTTTTTATAGATCGGCGACGTTCGGGGGTGATTTACTCACAATTCACGATATTTATTTTGCTTTAAGTAAACGAAATGTGACGTTACTACGTTCAAACAATGTAGAAATATAAATTTTATTATTACTTGGGAACAATTCTTCTATTTGAATTTCTTATATTCAGTGCTATCTCTGGTAGTATGATCAAAAGGATTAACAGTCAGCGGAGTCATCATGAGCGAATCGTCAGAAAATCGTAGTTTAGTTCCCCATTTTCTTATTGCGGGTGCGGTACTAATTGTCATTCTAGCCGTTGTATTTTGGCCCTCTGAAGAACCTGTACCTGTCGCACCCGTGCCAGAAGTCGTTGAACCTCAGGTAACAGAACCAGAAGCGCCTGAAGAGTTTGAAACCAGGCCGGCAGCACCTACAGTTGAACTGGAAGAGCCGGACGTTATTGCGCCAATGCCCGAATTGGAAGAAGCACCTGAACCGCTTGATACAAGCGACCCCGCAATTAAAAAATCACTGAACGATATTGCTCAAAATAATAACGATAGCGTTAATCAATTGCTTGTTAAAGAAGGCTTACTTCAACGCTTTGTTGTGTCGGTTACCAACCTAGCCAATGATGAAATGGCACCAAATCATCAGTTGTTAACGCCTCCAGAGCAGAACTTCCGCGTTTACTCTCAAGCAGGTAAGCAATGGATTGATGCAGCAAGCTACAAACGGTATACCCCTTACGTGAACATGCTGGAGTCGTTCGATAACGAAGCGCTGCTAAACGTATATAGAATGTACAAAGGTGATATTCAGGCAAAGTACGACGAAATAGGCGACCCTGATACGCCATTTAATGACGTATTACTTACTGCGATAGACCAACTACTTGATACGCCTGAAGTACCGGTGCCAGTTGAAGTATTGTCAGACTCTGTCAGTTACACGTATGCAGATGAGCGTTTAGAAGCCCTGAACGAACCGCAAAAGCAGCTTTTACGCACCGGCCCGGACAACATGCGCCGCATTAAAGCCAAGCTTCGTGAATTACAGACACTGATAGAGCAAGATGGATCTAACTAAGTTTCAAAAACAGCTAGAGGGCGAGCAGACAACTGCTCGCGCTTTACCGCCTGTGGAAAAATGGAACCCGCCGTTTTGTGGCGATATAAACCTTAACATTGCCATTGATGGGCGGTGGTTTTACGAAGGCAGTCCTATTGGTCGTGCGAGTTTAGTTAAGCTCTTCGCGTCTGTGCTTAAAAAAGAAGAAGATAACTATTATTTAGTAACGCCCGTAGAGAAAGTAGGCATTCGCGTTGAAGATGTGCCCTTTGTTATTACAAGTTGGCGTTATGATGACAAAACCCTAACGCTAATCACACAAACGGGCGATGAAATAGCCTTAACCGAACAACAGCAATTAATCCTCAATGCGCCGCCTGCATCACTGCAGGATGACAATGCCACGCCTATTCCTTATGTGTGCGTAAGACGAAACTTGTGGGGCCGCCTGCATCAAAATGTGTACTACCAACTACTAGAGCAAGCAGATGTCGTCGAGCAGGGTGGTACCACTCAGTTTATGCTTTCATCTCATGGCCAGCGTTTCTGTATTGGCAAAGTCACGCAATAAACACCACTAAGACAAATAAAAACTGCACTTCGTCCTAAATAATGCACGGTCTGTGCAGGTAGTCTTTGCGTTCAATAAATACCTACACTACATTGGTTGTTCGTCTATTTTACAACCAAAAAGAAAAACGAATATGAAAAAGACACTTTCTGTACTCGCCATTGCCATTGGCGCATCGACACTTTGCACCTCATCATTTGCTGCAACACTTATTCACGCCGGAAAAGCTTTTACCAGTACTTCAGATAAAATACGTGAAAACGTCACTATTGTTATTGAAGGCAATAAGATTGAAGCCATTAAATCGGGGTTCGTTAACGGTGATGACAGCGACACAGTTATCAATTTAAAAGACGCCACTGTAATGCCCGGGCTCATGGATATGCACGTGCACCTATCCTCTCAGCATGGTGGGCCTCAAACCTACCTAGAGCGCTTTTCTTTAAACGAAGCAGACTATGCGTTACGTGCGGCAAACTACGCAGAGAAAACCTTGCAAGCGGGTTTTACCACCGTAAGAAATTTAGGTGATAGCCACTATGAAACGGTGGCATTACGCAATGCCATTAGTAAGGGCTATGCCACAGGCCCTCGTATTTTCACCGTAGGTAAGTCTATCGCGACAACAGGGGGTCATGCAGACCCTAGTAACGGCATGGCTCACCTACTTAGACCCGATGTTGGCCCAAAAGAAGGGGTGGTAAACGGCGAGGTGGAGGCCCGTGAAGCAGTGCGTGCGCGTTATCAAAACGGCGCTGATCTTATAAAAATTACTGCAACTGGTGGTGTGTTAAGTGTGGCCAAGAGCGGTCAAAATCCACAATTTATGGTGGATGAGCTTGAAGCTATTGTCGATACGGCAAAAGATTACGGCATGACCGTCGCCGTGCATGCCCATGGTAAAGAGGGAATGGAACGCGCCATCGTCGCGGGTGTAGATTCAATTGAGCATGGTACCTACATGGACGACGACACTCGCGCGTTAATGAAAAAGCACGGCACGTATTACGTTCCCACAATTTTGGCCGGAAAATTTGTTGCCGATAAAGCCAAGATTGATGGTTATTTCCCAGACCTGGTTCGCCCTAAAGCCGCAGCAATCGGCCCGTTGATCCAAGACACCTTCGCAAAAGCACACAAAGCAGGCGTGAAAATTGCTTTTGGTACAGACAGTGGAGTATCAGCACATGGCGATAACGGGCAAGAGTTTGCGTTAATGGTAGAAGCCGGAATGCGCCCTGCTGACGCCATTATCAGTGCAACGGTGAATACTGCAGACCTGCTAGGAATAAGCGATACGCTAGGAACCTTAGCACCAGGAAAGCTTGCTGATATTGTCGCCGTTAAGGGTAACCCGCTAGAGGATATTACCTTAATGGAAAACGTGTCTTTCGTAATGAAAGATGGAAAAATTTACAAACAATAAGCGAACATTTACGTGGCAATAGGAACAAAAGTTAAAAGGAAGACACGACAATTCATTGATTCAAAGCACATGCTGACAGGTATTACTTTCGCATCATTTTTAGAGTCAACCATTGTTCCTATTCCGCTTGAAGCGGTAATGATACCGCTGATGCAAGCACGAAGAGAAAGTCTATGGAAAATAGCATTAATGGCCACCGTTGGGTGCGTGATTGGTGCTATTTTCGGTTACGCTCTGGGTTACTATCTGTTTGACCTTATTGGTCAGTGGATAATTGACAGCTTCTTTAGCGCAGAACAGTTCGAAAACGTTAAATCTCAAATGGACAGCCAAGGCTTTTGGTTTGTGATGACTTTAGGTATTGCCCCCATTCCCTTTCAAGTGGCTATGCTCGCAGCGGGAGCGACCAAATTTTCGCTGCCATTATTCTTAATCGCTACCGTGATTGCTCGCTCACTTCGTTACTTTGGCCTTGCTGCAGTGGTGTACTACGCGGGCGACAAAGCTGAGCAACTTATCAAGCGGTATCGGATGAAAGCAGTAATTGCCATAACGCTCATTGTTTTGTTGCTGTGGTGGTTATCTAACGTAATAATCTAAAACCCGTGTCCGTTATGACTACTGGCGAAAGAATAATAAAAAGGCGCTTAATCGCGCCCTTTCTTAATAACGTACTGATAAGGCATGACATCGGTTTGTGACGCCACAAGCGTGTGTTCCATAAACCGACAGAAGCTGGGGATATCTCGTGCGGTTGAAGGGTCGTCAGCCGTTACCGACAGTATTTCACCATCGGCCAACTTGCGAATATTTAACCGCACCATCATTACAGGCTCTGGACAACGCAATCCTAGCGCGTCTAGATGGGTAGTCGCGCCGTTAAACGCCTCATCAAAACTAGATGCCATAGTTTTCACGGTATGTATTAATAGCTGCAACCTGCTCGGTGCTGTTACCCTGCTCTTCAAGGTAAGCAACAACATCTGCTAAGGTTACTATTGCAATAACCTGAGTACCAAAATCGCGTTCTACTTCTTGGATTGCTGATAACTCGCCTTTACCACGCTCTTGTCTATCAAGGGCAATAAGCACCCCCGATAATGATGCCTGCTGCTGTGCTATCAGAGTCATTGACTCTCGAATGGCCGTACCTGCGGTAATCACGTCATCAACGAGCATAACGCGCCCTTCTAGTGGGCTACCTACTAGCGTTCCACCTTCACCATGGGTTTTGGCTTCTTTGCGATTGAAGCAGTAAGGCGTGTCGATATCGTGATGGTCAGCTAATGCTACCGCTGTAGTAGTAGCAATAGGAATACCTTTATAGGCCGGGCCAAACAATACGTCGAATTCGACACCCGCATCAACCAATGCATTGGCATAGAAGCGACCAAGCTTCGCCAGGTCGCCGCCACGATTAAACAATCCAGCATTAAAAAAGTACGGGCTAACACGGCCCGACTTTAACGTAAATTCACCAAATTTGAGAACGCCACGCGCTATGGCAAATTCAATAAAGTCTCGTTGGAATGCTTTCATGTTTGCTCCTTACGCTAATGCTGCTTTTTGAATATCAAATAATTCACGTAAACCATGCTTCGCAATAGTTAACAGCTCATCTAATTCTTCAAACGAGAACGGTTCACCCTCGGCAGTACCTTGTACTTCAATCAGCTTGCCGGTTTCCGTCATGACAATATTCATGTCGGTTTCAGCTTCTGAGTCTTCGGTATATTCTAAATCAGCAATGGCCGTACCTTCATAAATGCCAACCGATAGCGCTGCAATCATATGCTTAAGCGGGTTCGCTTTTAAAATTCCTTTAGCGCGCATATAAGTAAGTGCATCAACTAAAGCAACACATGCGCCAGTAATTGAAGCAGTGCGTGTTCCGCCGTCGGCCTGAATAACATCACAATCTAGTGTAATGGTATTTTCTCCAAGCAGTTTAAGGTCTACCGCTGCGCGCAATGAGCGTGCAATTAAGCGTTGAATTTCAAGCGTACGGCCGCCTTGTTTGCCACGAGCAGCTTCACGGCCGCTTCGCGTATGCGTAGCACGAGGTAACATGCTGTATTCAGCCGTTATCCAGCCCTTTCCTTGCCCTTTCATAAAGCGAGGAACACCTTCTTCTACGGTTGCGTTACACAAAACCTTAGTGTTGCCGAACTCCACCAGCACCGAGCCTTCGGCGTGACAAGTAAACTGGCGAGTAATAGTAACTGGACGGATTTGACTGGCGGTTCTGCCGCTTGGACGCATAGTGTTCTCCACAACGTAAATGCATAAAAATAAGCACATCGAGCAACCATATTTATCGCTCAATAGCGTTTATTCGCTAGGGCGTTAAGTATAACCCACTAAGGCCGCCTGTTAAAAACGAACTTTCACCCTTTTCCTTTATCTGTTTTTGTTGAAACTACGCTACTATAGATAATGCAAGTTAGCGTGCCTTTCATTTTATTAGGTATACAACTCGCCATAGCGCGTTGTTTTTGCACGCTTTCAATTTTATAGATAAGGATAGTTATGATTTACAGCATGACCGCATTTTCCCGCGTAGAAACTAAAAAAGAGTGGGGCTCTGCCGTATGGGAAATTCGTTCAGTTAACCAACGTTTTTTAGAAACCTACTTCCGCTTGCCCGAACAGTTCCGTTCGCTAGAGCCTGTACTTCGCGAACGTTTTAGAAAAAAGCTAGCTAGAGGCAAGGTTGAATGTGCATTGCGATTTACCGCAAACGATGCAGCCGTCACCAAGTTAAGCTTAAACGAAGCACTTGCCAAACAAGTAATGCAAGCTGCTGATTGGGTGCAGTCGCAAGGACAATCTAGTGGTGTTAACCCACTTGACGTATTGCGCTGGCCTGGTGTTATTGCGGCAGAAGAAGCCGATATGGACACCATCCATGCCGACGTGATGACGGGGTTCGATCAAGCCCTAAACGACTTTATAAGTGCACGCGCAACCGAGGGTGATGCGCTTAAGGGCATGATTACTCAACGTTTAGATGCCATTGAAACCGAAGTTGCAAAAGTAGCAGCCCGAATGCCTGAAATAATGGTATGGCAGCGCGAAAAAGTGCAAACTCGTTTTGAAGAGGCAAAAGTAGAATTAGATGCCGGTCGCTTTGAACAAGAAATGATTATGCTAGCGCAAAAAGTTGATGTTGCCGAAGAGCTAGACCGCCTAAATACACACGTTAAAGAAACACGTAACATTTTGAAAAAGGGCGGGGCAGTAGGCCGCCGTTTAGATTTCATGATGCAAGAATTCAACCGTGAGTCGAATACGTTAGGGTCTAAATCAATCAGCACCGATATTACCCAGTCAGCGGTTGAGCTTAAGGTATTGATTGAGCAAATGCGCGAGCAGATCCAGAATATTGAGTAATTTGCTACTGCACGCAGTAATACCGACAAAGCCCAGTACTTCTGGGCTTTTGTGTTTTTAATCTCTAAGATTTTTAACGATTAAGGCAGTCGTTTTTATCGAGGGTGCTGCGTACAGCAGCACCTTTTAAATACTTAAATTATTCTTTGTTAGCAATTTTCTGAAGGTTACTGTGAATTTTGAACAGTACGATAAGCAGTTCGCACCAGATTCTGGCGCCAATACAGCCTGACACAATAATAAATAGACCGTAAATAAAGTTTGAGTCGTACCCTACAAACATTGTCGTTACGCCACTTATTACCGAACCTAGAAGCAACAGCCAGTAGACAAAAGTGATAATTTTAGGCGTTAGCATTGAGTCGAAGAAAAAAATATCTTTCATAATCATTCCTTGATGAAGTTTGCAGGTAGCAAGCTTTAATCTTAATGCCGCATCCTGCGACAAACTTCTTGTTGTTATCGTTGATTTATTATTTGTGAGTATTGTGAAGAAGCTCACCAAGATAGTATAAACACCGAAAGATAAGTAACACAATGCTCTGTTATAAAAGAAATATTAACGCTATTTGTGCAAGTTTGGCTACCCTGTATTCGTGTTACGCGGTTTTATCTGGCAAATTCGTTACGCCTTCTTTTTTGGCTAACGCCAATAACGCTTTGTTATTCGGGAAACGCGTTATTGCGTCGATTAACAGTGCTTTTGCTCTCGACGTATCATCCATTTCGTATAACAAGACAATAAAGTTATGAAGGTATGCAGGTTCGTTTTGGCCCGCATCTAACCCTTTTTCAAACCATTGAAGCGCCTTTGATTCATCGGTTTTCATGAAGTGATTAGCCAGTAAAAAGTAAGCCAACCATTGCGTAGGCCACTGTTTTGTTGCGGTGTCTAAAAATGCCAGCGCACGCGACTCATCGCCCACCTTCAACATGTCATAGGCTGCGCTCGTATAGGTGAATGGCACCATTTCTGACGATGTAACGCCAGGTGGAACGGGTGCTAGATACCAATAATTGCCTCGTGCCCATGTACGCTCAAACAGCTCAAATGACATGTCGTGGTCTGGGGTAACCCCCGTATGCAGCGTTACTGTGCCCTTTTCGCTATCAAAACCTGTTACTACCGCATAATGCCATTGCGGTAACAATTGAATAGAGAGGTTTTGGAAAACTATAACGGGAATGTCATCGCTAACTAATGCCATGATAGATGAAAGCGTTCCGCGGGCCGTATAAGGCAAAAAGCTATACTGGCGGGTTGCCGTTATCATTTCTAGTTGTAAGCTTCCATCCTTGTCAGGGATAAACATCTTAGGCGCAATATCGTTGGGAGATATATCGCTTCCGTAGAAGCCAAAGACTTCAGACAGAGTTGTCGGCCCACAGTAAAATTGCTCTTGCGGATAAAAAGGAACATGGGCAATGGTATGAGATGGTGGGAGCGACGCTAATCCTTGTTGCCGTAATCGGTCTGCTTGTGGCGTACCTTGGCAGCCTACCAGCAACAAAAAGCCTGCTAGTAAGCAGGCTTTCTTAAAAATCATTTCCATTTAATCAATTACTTACTGGACGTATAAAGGGGTATACATCGGTTACGCCTGCCAAATCAAGAATGGCAATAACCGCAAGCACCGTTAGTACAGCACCCACAATACCGCCTGCAGGAGCTTGATTGATTTCATTATTTAGCTGAGCTATTTCGCTATCCGTCATTGCGTTTATACGAGCAACAGCATCGTTACTGTTCACTCCTAAGCTCATCAGCTTATTTTGCACATCTGCTCGGTTTACCATATCGATAAGCTGCGTTTTATTGTACTGCGCCACTTGGGTTTGCATTACAGTATCTGAGCTAATTGCCTCGGCATGAACACTGCCGGCCACTAAAACGCCAGCTGAAAGACAACCAATTAATGTTGATTTGATAAGCTTCATTGTATTTCCCTTGTTGTTACCATAACGTAAACCATAAGCGACATGGTCGTCTTGTTTGCATTATGTTGTTTTGCAAAGATGTGCAGCGTGAAACTCGTTCAATAGGATATGGGTTCAATACGCATATTCCCGCCACCATCTTTGCTTTTATCTTAAGTCACACTTAGCTTTTGCAAAGTTAACGCCAATCTGTTTTTCGATATTTATAAAATTGAAAAAGCTATTATGTCGCGGCAACAGCGTTAACCCCTAGAAGGTAGGTTCATCTATCAATATAGGCGATTTTTTCTAGTAATGAAACAAACGAACTGCTCCAGTACACCCTGGTCACAAAAACACTTTTAACTATTGTTTTTATTGAATTTTTACTTCACAAAACCCAATAAAGTCGAGCGTTTTTTTATCGCTACCGGTACCGACATAGATGAAAGAAGCGGAAAAACGTAGTCATGCAATAACGCTACTTTAAAACGTTAGCAAGCTGATGCATGTACATATTTATTGCTGCGCTACATGACGCTATCTAAATACACATTCGGGAATAATGTTCCATATTGCGTAATATTTTCTTAATAGGCCGCAAGGTAAAAAAAGCACAAGATAACCGCGTTTATTGCCTATAGTTGCAGATAAGAAGAGTTTATTTGAGCTACAAAATGTTTGCTCTATAGTAACTCGAAAACCACGTCGTCGTGTTTATGTAAATGGGGTAAGAATGTTTTCAATTCATGTAGAAAGAACGATAGATAAGCCAATAGAAACCGTTTTCGCTGCGCTTAGCGATCATGCCAATTATGCCCAATTTAAAGGGATAGATGAGGCTAATTTATTGGTAGAAGGCAAGAACGAAAAGAATGGTTTAGGTGCCGTACGCGAGATTATTGCTGGTGGCGCAAATCTGCATGAAGAAATTGTTGCCTTCGAACCGCCGTACAAGTTGGGGTATAAAGTAGTAAAGTCTTCCCCTCTTCCTTACGACCACCGCTTAGGCGAAATCACGCTTAAAGAACAAGACGGCAAAACGCATGTCACATGGCGCTCGCAAGGCCACATCACTATATTTCTTTTAGGTACGCTTTATTTCGATAAACAAATTCAAAAGAACGGCGGACGAGCCTTTGGCAGTATTCTTAAACAGATTGGCAATATGCCGGCTTAGCTTGCGTAAAACACAGGTAGCAAAAGCACACTGCACTGGGATTAAGTATTTACATATTCACTTAGCTCCTTGTGCGCGTTGCTACGCTAACCGAGTATTATGGTTTTCCTTTATCGCGCCGCCAGTCGCCTTTATTAATTCTACAGGGCTATTAATGTTAGCAAGTTCACGCAGCTCACCGCTAAAGGTTACACTTTTAGCATTTATCGCGTGAAGCACATTGCGAACAGACGGCGATGGATATGCTTCAGACACTCCTTTTAGTCTCTGTGCCATTTCTACTGACCACGGCGTAACAAAGGGTAGATAATGTTCTTTAAAATAAAACGCCTGTCGATTTTTTCTCGCTAAATGCAGCAGCTTTCTTAAGCTGGCTGAGGTCAAAAAGGGCATATCGACTGGCATGAACAGGGCATAATTATTACTTTCAGCGTTTACGGTGCTCGGCGTTAGTAGAACGTCACAAATGGCTCGTGCGGGCCCAAGCCCTTTGTTTTTTTCATTTATATCAGCATATTGTCCGCCCACAACAAACCGTTGGTGTATCTGCGCCTTGTGCAGCACAGAGTGGGCAATTTGTAACATCGTTTGCCCACCTACCGATACCATCGCCTTATCTCTACCCATACGTGAAGAGCGTCCACCAGCCAAAATAAATCCAATACATTGTTGGTGCGGCAGATGCTCAACGCGAACACTATTTGATATCACCTTCATAACTGGGGGTTACCCTTAAAACTTGGTTGATATCCATAGCCAAACCCGATCGGTGTCTACACTAAAGTCTTCTGCAGAGTAATTTGCGTATTTCACGCCAAGATTAAATCTTTCTGCCACTTTTGTGGTGTACAACAAATTAAATTCATTACCGTAATCGTCTAGCGTTGACGATGACTCATCAGCATCAAATTGATGATATATCGCAGTCCATTTGCCACCGGCAAACTTAGCGGAAATCGAGGCAGAGAAATCTTTTAACCCTTGCGCTGGTGTTCCTAAAAATTGATCTGACCAGCCATTGAATTTATGCAGTGTTGCTAGTGGCGTTGCAAAGCCATAATTACCATCATCAGACCCCAACACTTCATAGCCCAATTTTGTGGTTATACCAGATACAACTGCGCCAGCTTCTAGTAACGTATAATTTGCGTCATAATCGGTTGTTGCGTTTTCGGCAGTTTGTTTAGCAAACTCTGCGGTGTACAACCACTTCACAGAATCAGTGGTATAAGCCCCTGCATAGCGTATACCGTACGTATCTAGTGCATTTTCAGTGCCATTGTCTATTTCTAGCAAGTAAGCATAGGTCGTTAATTTCCCCAAGTCCGTGCTATAGCTTAGGTTCAAAAAATGATCCTTTGCATCAAAGTCGGCAGCCTCGGCAAAAATACGATTGCGCTGGTTTACATAAGCATAAAACGCGTTTATTTTTTCGCTTATATTGTAATTCACAGATATCCCATCAAAGGTTTGACGGTCTTGACGCCACGCTACGCTACCAATGAAACGGTGCGTATCAAGTGCAATCACCTGCCGTCCTAGCTTAACTTTTAGCTTATCGGTTCTATATTGAACATAAGCTTGATCAAGCTCGGTAGTTTCAGGGTCAGCGATAACCGAATACTCACCAAGGTTATAACCTGTAGGCCCTACCGTGTAATCACCTTGCCCTAACACAATTCTGCTGTCTTCCATCTCTACCTTGAACGAAAACCCGTTATACTCACCCGACTCTATACCGGCGAAGGTACGAAGAGTAAGGCCATTAGCGTCTTTTAGTGCGTTGTCTTGTGAAGCGCCTTCATAGCGTAGGTAAAAATCTGCACTGGCTTTTATATCTGATAATGCATCGTACCAATCTGCCGCTTGAGCCATAGGAGATAGCGCTGCCGTAATACCCAGCGTGAGTACCGTTCGGTTAAAGAATATTGCTACTTTTTTCATAGTGAATTCCTAAATTTTGCGTGAGAAAACCTAACCCGGCCGTAAAACGTCGAGTAACTTTTGTGTTTTTATTTGTTATTACTTTTTAAGTGCTAAGCAGCGTCAATATTCTTTGATGCGTTCTTTTTTGCCGTTTTTTTATAGGTTGAAACCGGTTCTATCTTCTTTTGTTTTTCGTATAAGAAGGTCAATACTTGATGCCGGTAATGGTTATATTCTGTGTTATCCGCTAACACTAAACGGTCTCGCGGACGAGCCAAATTTACGTCGAGGATTTCGCCAATAGTAGCGGCAGGGCCATTTGTCATCATTACGATGCGGTCTGACAGTAGCACTGCCTCATCTACATCGTGGGTAATCATAATAACCGTGTTTCCAAGCTCTGCATGAATAGCCATTAATGAATCTTGTAAGTGCGCGCGAGTAAGTGCATCTAAAGCGCCGAATGGTTCATCCATCAATAGCACTTTTGGCTCCATTGCAAGCGCTCTTGCTATACCAACACGCTGTTTCATACCGCCAGATATTTCAGAAGGTAGTTTATCGAGTGCATGTGTCATGTGGACTAATTCAAGGTTATGCAAAATCCAGTCGCGCATTTCTTTTTTCGATTTAGCTTTTTGGGTTTGCTTAACTGCCAACTCAACATTCTTGTAAACCGACAACCATGGCAACAACGAATGATTCTGGAAGACAACTGCACGCTCAGGTCCAGGTTCCTTTACCTCACTCCCATCTAAAATCACGCCACCGTTCGTTGCCTGGTGTAAGCCTGCAACAATGTTTAATACCGTTGATTTGCCGCATCCAGAATGCCCAATAAGTGAAATGAATTCGCCTTTTTTAATTTTCAGATTAACATCAGTGAGTGCAGTGAAAGGCCCTTTCGGCGTTGGAAAATCAATACCTACCTGCGACAACTCTAAATGTTTTTTTTGCATGATAAATTCCTTATTCTGATTTCACTTTTTTATCGCAATACCGAGTTTTTATCCCAACTAGCAACGCGTTGAACAGCTAACATCAAGCGGTCTAGCATGAAACCAATAATACCGATGGTGATCACCGCTACCATAATTCTGGCTAATGATTCAGAACTACCATTTTGGAATTCGTCCCATACAAACTTCCCAAGCCCTGGGTTTTGTGCCAACATTTCAGCGGCAATCAACACCATCCATCCAATGCCTAGTGACAAACGCAAACCGGTAAAAATCATAGGAATAGAAGCAGGTAGAACGATTTTTTGTACGTGCTTTAGGGGCGTTAATCGCAATACTTTACTAACGTTCACTAAATCTGAATCGATATTCGATACTCCTACGGCGGTGTTAACTAGTGTTGGCCAAAGGCAGCACAGCGACACCGTTACTGCTGAGGTGATAAACGACTTAGAAAACATCGGGTCATCGCTGACATAAAGCGCGCTGACAACCATTGTTACCAATGGTAACCAGGCCAAGGGAGAAACAGGTTTAAATATTTGAATCAGCGGGTTAATCGCGGAATACGCTGACTTACTAAGCCCGCAAAGTATCCCAACAGGAACCGCGATAACGCTAGCAATAAAAAACCCCACCATTACCGTGTATAGACTGGTCCAAATTTGATCAAAGAAAGTGGGAGCACCTGTAAACTCTCGGACTTTGGGCACATAACTTTCATCTTGCGAGATGCGTTGTGCATTTCGGGTTTCTTGGCGTTCATAAAATGCCGCCGCTTTTTCTCGCTGAGCACTATGCTCAGCGATAAGCGTTACACTTTGCTCCCATACTTGCGCTGGCCCAGGAAATTGCCCTAGTGAAGTATCAATCGATTTCGCTACGCCATTCCACACAGCTAAAAATAATAGAATACCAACCAATGGCATGAGTAGCTTAGGTAGCATTGAAGCCATACTTGTGAACCTATTTTTTCCGTCCAATTGGCCAATTTGGCTTATCGTTTGTATCGATTTACTCATCGTATTGCCTCTTCCTCGTCAATCGGCGCGCCTAGAGCACCGCGTCGCCTTTTAGTCCAATTGAAAACTGTTCGAGATAAGCATTTGGCTGAGAACCATCAAAGGTTACGTTATCGATGAACTCAGTTTGCGGTGGTTTAAATCCGGTTTCAGAATCAAAGTCAGGAAAATCTTTAGGTTGAGCGAGCCCATCTTCTATAAGCGCTTTCGCTGCCATTGTGTAAATGTCTGGACGATACACGTTTTTCGCCGTTTCTATGTACCAATTATCTGACTTAGGTTCAGCGATTTGGCCCCAACGGCGCATTTGTGTTAAATACCAAATAGCATCGCTGTAGTAGGGGTAGGTAGCGTTGTGGCGGAAAAATACATTAAAGTCGGGAATATCACGTTTATCGCCTTTTTCGTATTCGAAGGTGCCTGTCATACTATTTGCAATGACTTCCTCATCTGCACCAACATAGCTGCTATTTGATAAGATTTTTACGGCTTCGGGCCGGTTAGCATTATTGTTAGCATCAAGCCACATTGCTGCGCGGATCATCGCTTTTACCACACGAATGTGAGTATTTGGGTTTTCTTCAGCCCACTGGCTACTTACGCCAAATACTTTTTCTGGGTTGTTTTTCCAAATTTCGTAGTCAGTAATAACCGGCACACCTATGCCTTTAAATACCGCCTGTTGGTTCCATGGCTCGCCTACGCAATAACCGTAGATAGTGCCGGCTTCCATCGTCGCAGGCATTTGAGGGGGGGGCGTTACAGACAAGAGTGCTTGCGCATCGATTTGGCCTGATGTGTCACCTTTGTGCGGTGCATAATATCCCGGGTGAATGCCCCCTGCTGCTAACCAGTAACGAAGTTCATAGTTATGAGTAGAAACAGGAAAAACCATGCCCATTTTAAAGGGCTTACCAGCATTTTTGTAACTATCTACAACCGGTTTAAGGTAATCGGCTTTGATAGGATGGATTGGTTTGCCATCTTCATGTGGGATGTTCTTTTTCATCTCAGCCCACACATCGTTCGAGACAGTAATACCATTGCCGTTTAAATCCATGCTAAAAGCGGTAACAATATGCGACTGCGTTCCAAAACCAATGGTGGCACCAAGAGGTTGGCCTGCTAGCATATGCGCTCCATCAAGCTGTCCATCAATAACTCTGTCTAGCAGCACTTTCCAGTTGGCCTGAGCTTCAAGGGTCACATAAAGCCCTTCATCTTCGAAATAGCCTTTTTCATAAGCAACAGCAAGCGGTGCCATATCGGTTAATTTAATAAACCCAATTTTTAGCTCCTCTTTCTCTGGCCATCCAAGTTCTTTGGCATTAACCATGGTTACCGATGTCGTCAACATTGCAGCAATAATGCTGATTGTGCCTACTACTTTTTCAAGCTTTTTGTTTAATGTACTAGATAACATTTACTTTCCTTTAGCCAAAAAAAAACCCAACAGCCTGTAATGACGATGTCATCGTGGGCTGGTGGGCTTCGTTGCCGTATGTTCTGCCGGAATACCAAGCGGACAGAGCAAAAATATATTACCCCATATTAGCAGGGCTAGATTGCGCGTTAACTTATTGCGTTACTAAATATACATACATAATCAATGCCAAAATTAAATTGCATAAATTTCATAAACTTACTAAAAAAAGAAGAGTAACCATCCTGTGTTGTGTATCACTATAGTGCGTTAATTGCGCAATTATTGTGCGCAACGCAGAAGGGTAATTCACTCTGGTTACGTTCATTCCACCATTGTTCGGCTTGTCTGAGCCCTTCTGGTAGCGAGCAGCTTTCTATCAACATAATATAACTCGCTAATGTGGCGGTAATGGCCTGCTCTGCATAATCATGACGTTGTTCACCATGCCACACCGCTAACATAGTCCCCGTAGTGAAACTACACTCCTTCATTGTCCAACTCTCTGCTTCAGGCATTACAATGTGCTCTGTTATGCCCTCACGCGTGATAAAAAGATTAGTATTTCTGTCACGGTTTATTTCTGGGTCGCCACCATCACCACGAAACACTAAAGAGTGTTGTGCTAGCGTTTTGTTAACCTCTGCATGACGCTCGTCTAGATGGGTATGATAGACACCTTGCACCGCAAAGGGTGCTGCACTTGGGTTTAATAACCGCGCTAATGTATTCGCACAGGAACGCAACCCAAACAATTCGCGTAGTTTTATGATTCGAGAGAGCGGAGAGAGCACAACGTCTAAATCAAGGTAGCACGCACGATAAGAGTCCATATGCGTTGAGGCCTCACCAATCGATTGTGCCAGTGGCAAACCCAAATCAGCCAATGCATGGCTGGCATAAAAGCGCTGTGAGCCAGGTTCAGAGGTTCCATGTAAGAAAACGCGGTGGCCATGTTGCGCTAACAGCGCCACACTTAACAAATACCAAGGTAACTGACGTCGTTTACCCGCATAGCATCCAATATCAACAGTAGCATTCCATGAAGTATTGTTATTATATAAACGTTCTCGACAGGCTTTGGTAAAACCACTGAGCTCATTAACCGATTCTTCTTGCATACGAAGTAACATGAGAAACGCACCAGCTTGTTCAGGGGCTATTTGCTCATCAAGCAATTGAGACATGGCATCATACGCCTCATCAAAAGTTAAGTGACGATGACCCCGTTTGCCCTTACCGATGGCTTGAATATAATGACTAAATGGTGCTTTTTGCATGTGGTTGGCTTATCAGTTCGAGTGCTACGGGCTGACGTGCTGTTACGACATGACCAATAATGACCAACGCCGGCCCAGTAAATTCAGCCTCTGCTACGCATTTAAATATGCTTTTGATTGTACCTGCAACTACCCGTTGCTGACTACAACATGCATTTTCTATTACGGCGACTGGCATCGCACTATCTATACCTTCGTTGATAAGTTTTTCAGAGAGCTGCTGCAACCGTTTAAGCCCCATGTAAATAACGGTTGTTTCATGTTTTGCACTGTAAGCAATAGCGGCCCAATCGGCCTGCTTTTCTGGGTTTTGAAATTGCGCGGTCATAAATTTTACCGACTGGGCAAATCGTCTATCGGTAAGGGGAATACCCGTATAGGCAGAGGCGCCAGAGGCCGCTGTAATGCCCGGCACAATGGCAAACTTGATACCTGCATTGTGAAGCGCTGTCGTCTCTTCACTCGTACGCGCAAAAATGGCAGGGTCGCCGCCTTTTAGTCGCACTACTCGCTTGCCTTCAAGGCCAAGTTCAACCAATCGCTGGCAAATCATGGCTTGTGGCATGCTGTGTTTACCGCACCGCTTACCCACAAACTCTTTACTTATATGCCGTGGTATACAGTCTAATACTGACTGGCTAACCAACCAATCAAACAATACCACATCGGCAGTTTGTAAAAGGCGGTGCGCTTTAAGGGTTAAAAGCTCGGCATCACCGGGTCCGGCACCAACGATAAACACCTCGCCCTCGGCCATATTTTTTCTACCATTTCGCGTACTAGGTGGCGTAGTCGAGTCAATACGTGTATCGCGGTTAACAAACGCGCTTTG
Source organism: Alteromonas sp. 4NH20-0056 (assembly GCF_057539655.1). NCBI lineage: Bacteria > Pseudomonadati > Pseudomonadota > Gammaproteobacteria > Alteromonadales > Alteromonadaceae > Alteromonas > Alteromonas sp. 4NH20-0056. The sequence continues at coordinate 70,970 of NZ_BAAJLS010000004.1, read as the reverse complement.
AATACGAAATAGGGCGCTATGTAAAGCACCAGAGAAAGCATGTAATCGAGCGTTCATAATAGGGTTTCCTCTGTCACCGATGTATTTGCAGGTGCGCTATCATTGTCAGATATAGAGAGCGTGCTGGCTTTGTTGTTAGCAGAAAGCAATGACGCCAACTCCGTTTTACATGAACCGCAGTTAGTTCCACATTTAAGTGCAGCACCTAAGCCGCTAACACTGTTATTACCTTGCTCAATGGCTGTAGTAATGGTTTTTTCTCGCACGCTAAAACAACTGCATACAATCTTACCTAACATAAAAGCTTCGTCGGGTTGCTGGTGTAATAAGCTGTTTATTTGTGCCTGAGTAAGCGCATGGTCGCTGTCGAATAAATTTTCTAGCCACTCGGTAGGAATAGATAACGACGTTGTATTGAGCAAAATGCTCAATACCATTTTTCCATTCCGTGTGGCGACTAAAGTGCTTTGCTTTTCACATTGAAAGGTATACCACTGGGTATGTTGTGGCAGCAGCGGCATAATTTTATTTAATAACGGCATTGGAGAGATAATGTCGGCAATTTGGGTATACGCTGTAATGCCTGATGTGGTATCGAGCCAGTAAAAACATGACGTTTTTATAGCATCAACCAAAGCGCTTTCACCAAAAAGGATACCCTTTGTGGCAGCGTTAAACAAAGTTGCGCTGACCGCGCCGTGCTTCAACTCAGGCTGACCTGATAGTGCATCGTTTGCCCCGTTAAGAAGTGCACCCACTTTGCAATGCGACCCCCACGTGGCCGACCAATGAAAAGGGGCGAACAACTCGCCAACTCGCTGCCTATCATCCAGCTTGGCAGGTAATATTACCTTGATACTGTCACTGCAAGCCGCGTGAAGTTCAACGAGCGAACCCTCGCTAATACCTTTTAGTTTTGCGTCATAAGGATGAATACTTAGCCAGGGTCGATCGATATGTTTAAGTAACCGCGACGCGTTGCCAGTGCGCGTCATGGTGTGCCACTGATCGCGCACCCGCCCTGTATTAAGAATATAAGGGTACTGCGTGCTGGTTTGTTGTTCAGGTTTTTGAGGCGTTATTGCCATAAAACGGGCTTTGCCGTCTTTGGTGTAATACTCACCATTTGAAAATAATCGCTCGCGGCCTATGCGGTGTGCCGATTCAAGGGGCCATTGCTGAGGCCGCAACGCGTCATACTCAGCTACCGTTAAATTGGCAAGCGGGCCTAAATCAAGCGCACGACTACCATTATTATTCGCAGAGGTTAACGCGCAGTGCTCGTTAAAGATTTGCTGCGGATGATGGTAATTAAAGGCATCGTTAAACCCCATGGCACGGGCTACCATACTGATGATTTGCCAGTCGTGTTTTGCCTCGCCAATAGGGGCTAGTAAGCCGCGCTGTCTTGAGATGCGTCGCTCGGAATTAGTTACGGTGCCGTTTTTTTCAGACCACCCCGTGGCGGGCAATACAATATCAGCAAAGCGCAGCGTATCATTCTTAGCCGCAGTCTCAGACACAATCACTAATTCACAATGGGTCAGTGCTTTTTCAACCAGAGCTCTATTTGGCATGCTTGCTACGGGATTGGTTGCCATTATCCACAAGCATTTGAGTTTGCCATCGGCGGCAGCCTGAAACATATCAACTGCTTTTAAGCCCGGCTTTGTCACTAAATTTGGCGCCTGCCAAAACGACCTTACCGTATGGTGGTGCTCAGGGTTTTCAATATCCATATGCGCCGCCAGCATAGTAGATAAACCACCGACTTCTCGCCCGCCCATTGCGTTGGGTTGGCCGGTAATTGAAAACGGACCACACCCCTCTCGGCCTATTTTACCGCTGGCCAAGTGGCAGTTGATAATCGCATTTCCTTTATCCACACCAGTGGTAGACTGATTAATCCCCATCGAAAAGAAGCTGATAACTCGCGGCAATTCAGCAAACCAGCTAAACAGGGTTTTTAAGTGCTCTTGCGGTACATCGCATGCGTCAGAAACGTTTGCCAGTGGCCACTGTGACGCAGCATCTAGTGCATCATCAAAGCCTTTTGTAGATGCTTCAATGAATGGCTTATCTAAGGCGTTATTGTTTGCTAAGTAATGCAGCAAACCACAAAATAAGGCGCTGTCGGAGCCTGGCCGAAGGGCTATATGTAGGTCGGCTAACGTATTGCTGTCGGTGCGACGAGGGTCGATGATGACAACCTTCATTGCAGGGTTTCTAAGCTTAGCACGCTCAATGCGCTGATAAAGTACAGGGTGTGTCCACGCCGCATTGCTGCCTATCAAAATCAGTAAGTCAGTATGCTCTAAATCGTCGTAGTTACAGGGCACAATATCTTCACCAAAGGCGCGCTTATAGGCCACTACCGCCGATGACATACATAATCTTGAATTTGTGTCGATATTCGCCGTGCCAATAAAGCCTTTCATCAACTTATTGGCCACGTAGTAATCTTCTGTCAACAACTGCCCCGAGCCATACAATCCAATAGCATCAGGCCCATGCTTTTCAATAATCTGCCTTAAACGCCCAGCAATCTCGTTAGTTGCCGTGTCCCATGTAGCTACTTGACCAAAAACAAGAGGTTGAGTTAAGCGTTTGTGCTTATCAAGGGTTTCTAATAAGTGGGTGCCCTTAATACACAGTCGGCCGTAATTCGCAGGGTGTTCAGGGCTTCCCGTAAGTTGGCTTAACTGCCCTTGCATACCACCACGCTGAATAACATCGACACCACACCCAACACCACAATATGGACACGTAGTTTGCAGCAACCTGTCGTCTTGACAAGGGTGGTTGGGTAGTGTGGCTGTTGGTGTTGTAGTCATAATTAATCTAATTCGCTAATGTGCTATAACGTCGCGATAAAAACACGGTTTTGATCAACCCGAACTTCATATGATTGTATGCTGACATCATCTCGTTCTAAGCATTGTCCCGTGGCAAGTACGTAATGCTCTTTGTACAGTGGCGATGCCACTACAATATTGCCCTGTAAAGTGCCCACAATACCGCGATACAAAACGTTAGCTTGCCCAATCGGATCCCAATTACTAACACCAAAATATTGGGTGTTACCCTCAATCTGAATTTTAAAAAGGGCTATTTGCTTGCCCTCAAGCAGCACGCACACCCCACTATTTGTGACAAGATCGTCGGTATGACACACATCGTTCCACGTTGTTAATACCTCAGCCTGAGCCTGCATAAATTTCTCCTAAATGATGTCTACTGGAATGGCTTGTTGACCAGCGTATTTTTCAGCGCTGGTGGCAGGGCGAATTTGATCTCTTTCGGTAACAAACTGAATGTTTGAGTCGGTTTCGTCGCTGTTTACAAACTGACGAAACCGTTTAAGCGCCTCAGGCGATTCAATGGTGGTTTTCCATTCGCACTGATAGCTGTCGGTAATATGTTGCATTTGAGCCTCAAGGTCGTCACAAATACCAAGCGAATCGTCGATAACTACCGACTTGAGGTAGTCCAACCCGCCTTCGAGGTTCTCCATCCACACCGATGTGCGTTGCAGGCGGTCGGCCGTTTTTGTGTAAAACATCAGTACGCGGTCGATGTATTTCACCAGTGTTGCGTCATCTAAATCGGTAGCGAATAAGTCGGCATGGCGTGGCTTCATCCCTCCATTACCGCAAACGTAAAGGTTCCACCCGTTTTCCGTTGCTATAATGCCAATGTCTTTCCCTTGAGCCTCGGCGCATTCCCGCGTACAGCCCGATACACCAAATTTTATTTTATGTGGTGCGCGTAGACCCTTATAGCGGTTTTCCAAGTCGATAGCTTGGCCAACAGAGTCTTGCACACCAAACCTACACCACGTGTTGCCCACACAGGATTTAACCGTACGCAACGACTTCGCATAGGCATGTCCGGTCTCAAAACCACCGGCCACTAGTTTTTGCCAAATTGCAGGGAGCTGCTCTACGCGTGCGCCAAATAAGTCAACGCGCTGACCGCCCGTTATTTTGGTGTAGAGGTTGTATTCTTTTGCAACTTCACCCAGCAAAATCAGTTTATCTGGGGTAATTTCACCACCCGCTACCCGCGGCACAACAGAGTAAGTACCGTCTTTTTGCATATTGCCAAGATACGTATCGTTGGTGTCCTGTAGTGGCTGATGTGCCTGACGAAGGATATAGTCATTCCATACCGACGCAAATATGGAAGCAGCGGCCGGTTTACAAATTTCGCAGCCTAACCCTTTACCATGCTTTTCAAGCAGTGCATCAAACGTCTCAATATTTTCTACTTGAATAAGATGATAGAGCTCTTGGCGAGTGTGATTGAAATGTTCGCAAATGGCTTTAGATACTTCTACGCCACGTTTCTCTAGTTCAGCATCGACAACGTTTTTAAGTAATGCCGAACATCCCCCACAGCCTGTACTGGCTTTTGTGCACGATTTAATATCGCCTAAAGAGCAACTACCGCTTTCGATAGCCTCAACAATATCGCCTTTAGATACGTTGTGACATGAACAAATAGTGGCGCTGTCGCCAAGAGCATCGGCCCCTAACAAGGGCTTTTCTCCTGAGGACGGTAATATAAGCGCTTCTGGCGCATCGGGCAGCGCAATGTTGTTTAGCGCATATTGCAACAAAGTATCGTAGTCGCTGGTATCGCCGATAAGAACCGCGCCTAATACCTGTGTTTTAGTTTCATCGACAACAAGTTTTTTATACACGCCTGCAGGTTGGTCGTGGTAAGTATACACCAGCGCCCCTGGGGTATTGCCATGAGCATCACCAATAGACCCCACTTCAACGCCCATTAGCTTAAGTTTGGTACTCATGTCCGCACCTGTAAATTCGCCTTCATTGTTAGTCAAACTAGCAACGGCGGCGCGGGCCATGGCGTATCCTGGCGCTACCAACCCATAAATACGCTTTTCCCACAATGCACATTCCCCAATAGCATATACATTAGGATCGGAGGTTTTACATTGATTATCGATAACAATACCGCCGCGTTCACCTACGGCTAAATCAAATTCACGGGCTAGCTGATCACTAGGTCGAATACCGGCAGAAAATAACACCATATCGGTTTCAAGGTGTGAACCATCAGAAAACTTCATTCGATAGCGGCAGTGCTCACCAGCCTCAATAATCTCGGTGGCTTTTTGTGTATGTACTTGTACGCCGAGCGCTTCAATTTTATCTTTAAGCAGCGAGCCCCCCATAGCATCAAGCTGCACCGCCATTAGTTGAGGTGCAAATTCAACCACGTGCGTTTCTAATCCTGCTGATTTAAGTGCATTGGCTGCTTCAAGCCCCAGTAAGCCGCCTCCCACCACTACGCCTATTTTACTTTGTGCGGCAGAGGCACTAATAGACTCAAGATCTTCAATGGTGCGATACACCAAGCAATGTTCTTGCTCGTTGCCGGGGATTGGAGGAACGAAAGGATAAGAGCCTGTCGCTAACACCAGTTTATCGTAGGGGTAAGCAGTACCATCTTTAGTGGTGACGACTTGATGAGTACGATCAATATCCGTTACCCACGCACTGGTAACGGCATTTACCTCCCACTGCTGATACGTTTTTTCGTCTGTAAGCGCTAAATCGGCTGCGGTTTTACCCGTAAAGTAGGACGATAGGTAAACGCGGTCGTAAGCTAAACGGCCCTCTCCACTTAACACGGTAATATGGTAGTCAGCTTTGCTGTTTATAAGTTGCTCAACAAAGTGATGGCCAACCATACCGTTGCCAATTATCACAATGCGTTGTTGCTGCTGTGAGGAAAGCGTCATCTCGTTCACCTTTATTTTAAGCAAAAAAAACCCACAACCATTCCTGGTTGTGGGCTTCGTTGCCTGATTAAGTACATTGTTAAATATGTTACTACTCGATGATACACAGGTACCTAGTCGAGACTATGAAAATAATAATACAAGTATAGTGCCAATGCTTTTCATCGCTATATTACAAAGACTTAGCAAAATAACGTTGGCGTAAACCCGTTGATATCGCACCACGAATAAGCAAAGAAGATAGTTTATGGTGCATTCCTTTGATACTGAGCGCCGTTTCTCAAACAAGGTTCAGGTTACGTATAATGAACAACAAACATAGCAAGAAGTAATACCAGCAATACGCCAGACACGGTTTTCCATGCCCGTACTGGATGCTGCTCCATCAGCGGCAGGCTTTTACGGTAAGATGGATTAGGATGGTTTAAATCGTATAGAAATTCAGACAAACTCGGATAGCGTTTCGACGCTTTAGGATGGCAAGCCCGTTTCAGCGTTTCATCAACCCACATAGGAACGGCGACGTTTCGTTGTAGCAAGCTGATATAACGCAATTTAAGTAGACCTGCGTAGTTGCTTTTCTTGGCAACGTTACTGTTGTAGGGATAATCGCCACTGAGTAAAAAGTATAGGACCACTGCTAAAGAAAACTGATCTGAGCTTTCATCAGGCCAAAGCCCTACAAAGTATTCCGGAGCGGTAAATAATAGATCTCCAGGAATGGCAAGCTGCACATCACTATGCGAAAAATGATAACCCGCTATGCTCGCGGCACCAAAGTCTACCAGTGTGACCTTACCGTTTTCATCAACCATGATGTTATCTGGCTTGATATCTTGATGAAGCACGTCTTGCCGATGCAGTGCCGTTAGGCCGCTAACCATTTGCGTACTCCAGTCTCGAACTTTAGCAAGAGGAACGCTACCAACGTCGTTTCGGTATTGGCGTAAACTTATTCCAGGTGTGTACGCCATGGCAATATAAAAGTAATGTCGTGTAAAGGGGCACTTGTAGGGTTTAAGAACATTGTCATGTTGTACGCGTGCGCCAATCCACTCCTCTTTCACCATTTCATCTAAAAAGCTTTCGTTATCGTGCATCGACTTTGCAGGAATTTTTAACACCGCTTGATGATTATGGAGCTTATGCTTAGCAAGAAAAACCAGACTGCGTTCACTGGAATATAACTGCCGCTGTATTATCCAGTCGTCTATTACATCGTTTGACTTGGGCGTATCTAAAAACGGAAGAAAGCCATTTGAGGTGTAAGGTGTTTGCTCTTCTTTTGCAATGGACAATACGTCAAGCAGCGCTATCGTGACGTTATCGTCACAGTCTGCATTCAATGCTGCTTGCGCTATTTGCTGCGCCCCCAAATCTGCACTAGATGTATTATGCTGATGTATCGCGTACCATGTTTTTGGCGACAAGGTATCCGCTATGCCATCTGTCATTAATACAAACATATCGTTAGGCGCTACCGTTAGGGTGGTAATATCAACGGTTAAGTTAGGCCGAATACCCAGTGCATTACTTAAATAAGTATTTTTGCCCTCGCCGGCTTCTCGATGTTGACGGGTGCAAAGCGTTACTTCACCGCGGTGTATGTGATAAATGCTACTGTCACCACAATGTAGTAACACCGCAGACTGTCCTTTCAAAATGACTGCACTAAAGGTACAGACATACCCTTTATCAAGGTTTTCAAAATAGGGGCTTTGTTGATTTTTTATGTAAAGCTCTGTATTTATACTACGTAACACATGTTGTGCCGCCCTCGATATAGACCACACGTCACTTGTTAACGGGAATTCGCGTACAAACGTTTCAGCAGCAAAGTTGCTTGCATACTGGCTAACCTGACTGCTACTTATTCCGTCAGAGACAATGGCGATAGCATCAAAATTTGCAGATGGCGAAAAATCAGGCACCACCACACAATGATGGTCCTGATTAATCGGTTTTGTGCCTTTGTTCGAAAAGGCACCGTGTCGAAGGGTGATCACGGTTTATATTTTGTCATTCACTTTTGCTGCAAGCACTGTTTTGTTGCTAGCACCTGTAGCGATAACGCGTTTAGGCGCGGTACGCACATGTGTTGAATAAATAGTTAAACCAGTAAACGCTAAGCCTCCCACTAAATTACCGAGTGCGGTAGGAATTTCATTCCAAATAAAGTAATCCATCACTGAGAACTCGCCACCCATAATTAAGCCGAATGGAAACAAGAACATGTTAACCACCGAATGCTCAAAACCCATAAAGAAGAACAGCATGATAGGCATCCACATCGCCAACACTTTACCGCTTACGTGAGTAGATATCATTGCACCAACAACACCAAGCGATACCATCCAGTTACACAACATGCCGCGAATAAAAATAGAAAACCAGCCAGCAACGCCATGCTCTGCATACCCTAGCGTTCTCGCCTCTCCGATACCCGCCACCTTTGTAGCTATAGCACCGCCGTCAATGTTGTAACCCATGGTGAAAACAAACGACATCATAAATGCCACGCTCAGCGCACCTGCAAAATTCCCTAAAAACACTAAGCCCCAATTGCGGAGAATTTGTGGCCATGTTACACCCGGTCGCTTTGCCAGCCAGGCCAGCGGAGTGAGCACAAAGACCCCCGTAAGCAAGTCAAACCCCATGAGATACAACATACAAAAACCTACAGGGAAGAGTATTGCACCAATTAAAAACACTCCTGTTTGAACCGCAATGGTTATGGCAAAAACGGCGGCCAACGCCAAAATGGCACCCGCCATAAAAGCGCGAATTAGTGTGTCGCGAGTAGACATGTATATTTTGGATTCGCCTGCATCAACCATCTTGGTTGCAAATTCGGAGGGAAGTAAATACGCCATCTTTAATCACCTATTCTGTTGTTTATAATCGCCAAAAATATTTTCAGCCTAAATTAAAGGCATAAAAAAACGCCCGCTCTTATTTCCAAAGAAATAAGTTGCGGACGCCTTTGTCCTTATCTTGTTATTTGCCAAGATACATTGTTCGGTTGTTCTAAATATAATCGTTACAACATTAGTGCCAATATTTATGCACGAACATTTTTTTGAAATATTGTTCTAATACATGATTTTACGTCAAATTTTGAATTTTTGTATGTTTTCATAGAAACGCGCCGTGCACTCGACACGTGAAAAAACGCACCGCGATGGGGCAGACAAACTTATTTTAGGCACATCTTTTTTGGGGTTGTATTGGCCCAATGTAATAAAGGCGCAAATTAACACGAAAATAAGACTGTTTTAGAGCAAAATAACCTAAATATTTATTAAACGATTGAGAGGAACAACTTTTGCTTATTCTTGGTATACAGCTTTTGGACACCTCACGATGGCGACACATAGCGATATAACAAAACGGTTCTTTTTATTGGCTAAGCATCAGGAAATTCAAGCGCTCCGCCACTTATCATCAAACTGTAAAGTAGTGAAAGCCGTTACAGACATGATCCACCAGCTACAGCGTGAGCGAGGCATGAGTAATGTATTCCTTTGTTCTAAAGGTGAACGCTTTAAAGAGCAACGGGCACTGCAAGAAGAAGTTAGCAAAGAAAGTGAAAAACAGCTTCGTAGCCTACTTCATGCACTTTATTTATCTAATTCAGATAAAGATTCAGGGATCCGTTTAATAAACAGCATTACATTTTCCCTTCAAGGCATGGACAACCTAAATGGCTTACGCAGCAAAGTATCTTCACAGCAACTCACGCCTTCAGAATCCACTAATGCCTTTTGCCGACTGATAGCCGCATTTATCGACGTAATTTTTGAGGCCGCAGATGTGGCTAGTGATCCCGCCATTACCGCGCTTCTCGTTGCGCTCTTCAATTTCATTCAAGGCAAAGAGTTCGCAGGTCAAGAGCGGGCATGTGGGGCTATCGGGTTCTCATCTCAACACTTTCAATCTTCTTTATGCGACCGCATTACCGCACTGACTGATTCTCAAAACAATGCTTTTGATACTTTCACTAAGTTTGCAGATGCGACTGAACTTTCCATGTGGCAACAACAATTAGACAGTGAACACACACGGCACCTTAAACGACTCCGTAAAATGATTTGTGCGCTTGACGATAATGATTCATGCACCGCTTCACTAAGTGAGATTTGGTACGATATCGCTACATTACGCATTGATGATATGCGGGATATTGAAGAACACATTACCGATAGACTAATTGAACGAGCTGCGCAAAGGATAAGTGAGGCGGAAGAAGAACTTCGAAATAACGAACAGTTAGTCGCGTCTTTAAACAGTACCCCTCCCGTCGATGGGGCGCCAATTTCGATGATTTTCGATGAAACCGTTAAAGGGCTATCAATAGCCGATAACGATATAGTCGAGGGGCTAACACCTTCCTCACTTTCTGCACACAAGTCGTTCTACGATTTAATTCGAGAGCAAGCACAACGTATTCACGATATTACCACTGAGCTTAATGGCGCTAAACAAGCATTGAATGAGCAAAGAGTAATAGATAGGGCTAAATTACTGCTTATGCAACAAGGTAAATTAAGTGAAAATCAGGCTTACAAAAAGCTGCAATCGGCTGCAATGGATAACAATATTCGCATCGCCGAGCTCGCACACCGTATTGTGGCCAACGCCAGCTAACTATTGGATGTTGAGGGTTTAAGAAAAGCGTTAGCATCCCCTTAAAGAAAGCGCTTTCCCATTTTTTAATTCTAACGATATACTTATATTAACTTATCACCTTAAAGTAAGTACTTACAAACATATAAGGCTATACAATGGCGACTATTTACGAAGTAGCAAAACATGCAGGTGTATCGTTGTCTACCGTCTCTCGCGTACTCAATGGCAAGGAGTCAGTCAACCCTGCTATGGCAGAGAAAGTCAGAAAGGCTGCCGATGAACTACAGTATACGCCTAGCCATATTGCGCGTGCATTAGCCTCAAAATATACCAATGCCATTGGCATAGTACTGCCAAATACCAATATGGTATTTGCTTCGCATTTATTATTTTCATTCGAACACATGCTACGCAAACATCAGAAACACTGCGTAGTCGCATTCTCTCACGATACAGAAACGTCGGAACGTGACGCCATATCGTTTTTATTAGCTCAAGGGTGTGACGGCGTTGTCGTAAACACCATTGCACCTACCGCACAACACCTTAGCAATAAAAGTAAGCCGTTAGTTGTTCTCAATACATCCGCTACCAATGCAAGCGAACATGCCATTACAGCATCGCTTGTGAACGTCATAATACGTGCAAACGCATTTTTGATTAGCCAAGGACATACAGATATCGCCCTGATATACGACGACAGCACCGCAAAGAATGACGACATATTTGCGCTTTTTAGCAGCGCAACAGTGCTTCATGCAAATAATAATGAAACCGCTGACCCTCTTATGGATTTGCTTGCCACCGGCTCTACCTTTTCAGCGGTAATATGTACCAGTACTTTGCTCGCTGAGTCAGTGACAAATAGTGCGAAAGAGTTGGGCATGGAATTACCAAATGATTTATCAATATTGGTGGCGTATGCGCCAGGTGCACAATCGGCGCATACTCATAACCACGAGAAAAGTGCGATATGCTCAGTAGAATATTCTACGTTAGAAATCGCGAAAGCCTTGGCGAACGAATGTCTCTCCACTATGTACGAACTGCCCTTAAAAGCCAATGAACTGCAAACGCTTGCTCCTAATATTCATGATTATGGAACCGTTGCACCTTTTTCCTAACGAGAGTAGAACACTTATTTTTACCCGTATCGTTGGCCATTTGAATTACATTGCCACATCATAATGAATACATAGTGACGCGTTATTACAAAAAACACGTTACTCTCTTAACAGCACAAGCGCTTAAATGAGTACAAACAATGCGATTTTTAATTTTTATTGTTCTACTGATGACAACCTCTGTAGCGACTGCGACAGATAACAAACATCAAATCGATAAGGTATTAGATGCACTACATGAGAGAGCGTCTACCGCAGACTATGAAGGGTATTTCTCGCTTTATGCCCCCGGTGCAACGTTTTTAGGCACTGACGCTGGCGAAGTTTGGACGGTTGAGGCCTTTAAAGCGTATGCAAAACCACACTTTGATAAAGGTACGGGCTGGACGTATCTCCCTCGCGATAGAAACATCTATTTTTCGCCAGACGAGAACGTAGCGTGGTTTGATGAACTGTTGGATAACGAAAAGCTAGGGGAAACAAGGGGTACTGGCGTACTGATAAAAGTAGGGGAGCTATGGAAAATCAGTCAGTATCATCTGACTATCCCCATCCCAAATGCAATAGCAGGCGATGTGGCCAATCAAGTTAAAGCGTTAAAGCATAGCCATTAGTAGTAAATGTGCTAAGCCACCTAAAATGGCTTAGCACATAAAAACACTCGATATTGACTAGGTGTTTGATGCCGTTAACGGTTGAATTTCCATTTCAACGCGGCGGTTCATCGAGCGATTAGCTGCGCTATCATTAGGTACTTTCGGTGAATATTCCCCCATACCCACAGTTGTGATCCGTGTGGAATTCACAGAAAAGTTTACCAATATATTTTTTACCGCACTTGCTCTTCGCTCAGACAACGATTGATTGTATTGCTCTGCACCTACATCATCGGTGTGTCCTTTGATCATTAGCACCGTTTTCTCATAGTTGTTCACAACTTTCGCGACATCTTGTAGAACAGGATTGAAGTTAGGGCTGATACTCGAGCTGTCAGTTGCGAATGTAATATCACCTGGCATGATAAGCCTTAGATTGTCACCTTCACGCACTACCTGCACGCCAGTGTCTGACAGCTCACTTCTTAGCTCTTCTTCTTGCTTATCCATATAGTTGCCTATTGCACCACCTGCAATAGCACCTACTGCTGCGCCCCAAGCGTAACGGCTTTTATCATTGTCGCCGGTCGCTTTACCGAGTAATGCACCAACAACAGCGCCTATAGCCGCACCTTTTTGTGTATTGTTTGGATCGTTAGCACAACCAGCAACAGAAAGTGATGCGGCGATTAGTCCTACAGTAAATAATTTTTTCATAACGTCCTCAATGTCTAACCTGTGTATACAGCGCTTATAAAAGTAACTAAAAGCGCAATCGCATAGTGGATATGCAGCAAATAGCATTCCACAATGGAGTGAGCAGTAATGCATTAGGCACTGCACGCGCCCAATTCGTTGATACTGTGCAGTATAGATGGGTGAATATGAACGTACGCTAAACAGATTACGACAATTTTCTAGTAATTTTTCACAGGGTAAGCACGCTATCTCTTTGCAGATCTGCAGCACATTTTGTAAAGACTACAGCATGCCGAACGTTATTTATGTACCTAATAAGCTACAGCGCCTTTACGTTACACCGCTACCGATCGCTCGAAAAAGCCCTTAACATCTATATTGTAATCGGTAGCCAAAACGGCTTTCGTTACGCTCAATGAATTATCCGAATTCAGATCAATATCTTTAGGGGGCAAGAAGTGGCTGTTTCGAACCGAGTAAAATACTTTTACTTTTGGTTTAAGCGGCGACGCAGTTTGATCCATTACCATAGCAATTCGCTCATTAGATAACAGTACTAAACTTCCTACCGGGTACACGCCCATACATTGAATAAAGCGTTGGACCAAAGTCACATCAAGACGGCTTGGCGCGTCGGCGAGTAGAATAGAAAATGTTTTCTGACTGGATAGCCCAGGCTTGTAAACCCGTTCGGCTGTAAGCGCATCGTACATGTCTGCAATAGCCAGCATGCGCCCTTCTGTACTGATTTCATCACCTTTTTTACCCTGAGGGTAACCGAGCCCATCAAGCCTTTCGTGATGTTCTCCAACAATAGTGATTAAATTTTCAGGAATACTTTCCCCACGAAGGTAATCGACACCGTATTCAACATGCCGTTTCATTTCTTCCATTTCTTCTGGCGTTAGTCGTCCGGGCTTGTGAAGAATGGCATCTTCTACCTTTATTTTCCCTATATCGTGAAGAAAGGCAGCATGCGCTAGCTCATCGATTTTCTGCTCGCTTAGCCCTAAATATTTAGCAAAATTTGCCAAGATAATGGCAACATTTAGGGAGTGTTCAAGAAGATAATCATCTTTCTCCTGCATTTTTGTAAGACAAAGTAACGCATTGGGGTTTCTGTGTATCGATGCCACTAGCTTTTGCGTGAATACCTTAGGGATGTCTATATCAAGAGAGGTTTGCTTCGCTACGCTGTCTAACAAATCAGCCTGAATTTGCTTTCCTTCTTTATGAAGTTCAGTGGCGCGGGTAAGTTCATCAACTAAAGAGGTAGCTTTTACTTTCTTTACACCGTCAATTTCCACGTCCAAAGCAGATTGCGTATTGTCTTTTTCAGAAAACGCTTTCTCAGTGTCTACTATCACTGATTTTACGCCTTTCTTTTTTAACGCGTCGATAATAGCTTGCGAGGTCACACGACCTTTCGTCTTTATTGAAACAGTTCCTTTGTGCTCTGCAATCTCGTGGACATACATGTCTACCTTAAGATGTTCTATGCTGACTTTCTTTAACATCGAGTGACCACTACTTGTAATTTTGCGGGTTAAAAAATCGACCAATTTTCAGTATGCGCTTAATAGGGGAGTTTTGCCAATACTGTATAAAGATCAGGCTGCCACAGGTAATACTTCATACTGACTTTAAAATTTTTTACCACAACACCTTCTAACACTAATTTTTCACCTTGCTCGTTTGCTTTGTCAGACCCAGGGGGAAACGCTATTTTACCATCAGACCTGACCACGCGGTGCCACGCAATGGGCGCTGAAATTGTAGTTAGGCATTTACCCATTAATCTTGCGCGACCCGGTAATCCACACAAGTCAGCCAGTAACCCATAACTGACGACATACCCTTCAGGGACCATTCCAAGAATCGTCGAAACCTTTTGGTTTATTGCGCTATCTGACATTTATTTTTCTCAAACAAACTATTTATTCAACGAGACATTAGCGGTTATGATCAACACAGGTAGTGCGTATTTAAAAAAGGTGATAAATGAGAGCATACTGTAACATTTGTCAGTATCCAGTGAAAACCTGTGTATGCGACCGTATCTCAACGGTTCATTTCCCGATTACCTTGACGATTCTTCAGCACAAAAGAGAAGTTACACATGCTAAGAACACAGCGCGTCTTATATCGCTCTGTGCGCCGGATAAAACCAATATAATTGTCACGAGCGATAATGATGCGATGACACACTTACATGACAAACTGTGCGTAACACAATGCGCCGTTATCTATCCGAACGATTCAAGCCGTGCAATTGAGACATTACCGGGAAATGAACGACACACCATTAATCATATTGTTGTTGTCGACGGAAGCTGGAAGCAAGCATACTCCATTATTGAACAGTATAATTGGCTTAAGGCCTGCGCTTTTTACCACTTCGAAGAAGCCCCAATAACACGCTATCGGATACGTCATACAAAGATGGATAACGGCGTTTCCACCCTTGAGGCAGTTGCGTATGCAATGAATACACTTTTCGATGTCGACGTTTCGCCGCTTTATGAAGCACAGGAAGCCATGCAATCATTTTGGCAAAGCCCAACACCACATATGCGAAAAATATAGCTATACGTTCATCGCTACAAAGCCTGTTTGTGCTTTAATTAACGCTAGCCATTGTCGAATTGCTGGGTAAGCAGATAAGTCAAAACCGCCCTCATGTGCAACATGGGTATAAGCAAAGAGAGAAATATCAGCAAGAGACATGTGGCGACCGATTAAAAAAGGCGTTTTACTCAGTTGCGCTTCCATTACTGCTAAAGCCCGATAACCCTGTGCTTGCTTGGCCAGGAATTCATCTTTCCTATCTTCAGGCATACCGAGGTAAATATTGATGTAACGAGCTACGGCGATATACGGTTCGTGACTATACTGCTCAAAAAACTGCCATTGTAATAACGTCGCAAATTCATAGGGTGACGTAGGAATAAGCGGGCTTCCATTTGCTAAAAAATGCATGATAGCGTTTGATTCAGAGATGACCCTTCCGTCACCTAATTCAAGAAGTGGGATTTTGCCATTAGGTGATTTATCAAGAAAAGAGGGCGCCCTTGTGTCTCCAGCAAGAATGTCTATATCAACCCAGTCATACTGCTTATCGAGAAGTGCTAAAAGTAATTGTAGCTTATAGCAGTTTCCCGAACGCCTATCGCCGTAAATACGCATAATTAATGGCCAAAGAATAAGAGAACATCATACTATCTCAGCGTGCTTTTATGGTAAATGCGTTTATACAGCAACCTGCTGTTTTAAAATGGCGTGGCAATCATCCATTCGAAGATGGCCAGTAAAAGCCAGGATAATGGGATAAGGCTAAAACTAGCAACAATCTGAAGCTTATCTTTAAACGTTAATATATTTACCGATAATCCTTCTAACGCTTCTCGCTCGCTTTCTAATGTTTCAATTGATGAAAGTGAAGCTGGGTCGTTATTGATGCCTGCCTTTGATATTCGAGACGCAATATCTACCTCAAGAGCTTTAATCAATGCTTTTCGTTCTCTGTGTAACCTAAAACGCAGCTTAATTACCGGTAGAAATAAGTAGACCAGAAGGCTACTACCAAACACGCAAACTACAAAAACATCTAGTGATGGCACGTCTTTTTTAAACCAGAAGATTGGCGCTAACGCTAATCCCCCTATGGAAAGTATGGCGTTGGATAGCCCTAATCGAATTAAAGAAGTAAGTGATGTTACATAGTCTTTCGTGCTCTCAGCCTTTGGTAATAGTTCCTTCGTTAAGTAATTAAGATTGGCGGAGACCTGCATGATATAGAGGATAGAGAAGAACCAAAAGGGTACCGCCAACGCGGTCAGCATGAGTACGTGAAACTCCTGTGTAGAAGAGAGGAGGCCTTCTAAAATACAATACACCACGGTAATAAGTATTGAGACAATAGACGCGTTAAATATATGGTGTGTAAATTCACCAGACAGTCTCTCGCGATGATGAGCAAATTGTCCCAACTGATGAGATTTAACTAATAGCGAAATAAGGGAGCTTGCTACATTCTGGTGTAGCATACGTAATGACAACCAAAAGTACCCTGTCATTAACGACATTGCTATTGCAGAATTAAAGTCTCTTTGAGCGTCTGCATCTGAATAAGCAGGCCAATCCAATGCACCCGAAAAGTAATGTATCACTAGAAGAGTAAGCGTTGTAACAAGCGGATAGAATGCTATGTCAGTACTGTTACGCGCTTTCTTATACGGGGAGAGTTTCATTGGTGATACACATTGTTAGGCCAATATCGGTCGCAATTATCAATAGTATAACAAAAGCAAACCATGCATTAAAAATACTCCGCTACCATATGCTAAAGCATGACGATAAAGCAACCTTGTTGAATGCCTCAGCGGTTTAAAGGTAAACGAAACAATATATTATGTGTTTATCTACAATACATATACAGCAATCAGGCAATAAAAAACCCGCCGGTAAAGGCGGGCTTTTTTTATAGCTGCTCGCTTATTTGCGTAACTTCTGAATAAGGCGAAGTTGCGCGATTGCTTCAGCCAGCTCATGAGCTGCCTGTGCGTAATCAAAGTCAGCGCCTGGGTTGGAGATGTGCTCTTCAGCACGTCGTTTGGTCTCTTCTGCTGCCTGCTCGTCAAGATCTTCAGCTCGAACCGCGGTGTCAGCAAGTACGGTGACGCTACCAGGTTGTACTTCTAGTACACCACCAGCAACGTAGATAAGTTCTTCTTCACCGAACTGTTTAACCAAACGCACCATACCAGGTTTGATAGCAGAGATAAGTGGCGCGTGTCCTGGGTGTATACCCAATTCACCTTCGCTACCCGTAACTTGGATCGCCTCAACAAGACCAGAAAAAATTTGTTTTTCTGCGCTTACTACGTCCAAATGTACTGTCATTGCCATGTGAACCTCCAGATTAGGTACGTTAGCACGTTAAGGGCTGACTATCGTCAGCCTCTCAATTATGCTTTCTTGGCTTTCTCTAGCGCTTCTTCGATTGAACCAACCATGTAGAAGGCTTGCTCTGGAAGGTGATCATACTCACCGTCTAGAATGCCTTTAAAGCCACTGATTGTATCTTTTAGCGAAACATATTTACCTGGCGCACCGGTAAATACTTCTGCTACGAAGAAAGGTTGAGATAGGAAACGTTGAATCTTACGAGCACGTGTTACCACTTGCTTGTCTTCATCAGATAGTTCATCCATACCTAGGATCGCGATGATATCTTTCAACTCTTTATAGCGCTGAAGAACCGTTTGAACACCACGTGCTACGTCATAGTGCTCTTGACCAATTACAAGCGGGTCAAGCTGACGAGACGTTGAGTCTAGTGGGTCTACCGCTGGGTAGATACCTAAAGACGCGATATCACGTGAAAGTACAACAGTTGCATCCAAGTGAGCAAAGGTTGTTGCTGGAGATGGGTCAGTCAAGTCATCCGCTGGTACGTATACCGCTTGGATTGAAGTGATTGAACCTGTCTTCGTTGAAGCAATACGCTCTTGAAGTACACCCATTTCTTCAGCCAATGTAGGCTGATAACCTACTGCTGATGGCATACGACCAAGAAGTGCTGATACTTCAGTACCCGCTAGGGTGTAACGGTAGATGTTATCAACGAAGAAAAGAACGTCACGACCTTCGTCACGGAACTTCTCTGCCATTGTAAGACCAGTAAGTGCTACACGCAGACGGTTGCCAGGAGGCTCATTCATCTGACCGTAAACCAACGATACTTTATCAAGTACGTTAGATTCGTTCATTTCATGATAGAAATCGTTACCTTCACGAGTACGCTCACCAACACCAGCGAATACAGAGAAACCACTGTGTTCGATTGCGATGTTACGGATAAGCTCCATCATGTTTACGGTTTTACCTACACCGGCACCACCGAATAAACCTACTTTACCACCCTTAGCGAATGGACAGACTAAGTCGATTACTTTGATACCTGTTTCCAGTAGTTCTATCGAGCTAGACTGATCTTCGTAGCTAGGCGCTTCACGGTGAATAGACATACGCTCTTCTTCACCAATTGGACCTGCTTCGTCGATTGGGTTACCCAATACGTCCATGATACGACCAAGTGTCTTCGTACCTACTGGAACCATAATTGGGTCACCGGTATTTTCTACTTTTAGACCGCGTTGCAGACCATCAGTAGTACCTAGTGCGATGCTACGAACAACACCACCACCTAATTGCTGTTGCACTTCCAGGGTTAACCCTGTTAAGTCACCTTCAGTAACTCGTAGTGCGTCATACACTCTTGGTACCGAATCTTGTGGAAACTCAATATCCACAACGGCGCCAATGATTTGGACGACCTTACCTTGACTCATAATTAGTCCTCGTTATCTTTTCTAAACCTTTGCCTACACCGCTGCGGCACCGCTAACAATCTCACTGATTTCTTGTGTGATCGCAGCCTGACGCGCTTTGTTATATACCAGTTGCAACTCATCAATGAGGTTGCCGGCATTGTCGGTTGCTGCCTTCATCGCAACCATTCTCGCAGCCTGTTCTGACGCCGCGTTTTCAACAACACCCTGATACACCTGAGACTCAATGTAACGAACCATCAATTTTTCCAAAATTTCTTTTGGATCCGGCTCGTAGATATAATCCCAACGATGTTGATATTCTTCGTCTTCCGACTTTGGCAAAGGCAATAACTGATTGATCACAGGGGTCTGTGTCATGGTGTTAACGAAGTCATTAAATACCAAGAAAACTCGGTCTAATTTACCTTCGTCGTATGCGTTAAGCATAACGCGTACTACACCTACTACATCACTCACAGACGGCTTGTCACCTAACCCCGATTCAGCAGCAAGTAAAGTGCCACCAAAACGGTTAAAGAAACCGCACGCCTTTGAACCCAATGCAGCGAAATCCACTTCTACGCCTTGGTCACGCCATTTTTTGACGTCCTTAGCGACGAGCTTAAATTCGTTGGTGTTCAAGCCACCACATAAGCCTCGGTCAGTGGAAATCACAATGTAACCGACACGCTTGACTTCACGCTCTTCCAAATAAGGATGGCGATACTCAAGGTTACCGTTAGCAATGTGACCAATCACTTTAAGCATATTTTGTGCGTATGGACGGCCAGAGGCCATACGTTCCTGCGCCTTTTTCATTTTAGACGCAGCAACCATTTCCATAGCACTGGTAATCTTTTGAGTATTCTTGATACTCCCAATCTTACCTTTTATTTCTTTACCGCTGGCCATGACTATCTCTCCGATTACTCAACGTATTGCCGGTGGTGTGATTACACATCACCGGCTGCATTGATTACCAAGTTTGTGTCGCTTTAAAGTTTGTTAAAGCGTCATTCAACTTAGAGGCAATCTCGTCGTTGTAGTTACCTGTTTCGTTGATAGTCTTCATAAGGTCAGCGTGTTCGCTATTCATATAAGAATGAAGTGCCGCTTCAAAATCTAGGATTTTGTTTAGCTCGATACCCTTAAGGAAACCTTTTTCTACCGCGAACAGGGAAACACCCATATCACCAATTGAAAGCGGTGCGTACTGCTTCTGCTTCATCAGTTCTGTAACGCGTTCACCATGCTCTAGTTGCTGACGAGTTGCTTCGTCAAGATCAGAAGCAAACTGTGAGAACGCCGCAAGCTCACGATACTGAGCAAGTGCTAGACGAATACCACCACCAAGTTTCTTGATGATTTTAGTCTGTGCAGCACCACCAACACGAGATACCGAGATACCAGCGTTAACAGCTGGACGGATACCTGCGTTGAACAAGTCAGTTTCTAAGAAAATCTGACCATCAGTAATCGAGATTACGTTTGTAGGTACGAATGCTGATACGTCACCGGCTTGCGTTTCAATAATTGGAAGCGCAGTTAGTGAACCAGTTTGACCTTTTACTTCACCGTTAGTGTAACGCTCTACGTACTGCTCATTTACACGTGCAGCACGTTCTAGTAGGCGTGAGTGAAGATAGAAAACATCACCTGGGTAAGCTTCACGACCTGGTGGACGCTTAAGTAGCAATGAAATTTGACGGTAAGCAACAGCTTGCTTTGACAAATCATCATATACGATTAGCGCATCTTCACCGCGGTCACGGAAGTATTCACCCATAGTACAGCCAGAGTATGGCGCAAGGTATTGTAGTGCAGCAGACTCAGACGCTGACGCAGCAACCACGATAGTGTGGTCAAGTGCACCGTGTTCTTCTAGCTTACGAACTACGTTAGCAATAGTAGATGCTTTCTGACCAACCGCTACATACACACATTTAATGCCTGTACCTTTCTGGTTGATGATTGCATCAATTGCCATTGCTGTCTTACCGCACTGACGGTCACCGATGATAAGCTCACGCTGACCACGACCAACTGGGATCATGGCATCAACAGACTTATAGCCAGTTTGAATAGGCTGGTCTACTGATTGACGTTCGATTACACCTGGTGCAATTTTTTCAACTGGTTCAAAACCAGCAGCTTCAATTGCGCCTTTACCATCAATTGGCTCACCAAGCGTGTTTACAACACGACCTAGTAGTGCAGTACCTACTGGTACTTCAAGAATACGACCTGTAGATTGTACTTTATCGCCTTCTTTCAGGTCCGCGTAAGGACCCATAACAACTGCACCTACTGAGTCTCGCTCAAGGTTTAGTGCAATTGCGTAGCGGCTTCCAGGAAGCTCTATCATTTCACCTTGCATTACATCGGCAAGGCCATGAATACGGATAATACCGTCGGTTACTGCGACGATAGTACCTTCATTGCGTGCTTCACTGCTTACATTGAACTGTTCAATTCTTTTCTTGATCAGTTCAGCAATTTCAGTGGAATTAAGTTGCATGCTCTTATCCCCGTTATGCTTGCAACGCGTCTGCTAGACGGTTCAATTTCGACTTTACGGAACCATCAATTACTGTATCGCCGGCATTTATTACCATTCCAGCGATCAGGGCAGGGTCCACGTTACAATTAAGCTTCACTTTACGTGCCAAACGTTTTTCCAACGACGCAATCAAATCTGATTGTTGTGCATCGGTCAGCGCCGAGGCTGACGTTACGTCAACTTCTATCTCTTTGTCATAGTCAGCTTTAAAAGCATCAAATAACGCAGATATTTCAGGCAACGCGGCTAAACGTTTATTCTCGGCCAAAACTTTAATAAGATTTTGACCATTCTCATCGAGCTGCTCACCGCAGACATTTACAAAAATGTCTGCAAGCGTTTCGGCTGCAACAGCACCAGTTAATAACTCGTGCATATCATCGTTAGCAGCAACAGCGCCTGCAAAAGTAAGCATTTCCTGCCACTTAGCTATGACGCCTTTCTCGACGGCGAAATCGAAAGCGGCTTTAGCGTAAGGGCGAGCAACGGTTGTCAATTCAGACATGGCTCATCTCCCTCTTAAAGCTCTGCGACAAGTTTTTCAACAATGTCGTTTTGTGCGTTAGCATCGATTTCACGTTGTAAGATTTGCTGTGCGCCAGCTACTGCTAGTGCAGAAACTTGCTTACGTAAATCTTCTTTGGCACGATTGCGTTCAGCTTCAACTTCGGCATAACCAGACGCGATAATTTTTTCGCGTTCTGCATGGCCTTTCTGCGTTTCTTCGTCAACCAATTGGTTGGCGCGCTTTTTGGCCTGCTCGATAATTTCAGCTGCTTGCGCTTTCGCATCTTTCATTTGCTCAGTAGCTTTCGCTTGAGCAAGTTCAAGGTCTTTCTCTGCACGTTCAGAAGCTTCAAGCCCATCGGCTATTTTCTTCTGACGTTCTTCAATCGCAGCAATCAGTGGTGGCCATACATATTTCATGCAGAACACAACGAATACAGCGAAGGCGATTAATTGACCGATAAAAGTGGCGTTAAAATTCACAATCGCCCCTCCTCTTAAAGTTCGCTAAAAAAGTGTGTAGTAATATTAGGCACCAACAGCGAACAATAGGTATAGAGCGATACCAACACCGATCATCGCGATAGCGTCGATAAGACCCGCTACGATGAACATTTTTACTTGCAGTTGAGGTGCTAGTTCAGGTTGACGAGCAGCAGATTCTAGGAATTTGCCACCAAGTAGACCGAAACCAATAGCGGTACCTAGGGCACCAAGACCAATCAGTAGTGCAGCAGCGATGTATAACATTTACGTCTCCGATTTTAAGTTAAATTTAAAGTTAATGTTAAAAGTAGAACTCGTTTAAAAACGGTGCTGATAATTCCAGGGTTATCAACACCCGTTAATTTCTTAGTGGTCTTCACACGCCAGGCTTAAATACACGATGGTTAACATCATGAAAATAAACGCTTGAAGTGGAAGTACCAAAATATGGAACACAGCCCACATAAAGTGCAGTGGTAACTGGAAGTAACCAATAGTAGCAATCAATATGAAGATTAGCTCACTGGCGTACAAGTTACCGAACAGACGTAGCGCAAGTGATAATGGACGCGCTAAGAGTGTTACTGTCTCAAGAATGAAGTTTACAGGGATAAAAACAGGGTGTCCGAAAGGCTGCATAGTAAGCTCTTTCATGAAACCGCCAATCCCCTTCATCTTAAGTGAATAAAAGATGATAAGAACAAATACACCGGTCGCTAACGCAAACGTTAAGTTAAGGTCGGTGGTTGGTACGGCTTTGTTGTATACATCATGTGGGTCCATACCAAATGCAGCTTCACCAATTAAACCAGATACCCAAGGGATAAGGTCTACCGGTACTAAATCCATAAGGTTCATTAACAAAACCCATACGAAGATAGTTAGCGCAAGAGGCGCGATGACAGCGCTTTTCCCGTGAAAAGTACTTTTCACGTTGTCATCAACGAACTCAACCACGATTTCTACAAATGCTTGTAGTTTACCGGGCACGCCCGTAGTTGCTTTTGATGCAACACTGCGAAAGATAATTAGAAAAAGTAGACCGAGACCAATAGACCATGCCAATGTATCAACATGCCATGCCCAAAAACCAGCATCAGAACATGCTTTGTTAAAAGCTATTCCATTGTCAGTTGAGCACATGGTGGCATTGGTCAAGTGGTGCTTGATGTATTCTGAGGTAGTGTATTCAGATGCCATTGTTTAACCTAAGTTGTAAAGTGTAAAAATTTGGTGACTGGTATAAAACATGTTCATATCGGCGCTGTTTTATTCGTTATTCTTTCTTGCCGTAATGAAACATGGCCAGTGCATGACTGGCAGTTATAATCACGTAAGCCATAAAAACTTCTAGTGGTGAGGCATTAAGCCCCTTAAACGCAATTACAAATAAAATGATTGTCAGTGCCAGCTTCATTTTTGAACCCTGGCTAAAGCTACGTGCTACCCGCTCGTTATTTCGAGCCCCAGCGTAGCGAAAAGCAAATGCAGAAAATATCATCGTTGGTATGATACTGACTGCCGCACCTGCGGCAACCGAAATGGCGGATTCTACTCCCGCACCAACGCCTGCAATATTTGTTATTACTACCGTAGTAACAAACTGGAAAAGTAACCCTTTCTTAGCGAGGTCTAGACCTCTTTTTGCTAGCTTATTCGTCACTTTTTCTCGCTGCTTGTTCACATCTTACAAAAAGCGTCAGAAGTATACTGTTTTACCGATAATTTTCAACAGTACATCGCTTTTTGAAAGTTATTATGAAAATATTCTATTGATATAACCGGAAACTAGACTGTCCGCTTTTCGCGAGGTGTTTCTGATATCCGCGTGCGTACCGTCACATTCAGTTTCAACTTATAGACTGTAAGTTATTGAATTTTAGATAATATACCATCTAATTGTTCAAGGTCGTTAAAGCTAATTACCATCTTACCTTTTCCCTTGGCATTATGGTCTATAGAAACCGGCGCACCTAAATTTTCTGAAAGTCGAGTCATAAGGTTTTGAACATCGGGATCAATCTGTTTCTCAACGCTAGGTTTAGCGGGCTCAAGAAGCTTTTTTACTAGCTTTTCAGTATCCCTTACCGTTAAACCTTTACCAGAAACGACTTGCGCAGCATCAGACTGAGACTCACCTTCTAGTGCAAGTAACGCACGAGCATGACCCATTTCAATATCGCCATGCTCTACTAACAGCTTTACGTCATCGTTTAGATTATTTAGGCGTAGTAGGTTGGTCACCGTTGTACGAGATTTACCCACCGCTTCAGCCACTTCTTGGTGAGTCAGTGAAAACTCGTTCATCAAACGGTCTAGTGCTTGCGCTTCTTCCATTGCGTTTAAATCTTCACGCTGAATATTTTCAATCAACGCAATGGCAACGGCCGCTTCATCAGGCACGTTTTTAACCAAGCATGGAACTTCATCAAGTTCAGCAAGTTGGGCAGCACGCCAACGACGCTCACCAGCAATAATTTCAAACCGGTGCTCATCGATTCTTCTGACAACAATCGGTTGAATTACACCTTGTGCACGAATGGACGATGCCAATTCTTCAAGTGCATCAGGGGACATGTCTTTTCGGGGTTGGTATTTCCCGGGAACGATAAATTCGATAGGTAACTTTTTCAGCTCGCTTTGCGATACCTCAGAAGATGCGGTATCCATTTCTTTTTGCGAAGAAGATTGGCTGGTTGCAAGAAGTGCATCCAAACCTCGGCCAAGGCCTCTTTTACGTGCTGACATAGTATCCTCTATGGCATACGCTGACGAATTCAGCGAATGGTATTTTAACTAGCTTTCGCCTGAGAAGGCGTGGTTTTGTCCCGACGACGTAATATTTCACCCGCCAACGCCAGGTACGCTTTAGCGCCTGTTGACGATTTATCGTAATACATGGCCGGCGTACCAAAACTTGGCGCTTCGGCAAGGCGCACGTTTCTCGGAATAACCGTTCTGTACACTTGCTCACCAAAGTGACGTTTTAACTGCTCTGATACGTCGTTTGCGAGGCGATTACGCGGGTCGTACATAGTACGCAATACGCCTTCAATCTTCAATTCAGGATTCACTACAGACGCTAATTTTTGAATGGTATCCATCAATGCGGTAAGCCCTTCAAGCGCATAATACTCACATTGCATAGGAACCATCACTGAATCGGCCGCAGCCAATGCATTAACCGTCAGTTGATTGAGAGATGGAGGGCAATCAATAAAAATGAAATCATAATAATCTAATACCGACTTCAAGGCATTACGAAGACGAACCTCACGAGCAAACATTTCCATGAGTTTGATTTCAGCGGCAGTAACGTCACCGTTTGCAGCGATTAAATCGTATTTTCCTGCGGTATTTTTAACGATTACCTCGTTAATAGGCATATCTTCTACAAGCAGTTCGAATGCGGTTGCCCCCACTTCATACTTGTCTACGCCACTTCCCATCGTAGCGTTTCCTTGCGGATCAAGGTCAATAAGTAGCACTTTGCGCTTCGTCGCTGCCATAGATGCTGCTACATTCACCGCGGTCGTGGTTTTACCCACACCACCTTTTTGATTCGCGATCGCGATTACCTTTGCCACAATGAATCCTGTTATGCTTTTTTAATCCAAACGAGGTGTCTTTCACCTATCAAATTTGGCACTGTTAGAGTTTGTGTATCACAAATCTGAAAGTGATTACTTACTTCATCAATTTCAGACTGAGGAAATTGACCCTTAAGTGCCAAAAATCTTCCTTCTGAATCTACCAGATGTTCGCACCAGTGCAACATATCTTTTAGTGACGCAAACGCGCGACTCAGCACGATATCAAAAGGTGTTTCTGGCTTCAGCGCTTCGACTCGACTTTGAATAGGAGTGACATTATCCAGTTTTAGCGTATGGACGCATTGTGTCATAAATCGCACTCGCTTACCTAAACTATCCAAAAGCGTAAACGATTTTTCAGGAAAGGCGATAGCTAGTGGCATTCCAGGCAGACCTGGTCCCGTACCAACATCAATGATCTTATTTCCCGTTAAGTGAGGCACAATGGCTAGTGAATCAAGGATATGCTTTACCATCATTTGCTTAGGGCAACGAACAGACGTCAGGTTATACGCTTTGTTCCACTTATCGATAAGCAAAACGTAATTAACGAGTTGTTCTTGTTGCTGTGAAGTGAGTGATAAAGAAAGGGCCTCTAGTCCAGAGGCCAAAATAGAATGCAATTCTTGCTGTGTTGTCATATAACTCGTCTGCTTACGCGCTTTGTTTTTCGTATTTTCTTAGCATGCCATGCTTCTTCAAATAAACCAAAAGCAGTGAAATTGCAGCCGGTGTAATGCCTGAAATACGTGATGCCTTGCCAATCGTTTCCGGACGCGCTTCAGTCAGTTTTGCAACCACCTCGTTCGATAAACCAGATATCTTACTAAAATCCATATCCACAGGAAGTAGTGTGTTTTCATGGCGTTGCGTTTTAGCAATTTCATCCATTTGACGGGCGATGTAACCAGCATATTTTATCTGTATTTCAACTTGTTCAGCCGCGATGGGGTTTTCAATACCAGGCCCAATGCTGTCAATTTGCATAAGTTTTTCATACGTCATTTCCGGACGACGAATAAGCTCTTCAAGTGAGTGCTCGCGGCTTACGGTGTTTTTCAACATAGTGTTAAGCTCAGGCGTTGCCGCATGATCTGGATGAATCCATTGCCCTCTAAGGCGTTGCAGTTCAGCTTCGACCATTTCCATCTTGTCATTGAATGATGCCCATCTCGCGTCATCAACTAAACCAATTTCTCTACCTAAAGCGGTTAAACGGTGATCGGCATTGTCTTCTCGCAACAACAAACGATACTCAGCGCGGCTTGTAAACATGCGGTAGGGTTCTTTCGTCCCCATGGTAGCCAAATCATCAATGAGTACACCCATGTACGCTTGATCACGTCGTAAAATCAACGGATCTTTATTTTGTACCTGAAGCGCGGCATTGGCCCCTGCAACAAGACCTTGAGCCCCAGCTTCTTCGTAACCTGTTGTACCGTTAATTTGACCGGCGAAAAATAAGCCATTGATAAACTTAGTCTCAAGCGTTTGTTTTAAGTCGCGTGGATCAAAAAAGTCATACTCGATGGCATAGCCAGGGCGCACAATGTGAGCATTCTCAAACCCTTTTATCGAACGAACTAAGTTCATCTGTACATCAAACGGCAAACTGGTTGAAATACCATTAGGATAAACTTCAATGCTATTGAGTCCTTCCGGCTCGACAAATATTTGGTGCGATGTTTTATCAGCAAAACGCGTTATTTTGTCTTCAATGCTTGGGCAATAGCGTGGTCCGATCCCTTCAATCACACCAGTAAACATAGGTGAACGATCTAACCCTCCACGGATAATGTCGTGTGTTTTCTCGTTGGTATGTGTGATGTAACACGGAATCTGCGTAGGGTGCATTGCTCTGTCACCCATGAAAGAAAATACGGGTGTTGGCGTATCACCTGGTTGTTGTTGCATCACAGAAAAATCAAGTGATCGCGCATCTAAGCGAGCTGGTGTACCGGTTTTTAATCGATCGACACGAAATGGCAACGCACGTAAACGTTCAGCGAGCGCAATGGAAGGCGGATCGCCTGCTCGTCCACCTCGATAGTTTTCTAACCCTATGTGAATGGTGCCACCAAGAAACGTCCCAACGGTTAACACGACGGTCTTAGCCTTAAATTTAAGGCCCATCTGAGTAACTACGCCGGTAACCTGATCGTTTTCAACAATAATATCGTCAACGCTTTGTTGGAAAAGCGTCAGATTTTCTTGGTTTTCAACGGTCGATCTTATTGCCTGGCGATATAAACTTCTGTCAGCCTGAGCACGTGTTGCCCGAACGGCAGGCCCTTTGCTTGAATTCAGTGTTCTAAATTGAATACCACCACGATCGGTAGCCAGTGCCATAGCACCACCTAAGGCGTCAATTTCTTTTACCAAATGTCCTTTGCCGATCCCACCGATCGCTGGGTTACAAGACATTTGTCCAATCGTTTCAATATTGTGTGTTAGTAGTAAAGTTTGCGCACCCATCCTTGCAGCAGCAAGTGCGGCCTCGGTTCCTGCATGACCGCCACC
The DNA here is from genome assembly GCF_057539655.1 of Alteromonas sp. 4NH20-0056. Classification (NCBI taxonomy): domain Bacteria; kingdom Pseudomonadati; phylum Pseudomonadota; class Gammaproteobacteria; order Alteromonadales; family Alteromonadaceae; genus Alteromonas; species Alteromonas sp. 4NH20-0056. Next base: position 42,148 of record NZ_BAAJLS010000004.1, on the reverse strand, counting down.
AACAACGATGACATCAAAGGCTTGAGTGTAAAACATAGTAAACCTCACTAAACATACGAATAAGTAATTTTCAGAATATGCTGAAAAAAGGGCGCGTATTTTATCTGACTTATTGGATAAATAAAATGTTTAAATATTCCTCAATGGGTTTTAGTTTTCAGGTGTGTCAGGGCTTATTGATCTTAAGATCTCTTTCTAGATCTGTTTATTTTTACTTTTATTAGGATCGGCAAGATCTGTGGGTAACCATGTAAAGCATAATGAGATCATGTTGTTACGCGATCAATAACATCTGTATACACCGATCCATAACCCCCCTATGAACTTGTGCATAAACCGTGTATTTATCCACAATGCCAATTCCGAAAAAAGTTATGCCTTTTTCGATCAGAGCTTATACACAGTGGTTTGTAGGATCCTATCCACAGGACTGATCAAGATGTGATCGAATTGGGGATAAAGTGTTTATCATTACCCCTGTTAGATCGGCAAAGCGATGTATATCAAAGCGTATAGCGCGATCTTATTGTGGATGAGATCTTTCCACAAAATTGGGTATTTATAGTCGATCGCTATTTAATGGCATCGACGAGATCGTAAAAAATTTTTTATTAGGTAATAAAAAAGGCAATAAGAACGAATCATTATTGCCTTCATTGCGAATTATCGCACTTGGTTCGGTTGATACCGTGGAGGGCTGCTTTGTATTTCAGCCTCATCTTGTGCTAATCCTTCCCGTCGACTTGGGCCTTGGAAGCGAACTTTATAGGTGTCGTACTCTTTAATTGACTCAAAGCAGTACTTACCTAAGGCGTTTTCAAGCTCTGCAAGGTTGTGGTTGGTAATGATGATGCAGTTTTTCTTATTCACTAACCGTTGGCGTAGAAGGTTACCAAACCAGCTTTGCGCGTTCTTCTTTAACACCGATTCATTGACACAGACCTCGTCTAAGATGAGAAGATCAACATCTAACAGGTCTTGGTTAATTTCCCGGAAACGCTGTCCTGCGTTGTCTGTCGCCCCAAAATCATAAGAAAAATTGCGCATTTCGAGCAGCGTTGATAGTTGGCGATACAGGACAGATATTTCATACTGATCGATTAGCTGATGTGCTATCGCCCCTGCGATATGCGATTTACCACGGCCATAATCACCGTAAAAGAGCATCATGTGAGAACCACTGTTGCGCCAAGCTGGATCATCGTGTGCGGCGATAAACGACTGTGCAATAGAAACGGCCTCAATGACATCGTCACTGTCTTCTACGAGGTTTGAGAACGTCCACTTGGGGTTGAGGTCTGAACGCCCGTGAATGGCTTCTACACGGGCTTTTTTAGAGTGCTGCTGGAGCTGCGAAATATCTTCATTGGCTTGCGCTTCATACTGCTTACGAAGCGTTTTATAGTCGATGTATTCGCTATCTTTCTCTACAGGCTTATTTAATACCTTTGCTAAATTCGCAATTTTGTCGGTAATACGATCCATAATGATCTAACTCTTCTTGGTCGATGTGGCGTATTTTTCCACCAGCTTTCTCGCATTATCATCTGCTTCTATGCCCGCTGCAACTTTGACTTGTTGTGTGCCTACTTTTTTGGTGGGGGCGTAGCCCGATGCTAAGCGTTTTCGTTTAATATTATTTGCAAACTTTTGAGTCCATTGAAATTCACTAAACACTGAACTAGGACGGCCTAACCAATACGCAACGAATTCACCAATGTCGTTCTCATCATAGGTTTTATCAATGATCCCAAGCAGCGAGGCCATCTCATTAAAAAGACCATTATTAGGCGTCCACGATGTGCTCATAGACACGTGTTTTTGATGCAATTGGTCAAATTCAGATGCGGCCTCTGCAATAAGCGGTAACAACAAATGCTTGCCATTAACGCTGTGTTCTAAGTCAAGGGTGTCTGGTAGCGCAATAAGCCCAATTTGTTCCAGCTGTTTTAAAAGGCTGTTGATCTGTCGCCCGCGCTGAAACGGCATGTCTTTACTATCACCGTTTAGCAGTTCAAGTAGTGGCTTGTAGTCAATAGGGGCGGTGGCGGTGGTAGACGAATTCGCGGTAGGACGTAAGCCAAGGAGATAAAGCACTCTGCACTCATTCGATAACGGTGATTGCAGCGCACTATGTTCAGCGTGGGTCAGATGACTACTCATACAGATTTTATTTTTTGTGAAAACCATTCAACAGCGGCATCTTCAGGGATAGGGTGTTCTAACACATCAATGTGAAGAGGAGAGGCCATTATCGTGCCTCCTTGCGCTGTAATAAGTGTTTCTATTTCTTTTGCGCCGTAACAGAAAGTATCATAGCTGGTGTCGCCTAACCCAATTATATAGGCGCACGTTCCAGTAATGTCGGTATCGTTAAGTTGTTTCGCAAAGTGTTGAATATTGTCCGGTAGTTCACCTGCGCCATGAGTTGACGTACATACTATCCAGGTTGAATTATGCGTAAATGCTTCAATATTTGGTTCTAAATGAATGGTATGCGTAGCACCCATTGCATCTAACTGTTCGGCAATAGCATCTGCTACGTACTCCGATGCGCCTAACATGGTGCCGACAATAATTTCGTAATGCGTACTCATTAATTATTTACCAATACAGAAAGAAGAAAATATTTTACCGAGAAGATCATCTGATGTGAATTCTCCGGTTATCTCGCATAGCGATTGATGTGCAAGTCGTAACTCTTCAGCAAGCAGTTCACCCGCCATCGCATCATGAAGTTGTTGTTCGCCAGTGGTTACAAACTCAAATGCTTTTTCTAATGCATCAATATGACGCCGTCGAGCAATAAACTGGCCCTCGGTCGTCGTATCAAATCCCATTGTTTGGGCTAAATGGGATTTTAATGTTTCAACGCCATCGCCATGCTTAGCTGAGAGGTTAATAACTGAAATATCACCTTGTTCGGTATCTACTTTCGATTGTCCAACCGTTAACGTACTTAGGTCAGCTTTGTTTCTTACCACAGTAACAGGTATACCTTGCGGTAATCGAGCCATAAACTCTGGCCATATGAGGTAAGGGTCAATGACATCCGTTGTAGTCGAATCAATAACAAAAAGGACGTGATCTGCTTCACTGATGGCTTGCCATGCCCGTTCAATACCTATCTGCTCGACTTTGTCTGGGCTTTCTCTTAGCCCCGCAGTATCAATGATATGAAGGGGCATACCGTCGATGTGGATATGTTCTTTCAGCACATCTCTCGTGGTACCTGCAATATCGGTAACGATTGCACTTTCGCGACCGGCAAGCGCATTCAGTAAGCTTGATTTACCTGCATTAGGTCTGCCGGCAATGACGACTTGCATACCTTCTCTTAGTAAACTACCTTGCTTTGCATGTTCTCTTACGGTGTTTAGGCTTTCGATTATTGTCGTAAGGTCACCCGACACTTTACCGTCAGAGAGAAAATCTATTTCTTCTTCCGGAAAATCAATTGCCGCTTCAACATACATGCGTAAATGAATAATTTGTTCTGATAACGTTTGAATTTGCTTTGAAAATTCGCCCTGCAATGACCGAAGTGCACTTCTTGCTGCTTGTTGTGAGCTTGCGTCGATTAGATCCGCAATGGCTTCTGCTTGCGCAAGGTCAAGTTTATCGTTGAGAAAAGCTTGTTCACTGAATTCACCTGGATTCGCAAGCCTCGCTTTTCCGGTGGCAAGTACCGCGTCAATAAGCATATCCATAACGACTTGACCGCCATGCCCTTGTAATTCAAGCACGTCTTCACCGGTAAACGAGTTAGGACCTTTGAAGAAAAGCGCAATACCTTGGTCTATGACAAGGTTTTCTGCATCAACAAATGGGGTGTACGTAGCCATACGTGGCGTTAACGATGTTGGTACTAGTGCTGTCGCAATGTCTTTAGCATGAGGGCCTGACACGCGCACTATCCCTACGCCACCACGGCCGGGCGCAGTAGCTTGAGCAGTAATCGTTTCGGTAGACAGAGATGGCGAATGCATAATTTAATCGCGAAAGTTTTTAAATTGAAAAGGTTGACCTAAGTTCGACTCTTTTATCAACGCCATTACCTGCTGCAGGTCATCGCGCTTTTTGCCGGTTACGCGCAGTTCTTCACCTTGAATTGCGGTTTGCACCTTTAGCTTTGCATCTTTAATCAGCTTTACAATTTTCTTGGCGATAGGCTGTTCAATTCCTTCTTTAAACGCAATGGTTTGTTTATAGGTTTTCCCAAGAGCATCAAAAGGCTTCGTATCGATTGAAGAAGTATCTACATTACGCTTTGAACACGCGGTACGAAAAAGGCTCTCCATCTGCTGAAGTTGGAATTCGGCTTCAGCCTTCATCACGACTGTTTTTTCTTTATACTCGAAGCTTGCTTCTACGCCTCTAAAGTCAAAACGTGTAGATAGCTCTCTACTTGCATTCTCAGTAGCGTTACGAACTTCTTCCATATTAATTTCAGAAACAATATCAAATGATGGCACGATAGGTATCCTCGTTAGACGAAACAGCCCGCATCGGCGGGCTGTTAAAGTAGTTAAATAAAGTGTTATTTATTTATTCCCCGTTTCTCCATGGAAGCATAAATCATTTTTGCCTGAACCAAGGTGATAACGTTACTTATTAGCCAGTATAGTACGAGACCGGCCGGGAACCATAGGAAAAACACACTCATCATTACTGGCATCCATTGCATTATTTTTTGCTGCATAGGGTCAGTAATAGTGGTCGGTTGTAGTTTTTGTAGCAAGTACATGCTTGCGCCCGTAAGGATAGGCAATACAAAATATGGGTCTTTAACCGACAGATCCGTTATCCATAATATAAAGTCAGCGTGACGTAATTCAACGCTTTCCATTAATACCCAGTACAATGCTAAGAAAATAGGCATTTGTAGAAGAAGCGGTAAGCAGCCTCCCATCGGGTTAACTTTTTCCTTCTTGTACAGCTCCATCATTGCTTGAGACATTTTCTGTCTATCATCACCAAAACGGTCTTTAAGTTGTTGCATCTTAGGTGCTAAGTTGCGCATACGTGCCATCGACTCGTACTGCTTCTTAGTTAGCCAATACATGGCGCCTTTCACGACAATAGTTATAAGGATAATTGCGACACCCCAGTTATTCACAAGGCTATGCAAGAAGGTTAATAGGGCAAATAATGGCTGTGAAATCCACCATAAAATACCGTAATCAACTGTAAGGTCTAAACCTCGAGCAATTTTTGCCAATTTATCCTGGTCTTTTGGACCAAGATACAGGGTGGTTGAAAGCGTTGCGGTATCACCAGAGTTAACTTGTGCAGCAGGGGTGAGTAAACCGATTACCGCATACTTGTTTTGTAGGTTTCTTGAATACAGTGTATTGACAGCGTCTTGCGGTGGTACCCATGCAGAAACAAAGTAATGCTCAAGCATACCAACCCAACCAGCAGGTGTTGTTTCTTTCAGGTTTTCGTCTTCAATATCGCCGAATGAATATTTACTGTATCTATTGTCTTCTGTTGAAAATGCGGCACCGCGATAGGTAGGCATAAACATATTGCCGTCATCTTCAAATTCCATTACCTGCTTAAGCTGAGCATATTGCTGAATGTTAGCAACCGCACCGGTATTGTTTTCAATAGTGTAACTGACGTTTACGTCGTATCGTTCTCTGTCGAAAATGAACGTTTTCGTCACAGTGAGGCCGTCATTATTCTTCCACTTAAGCGGAACAATTAATGTGTCACCTGTCATTTCAAAGACATTCTTTTCAGCACGATACACCGGACGACCATTACTGCTTGCATCCGGGCCTTGAGGGCCAATAAGGCCACTTTGGGCAACATACAAGCCATTGCCAGAACGAAGTAAGCTGTAAGGTTCTTCAGAACCCTGTACTACGGGAAATTTAAGTAGGTCTGCTGAAACAACATCGCCACCAAGCAAATCAATGCGTAGGTCTAATGTATCTGTTTTTATCTCAATAATACGATTTGCAGCGGTATTCGTCACGGCAGGCTGTAATGCAGGCACACTATCAGCTTGTGGTACGTCTTCATTCTGAGAAGGAGCGGTACCTTCAAAAGAAGGAACACCTTGCGCGCTTTGCTGGGTCTGTTCAGTTTCAACAGTCTGTATAGGTTGCGGACCATAATCCTTTTGCCATTGCTGCCAAAGCAAAAAGCTCACAAGCGCTAGGCCAATTATCAGAAAACTACGTTGCGATTCCATATAGGTCTCTTTATTTTGAGTGTTTATCTTGTTGTTTTTCCGGTACCGGATCGTAACCACCGGCGTGCAAAGGGTGGCATTTTAGTATGCGTTTGCTTGATAACCAACCGCCTTTTATCAATCCATGCGTTTTTAATGCTTCTATAGCATACCAAGAACAGGACGGATGGAAACGACAGCGTTGTCCTAAAATAGGAGAAATAAACCATTGATACAGTTTTATGAGTATCAGCGGCAATATAATTAAGCCGCGTTGCAACGCTTGCTTAATTTTTTCCATAGCTTTTCCAACGTTGCGAATACTTCTTGATTACTAAGACCATCAGCGCCCGATTTGCCAATTACGATAATATCAACATTAGGCAAGTTGTGTTGTTTATGTCGAAAACTTTCGCGGATTAGACGTTTTAGTCTATTGCGGTCATGCGCTTTGCGAATACGTTTTTTTGCAAGCGTAATACCAAGGCGTGGAGTGGTGTGGTTATTGTTTCTAGCAAGGATAGTAAAAGAAGGGGATACAGCTGGAGTTGCGTTATCAAAAACAAAAGTAAAGTGGGTGGGAGTTAACAGACGTAACTCCCTTGAAAAATTATTTTCGCCCACTTTGACGTCTTTCTACTTAAGCAGAAAGACGAGCGCGGCCTTTTGCACGGCGAGCTGCTAGTACTTTACGACCATTTTTAGTCGCCATACGAGCACGAAAACCGTGAGAACGCTTACGCTTCAAATTGCTCGGTTGAAATGTTCTTTTCATGACCAAAGTCTCACTTATATTTAATTAAACATAGGCGTTTTTGGTAAACACATTGCTCTGTTGCCAGAGTAGGTGTGCTAGTCACCAGAAAAGCCCATCGAAAAAGGACGCTGAATTCTAGAGATCTCGCGGGCTACTGTCAATCAATATTGTTGTTTATTGGTAGAAATAATGAGCAATACACCACATTTTTTAACCACTTTGATTATATAGCGTGTATTTAGGCTGTGAATAAGGTGGGTTTTTCAACGAGCTTATCCACAGTGGAGGGGATAAACTTGCATTTTGTTTGCCAAAATTAACAAGATCGGTGCGTAATTAAGGGGTTTTTTGGATCGAAAGTTGATAACGAAAGCTCTTTTTGATCTAAGTGTTAAGTTTATTAAAAACATAAGCTTATGTTTTTGATCATAAAGATCTGGCAAGATCCCCATTTACATTTTGTTGATAAAGTAAGATAATCCACAGCTATTATAACGATAATTAAAATCTCGCATTCTTCAGTAAACTATTTTGCTTCTTGTGTTTCACGCCGTTTTAAGCCGATGTGTAAATGTAATGTCTTTTAGTTTCTCCTTAGCGAGAGTTTGGAGTTAACGCACCGCCATGTCTTTATGGAATCAATGTCTTGACCGTCTTCGTCAAGAATTACCCACACAACAGTTTAGTATGTGGATTAGGCCTTTGGTTTCAGAGGAGACCGACGGCGTTGTATCGTTGTACGCGCCTAATCGTTTTGTATTAGATTGGGTGCGTGATAAGTATTTGAATAGCATCATTGCGTTGTTAGAAGAATTTGCTGGGCAAGATGCGCCAGTACTTCGTTTAGAAGTAATGAGCAGGCAAAGTGTCGCGAGTAGAGGAAACACTAATCCGCCTCCCGCACCTCCTGTGTCTAGCAAAAACGACACGCCGGAAGCGCCGCGTGCATCTCAACACTCACAGGTAAAACCACAGGCAGAACGACAACAAGGTCAACAGGCATCGCAATCCAATGAATCCATCATTGCTACTAACCCTTCTTCATTAGGAGGGCAGCCAGCGCAGTTTTTCGGTGCTAATAGTTATAACGCAGGGCAACAACAGCTGCAGCCTCATAGAAATCAGCCTAAGGTTGTTCCGATTCCCGAGGCCATGCGTCATAAAAGCAATATTAACCCTACGTATCAATTCGACAATTTTGTAGAGGGTAAGTCTAACCAATTAGCGAGAGCGGCTGCGACGCAAGTGGCTAACAATCCTGGTAGTTCGTACAATCCATTATTTATTTATGGTGGCACGGGTTTAGGTAAAACCCATTTGCTTCACGCCGTAGGTAATGGAATCGTTGCGAATAATGAAAACGCTAAAATAGTCTATATGCACTCAGAGCGGTTCGTGCAGGATATGGTTAAAGCGCTGCAAAACAATGCTATTGAAGATTTCAAACGCTTCTATCGTTCAGTTGATGCGTTGTTAATAGATGATATTCAATTTTTTGCGAATAAAGAGCGCTCTCAAGAAGAGTTTTTCCATACCTTTAACGCATTATTGGAGGGTAATCAGCAGATTATACTTACCTCTGACAGGTACCCTAAAGAAATCGATGGTGTTGAGGACAGATTAAAATCACGATTTGGTTGGGGGCTTACCATTGCGATTGAGCCGCCTGAATTAGAAACTCGTGTTGCCATTTTAATGAGAAAGGCTGCTGAGAACAGAATTCACTTACCAAACGAAGTTGCCTTTTTTATTGCAAAACGCTTACGGTCTAATGTGCGGGAGCTAGAAGGGGCGTTGAACCGTGTTATTGCAAACGCTAATTTCACTGGGCGACCGATTACTATCGATTTCGTAAGAGAAGCGTTGCGTGATTTGTTAGCGTTACAAGAGAAGCTAGTAACGGTTGATAATATACAGAAAACGGTTGCAGATTATTATAAGATAAAGGTAGCTGACATTCTCTCGAAACGCCGTAGCAGAAGCGTTGCTCGCCCTAGACAGGTTGCAATGGCATTAGCAAAAGAGCTTACCAACCATAGCTTACCAGAGCTCGGTAACGCATTTGGTGGCAGAGATCATACGACTGTTTTACACGCATGCAGAAAAATACAGCAGCTTAGAGAAGAAAGTCATGATATAAAAGAAGACTATAAGAACCTCATACGGACTTTGTCTTCGTAACATCACTTTTAAGAGGCGAGATAGCACAGCGATGAAATTTACTATAAGCCGCGAATTATTTTTACAACCACTTCAGTTGGTGTCTGGTGCCGTAGAGCGTCGACATACACTTCCCATATTGTCTAACGTCCTTATTAAAGTTAGTGAGGATGCACTATGGCTAACAGGTACTGATTTAGAGGTAGAACTAATCTCTAGTGTTAAATTAGAGGGCGATTTTACTGAAGGTGAAATTACGGTTCCTGCAAAGAAGCTGTTTGATATTATTCGCGGTATAGCTGATGGAACAGATATTCACTTCTCGCTAGACGGAAATAAAGCGTTACTCCGCGCAGGCAGAGGGCGTTATACGTTATCTACCTTGTCGGCAAGTGATTATCCTAATCTAGAAGACTGGGAAGGCGAAGTAGAGTTCGAGTTAACGTGCAGTGACCTCAAGCGTCTTATAGACTCAACGAGCTTTTCGATGGCGCAGCAAGATGTGCGCTACTACCTAAACGGTATGTCTCTTGAAACTGAAGAACATGTAATTCGTACTGTCGCAACAGACGGGCATAGATTAGCGCTGTGTCGATTGAATTATGAAACAGCGTTGCCAGCGCGCCAGGTGATTATTCCGCGGAAAGGTGTGTTAGAAATATCTCGTTTGATCAGTGAAGATGAAAAGTCGCTGAAAGTGCAAATTGGTGCTAATCACTTACGTATTTTTTCAAACGATTTTATTTTCACTTCTAAGTTAGTTGATGGGCGTTTCCCTGATTATCGCCGTGTGCTTCCCCAAAGCTGTGACAAAGAGATAATCGCAAGCAAAGCGGTGTTGAAAGACGCATTTTCACGTGCCGCAATTCTTTCGAACGAAAAGTTTAGAGGCGTCCGTCTTAATTTAGCGTCATCTGAATTAAAGATTACTGCGAATAACCCAGAGCAAGAAGAAGCGGAAGAGATTGTTGATGTGCAGTACGATGGCGAAGACCTAGAGATTGGCTTCAATGTTGCGTACCTTATCGACGTACTGAATTCGCTTGGTTCTGATGGCGTTAAAGTGAGTCTTTCTGATTCTAATGCCAGTGCATTAATAGAAGACAGCGAAGACGATGCTGCGCTTTACGTCATTATGCCAATGCGCCTATAGCGGTATTGGCAGTATTTTTCTAAATTCAATAGCGCACCTTTTAATCCACGTGTTTTGGGTGCGCACTTCTCTTCCTAATATCAGAGTTTCATTATGAAACTGGACAACGTCCAGCTCACCAACTTCCGTAACTTGTCCTCCGTTAAATTCTCCCCATCATCATCGTTAACCGTGATAAGGGGAGTAAACGGTAGTGGCAAATCTTCTATTATGGAAGCGCTGTATTATCTTGGGTTTGGACGTTCATTTCGAACTAATAAGCACAGTGCGGTCATACAGAACGATACCAACACATTTAGTGTTTTTGCCTCGGGTATTGATGAAAGTGGTAACGTTCTTAAAATTGGTATAAATAGAGGTAGAGATGAAACGTTCACGGTAAGTGTTAATGGTGAACGTTCTACACGACTAAGCGATTTAGTTAGTCTCGTACCAATCCAGTTGTTTACGCCTCAAAGTACAGATCTCATTATTGGGTCGCCATCAGAACGTAGAAAGTTCTGTGATTGGGGATTGTTTCACGTGGAACATAACTTTCAATCGCTCTCTAACCAGTATGCTAAGTTTCTAAAACATAGAAATGCACTGCTTAAACAGCAGGCGAATCTAGCCTCTCCGCAATACCAATACTGGGAGCAATGCTTCGTTGAGGCGGGAGAAAAGTTTACCGAATATCGTACACATTATATCGAAAAACTAACGCCGCTTTTTCACAAATATGCTTCTTCATTCTTACCAGATTTTGAGATTAGTTTGAGTTACTATAAAGGATGGGAAAAAGATGCGTGTTTGTCAGAAAGCGTAGTTAAAAAGCGCGAGTATGATGGTAAAATAGGTCACACATCATCTGGCCCTCATAAGGCCGATATTAAACTAAAAGTTGACGGGGTTAATGCCCAAGAGCTTTTATCGCGTGGTCAGCTTAGGATGGCTGTAGCGGCGCTGCAAATGGCGCAAACAGAGCTGTTTAATGTTCTAACACATCGTAAAAGTATTTTCTTATTAGACGATGTTGGTGCTGAGTTAGACGCTGATAAGCGAGAACAATTTATTGATGGGCTGTTACAAATGGATACGCAGGTTTTCGTTACTGCAATAGAATCTGCACAGCTCTCATTTATACAAAAATATAACGAAAAGAAAATGTTTCACGTGGAACATGGAAGCGTGAAAGAGGAGTAAAAGCTAGTATGTCAGAACAGAACAACTACGACTCGTCCAGTATTAAAGTACTTAAAGGATTAGATGCCGTAAGAAAGCGTCCCGGTATGTATATCGGTGATACGGATGACGGTACGGGATTACACCACATGGTATTCGAGGTGGTCGATAACTCTATCGATGAAGCGCTTGCCGGACACTGTTCAGAGATTGTTGTGCTGATTCACAGCGACGGTTCTGTCTCTGTGTCTGACGACGGTCGAGGAATCCCTACCGAAATTCATGAAGAAGAGGGCGTGTCTGCCGCTGAGGTTATCATGACCGTACTGCATGCCGGCGGTAAGTTTGATGATAACTCGTATAAAGTATCAGGCGGACTTCACGGTGTTGGGGTGTCAGTGGTAAACGCACTGTCTAGCAAGCTGAAAATTCGAATTCGTCGTGGTGGTAAAGCGCACGAACAAGAATATAAGCACGGCGTTCCACAAGCTCCGCTAGCCGTGACAGGTGATACTGACAAGAACGGCACAATGATACGTTTCTGGCCAAGTGAAGAAACTTTTACCGACACACTTTATCACTACGACATACTAGCTAAACGTTTACGTGAGTTATCGTTTTTAAACTCTGGCGTGTCTATTTTATTAAAAGACGAACGCGATGGTAAAGAAGACCACTTTAAGTATGAAGGTGGTATAAAAGCGTTTGTTGAGTATTTGAACCAGAAGAAAACGCCTGTTCATCAAAAAGTATTTCACTTTAGTAGTGAGCAAGAAGACGGCATTGCTGTTGAAGTTGCGATGCAATGGAACGACAGTTTCCAAGAGAACGTATTCTGTTTCACGAACAATATCCCTCAACGAGATGGTGGAGCTCACCTCGCCGGTTTTAGAGGTGCGTTAACACGTACTTTGAACAACTATATGGAGAAAGAGGGGCTTAACAAAAAAGCAAAAACTAACGCGAGTGGCGATGATGCTCGTGAAGGTTTGACTGCTGTAGTATCGGTGAAGGTGCCTGATCCTAAGTTCTCTTCACAGACTAAAGATAAGCTCGTATCTTCAGAAGTTCGCCCTGCAGTAGAGTCTGCAATGAACGAAAAGTTGGCCGAATTCCTATTAGAGAACCCGCAAGAAAGTAAAATTATTGCAGGTAAGATAATTGATGCTGCTCGGGCGCGAGAGGCAGCGCGTAAAGCGCGTGAGATGACCCGCCGCAAGGGTGCACTAGATTTAGCGGGATTACCCGGTAAACTGGCTGACTGTCAAGAAAAAGACCCAGCGCTTAGTGAACTCTACATAGTGGAAGGGGACTCTGCTGGCGGCTCCGCTAAGCAGGGTAGAAACAGAAAGAACCAAGCAATATTACCGCTTAAAGGTAAAATTCTTAACGTAGAAAAAGCGCGTTTTGATAAAATGCTTTCATCACAAGAAGTAGCAACGTTGATCACTGCTCTTGGTTGCGGCATTGGACGAGACGAATATAATCCTGAAAAACTGCGCTACCATAGCATTATCATCATGACCGATGCTGATGTCGATGGGTCGCACATTCGTACGCTACTTCTAACGTTCTTCTATCGTCAAATGCCTGAAATTATTGAGCGTGGCTATGTTTATATTGCTCAGCCTCCGCTTTATAAAGTTAAAAAAGGTAAGCAAGAACAGTATTTAAAAGATGATGAAGCACTTACTAACTATCTAACGTCTATTGCGATAGATGGTGCAACATTGTATCCAAGCAGTGATGATCTTGGTATCAGTGGTGTTGGTCTTGAAACCTTGGTTAAACAATATCAGCAAGCTGAAAAAATGATAACCAGAATGAAACGCATCATGCCTTCATCAATTCTGTATCGCATGCTGTACACACCAACATTGAACTTAGAAGATCTTAAAAACGAAGACACATTAGCAAATGTCGCTAAACACTTTGTTGAACAGCTCACTGAACGTGAAAATGACGGTGCAACATACCGCTATGAAATCCGTAACGACTCTGAATTAAGTGAATATTTCATAACGATAATTATGCGAATGCATGGTATTGATTATGAATATATCATCGACCACGAGTTCATTGAGTCTAACGAATACGAACGTCTTAAAGCGTTGAACTTAGCTATCAATAACATGATGAGTGAAGATGCTTACATCCAACGTGGCGAAAGAAAACAGCCTGTAGAGGCGTTTAAAGAAGCATTAGATTGGTTAATGAGTGAAGCTAAGCGTGGACAATATATTCAACGCTATAAAGGGCTAGGCGAGATGAACCCTGACCAGCTGTGGGAAACCACAATGGACCCTAATAGCCGTAGAATGCTACAAGTGACTATTGAAGATGCGATAAGCTGCGACCAGTTATTCACCACCTTGATGGGTGACCAGGTTGAGCCTAGACGTGAGTTCATAGAGGCGAATGCGCTTAACGTTGAAAACTTAGACGTATAAACAACGCAGCGTTATTTTAAAGTTAAAAAAAAGCCCAACATTATGTTGGGCTTTTTTTGTATCTGAAGTACTAACGCTTAGTGATAATCAATGCCACTTCACCGGCACTTGCAGCACTTATGCTAAAGCGATAAATACCTGTAGATGAAGGCGTGAATTGAAGGTTATCCGCGTTCTGCTGACAGATTAAGTAGACCGTTGCTTCAATCATTACGGGTTGGCCTTTATATTTAGCACCGCAGCTTTGCGATGGAGACCAGTTAGCATCTGAAAGCTTGAAGTCGTAAGGTTGCCCATCAGCAATAAGTTCTACATCAACATACCAACTGCCACTGCCTTGTTTAAACTTGTAGGCTGGCGTTGCTTCCCACCAGTTAAAAACACCACGCAGGTAAAGCGAATCGAACGCAATGCTAGGCGTTGAAGACGGTAGTTGAGGAATAGAAATACCACCACTGCTAGTACAGCCGGTAAGTAAAAACGCAAAAAACAAAGTAATAATATAACGCTTCACATTTACTCCAAAAAAATACCCAACCTAGTGCTGGGTATTTAAAATCTAACAAAACACTGTTTTATATATTATGCTTTTGCAAGCAACGATATATCTGCCGTGGTAAGGAAAAGTTGCCTTAATAACGACAACAATGCAAGCCTGTTACGCTTTACTGCTTCATCGTCAGCCATGACCATTACATTATCAAAGAAGGCGTCAATAACACTTCTTAGTGTGGCAAGGGTAGACAAAATTTCATTGTAGTCTTCGCTTTCCAATGATGCACTAACACTACTTTGTGCACTGATTAGCTGACGATACAATGCAACCTCAGCTTCCTCAACCAGTAATGATTCTGAAATAGAAGAATCGACACCAGCTTCTGATTGCTTAGCAAGAATGTTGGCGACGCGCTTATTTGCAGCAGCAAGCGCCTCAGCTTCTTCTCGTTGCTTAAACTGTGACACCGCATTAATACGTGCAAGATAGTCTTTAGGTTGCGTTGGACGTCGTGCTGAAACTGCCTGTATCACATCAGTTGAAATCTGTTGATCTTGAAGAAGTGCCACAAAGCGCCCAAGCACAAAGTCAACAACCTGTGTTTGGTGTTTATCGTTAGTAAGTTTAGCGCCGTACACTTCGCTGGCCTTATTTACTAGCGTTACAAGGTCAAGGTCTAAACCTAACTCTGTAATGATACGAAGTACACCAATCGCTGCTCTTCGAAGCGCAAATGGGTCTTTGTCGCCTTTCGGCAGTTGCCCTATACCGAATATACCTACTAGCGTATCTAGCTTGTCTGCGAGCGCTACCGAAGCGCTAACGCCAGAGCCTGGCAGGTCATCACCAGCAAAGCGAGGCATGTACTGTTCGTAAAGCGCTGCTGCAACAGGTGCATCTTCGCCGTCGTTCAGGGCATAGTATTTACCCATAACACCTTGGACGTCTGGGAATTCCATCACCATGTTCGACATAAGGTCAGTCTTGGCAAGTAACCCAGCGCGAGAAGCTTGTGTCACATCGGCGTCTATCTGCGACGCAATAAAGCCAGCCAGTGAAGAAATTCGCTCAGATTTTTCTTTGAGTGTGCCTAACTGCTTTTGGAAAAGCACTGTCTCTAGACTACTTAAACGGCTTTCAAGCGTTGTCTTTTTATCGCTGTTAAAAAAGAACTCAGCATCAGCAAGGCGAGGGCGGATAACTTTTTCGTTGCCTGTAACAACATGAATAGGATCACGACTTTCGATGTTGCTTACAAACAAGAAAGTATTAGACAGGTTGTGATTATCATCAAGCAAAGGCACGTACTTTTGGTCGTCTTTCATGGTGTAGATCAGAGCTTCTTTAGGCACCGCTAAGAAACCTTCATCAAACCCAGCTTGCATAACCACAGGCCATTCGACCAACGAGGCAATTTCTTCAAGTAGCGCTTCGTCATAGTCTGGCGTTAGAGAAAGTGCTTTTGCTGCGTCTTCCAACTGTTGCCTAACTGTATCTTTACGCTCGGTAAAGTCTGCAATCACATAATGTGCATTAAGTGCTTCTGCGTAATTATCAGCATGATCAAGTTCAAAGCGAGGCTCGCCATGGAAGCGATGACCTTGAACAGTACGACCGCTCGTTAATCCCAAAGAAGAACAACTCACAACCTCTGCACCGTACAACACTGTAAGGGTATGAACGGGGCGAATGAACTGGGTTGCATAACTGCCCCAACGCATAGGCTTAGGAATGGGTAGTTTAGAAACGGCTTTATTTAGAAGGCCTTCTAGCAAAGACGCAACCGGCTGACCTTCGACGCTGGCTTTGTATAGCAACCATTCGCCTTTATCGGTCACTAAGCGTTCGGCGTCTTCAACCACGATGCCGTTACCACGCGCCCAGCCTTGAGCTGCTTTCGTTGGGTTACCGTCAGTATCAAACGCTGCGCTTACCGCAGGTCCACGCTTTTCGACAACTTTATCTGCTTGGCTGTCCGCTAAACCAGTAACATAAACTGCTAGGCGACGAGGTGCAGCGAACCAGCTAACATTATCGAAAGCAAGTTCCGCTTCTTCTAACGCGGTTTGAAATTGGTCGGCAAAAGCTTGCCCAAGCGATTTAAGTGCTTTAGGAGGAAGCTCTTCTGTTCCTAGCTCAATAAGGCAATTCTCTGTACGCATCTTATGCCTCCTTATTGCATAGAGGGAAACCTAAGGCTTCTCGTGCGTCGAAATAACTTTGTGCAACGCCTTTGGATAATGCCCTTACCCGAAGAATATAACGTTGACGTTCAGTCACTGAAATAGCATGGCGAGCGTCTAGCATATTGAATGCATGAGACGCTTTCATAACCTGCTCATATGCTGGAAGCGGCAGGTTGTTTTCAATAAGCTTTTGGCTTTCTGCTTCACACTCATCAAACGTTCTAAATAACGCTTCAACATTGGCGTGTTCAAAATTATAAGTAGATTGTTCTACTTCATTTTGATGGAAAACATCACCGTATGTCACTTTGCCCATAGGTCCGTCTGTCCATACAAGATCATAGATGCTATCTACTTCTTGTACATACATAGCTAGGCGTTCTAAACCATAAGTGATTTCGCCTGTTACCGGCTTACATTCAAGCCCACCAACCTGTTGGAAATAAGTGAACTGAGTCACTTCCATACCGTTTAGCCATACTTCCCAACCTAGACCCCACGCGCCTAGCGTTGGTGATTCCCAGTTGTCTTCGACGAAGCGAATATCGTGTACTAACGGATCAAAACCCAGTTCTTTAAGCGAGCCCAAATACAACTCTTGAATATTATCGGGAGACGGCTTCAGCATAACCTGAAACTGATAATAGTGTTGTAACCGGTTTGGGTTTTCGCCGTAACGTCCATCAGTAGGGCGTCGACACGGTTGTACATAAGCACTACTCATTGGCTCAGGGCCAAGAGAACGTAAAAATGTCATGGGGTGGAACGTACCTGCACCCACTTCCATATCCAAAGGCTGAATAATCACGCAGCCTTGGCGCGCCCAATAGTCTTGAAGCGCAAGGATCAACCCTTGAAAGGTTTTAATATCGTATTTCTGCATACATCCGCTGCTTATTGGTTATCTGTTTCTAAAAAGGTGGGATAGTATACAATTTGTAACGCTGAGTATGTAGGTGTAAACCACGAAAAACCTCGGTTAATGCACGCGAAACGTTGATTGATGTTAAGGAAGTTTGAATTTATGCCATTACTACCTCTAGTACGATGCGGTTGGGTCTCAGAACACACCGATTATCAGGCTTACCATGACAATGAATGGGGGCGTCCTGTAACGGACAGCCAGGCGCTATTTGCTAAGCTTTGTCTTGATGGGCAGCAGGCAGGGTTATCATGGCTGACTATTCTTCGAAAACAGCAAAACTACGAACAGGCTTTTTATCATTTTGACCCCGCCAAAATAAGTGAAATGACGAACGACGACGTTGAACGATTACTACTTAACAAAGGCATTATACGGAACCGATTAAAAATTCAGTCAATAATAAAAAATGCTAAAGGGTATCTAGCCATTGAGAAAGAACAGAGTTTTTCAGATTTTATATGGCAGTTTACCGACCATAAAACGGTAGTTAATGAATGGCATGCTACTGACAAAATACCTACATCGACCGATGCATCAAAAGCGATGTCAAAAGCACTGAAGAAAAGAGGTTTTTCGTTTGTAGGGGAAACCATTTGTTACGCATTTATGCAAGCGGTAGGAATAGTGAATGACCATGAAGTTAGCTGTCACTGTTATGAAGAGGTTAGAAGCATCGCGAGAATATAAAATAGATTATTCATCATCTAGCCTCGTATCTTCAATAACAGAATGCGGATAAAACTGACAGTTTATCGTGTATGTGTTGCGGCCTCATGGCGTGTCATGCGACCAAAAAAGTGAAATTCAAACTATCATCCGAATTCA
Source organism: Alteromonas sp. 4NH20-0056 (assembly GCF_057539655.1). Lineage (NCBI taxonomy): Bacteria > Pseudomonadati > Pseudomonadota > Gammaproteobacteria > Alteromonadales > Alteromonadaceae > Alteromonas > Alteromonas sp. 4NH20-0056. The sequence goes on along the minus strand of NZ_BAAJLS010000004.1, from coordinate 23,851 downwards.
AGCGGAACGTTTTGTTTTTAATTACACCTTAGATATATATGGATATTCGAGGCTTAAGCGTGTCAAAAAATGGATGAAATTATTTCAATTGAAAAATCTTTGAATTGGACAGATGATTTTTCGAAAAAAAAACCAAAAAACTCTGATATAAAAAGTTTTTCTCTATCGATAATATTCCACACTCTTCTAGCTATCATTGCGTTGTTAGGTTTCAATTCTTTACCTCCTAACGTCACTGAGAAACCAAGTTCTCCGATAAAAGCGATTTTGTACGTCCCAGTAACTCAGCGAGAAACGAATACTGAAACGTTACTAAGTCCACAAAATGTATTTAAAATTGCGTTACCTACTAAGCGCCCAATTGAGCAAACTGATCACAAGATAATGGAGTCACCCCAGATACCTGTCACTTCTTCCGAGAACATTAGTAATGTTGATTCATCTTTAATAATTCAGCCCAAAATCGAACCGAATGTTCAATTCGACAGCCTCAAAGGTGAGCTTGATATTAAATTTAGCCTTGAAGTAGATACAAAGATGCCTTCAAATGATCAGGAAATCAGAGTTGACATATTTGCAACCAAAGCGAATAAAGATCTTGGTGCATTCAATCGACAAGCCTTCGAAATCTTGATGCACCATGATATACGGGCTATTCAAAAGCTAAAGATATCCCCCGATTTAGATATTCCCGCAAGAACTTACCGCGACGATGAGCACGAGAGAATGGAAAATCTCGCTATTACAGTAGATTGTAACTCGATAAGGGGAGGTACACTAACACTCGTAAGCCAATTGCTAAACGGAACGCTTGGAAAGAATCAAAACTATCAATCGGCTAGCGCACACAAAAGCGTAGCCTCTGTCGACCGGATCAGATGCTCTAAAATAGATATTGATCGATTTATTCAGCGCCGTATGAATAAAGTAAAAGATTGAGGGCGGCTGCACAAAGAGATAATGTTAAATCTCAAATTACGTATAAGGACGATACATAAAAAAGGCCACTCTACTGTGGCCTTATATTTTTCTCTTTTATTCACTATGCCATCAATGATTCACAATAGCGCTTTAACTTTGGCAGCTCGCTTAGGACGTTAGACTCATACTCTGATTCTATTTGCTCTCTTGCGAGGTCTTGTTTTCTGCGCTCTAACTTTGATAATTCCTTTCTTGCATCAAGTATCGCGAAACCGCTTATATCCACAAACAACGCATGAATACTTGGGTACTCAGCTTTGAAATTTGGTGGTGATGCAAGTGGAAGCGCAGCGAGAAGATTTACGATACGAATAACCCCCTCTGAAAGGTCGCATTGCTGTTGCTCCATGGCTTTAGCAATCACGTAAACACTTTCAGTTATGGTAAAAACCCGTTTCTCTCTCACCGCTGCTTGTCGCGCATTTTGTGTTTTAAGCTGAAACAACAAACGGCCAGCGTAAAAGCCCAATACTAAAATAATCAGTAAGGCTGCAAAAATCAGTATTATCGAAAGCATGTAAAAAAGGGTCCGGTTTAATGTTTAAAGTCGTCTATATCAATAGCGTCTAAATCATCGAACGGATCGCTTTCATCTTCTTCATCATCTTCGTCAACTATGCCTAGAAGATCACAAAGAATACGATGTCGCGCCATTTTCTCGTCAACATAGGCTTGTTGTTCTCTCGTTAGTGCTTGGTCGTTATCTAACTTATCAAGCAACGAGGTTAACCTTTGGTCGGCTTCTAATGCTGCAAGCTCTTCAGCGGGTGTAGCATACTTTTTCTTTTGTACTGGCGTAACAATACTTGGTGTCGCTTTTATCAATTGAACTGGCTTCTTACTGCCGTGTCGCGGATCTTTGTTCTCTTGACGTCGCGAACCCATTGTCGTTTTTTCGTCAATATTGTGCCTGCTGCCAGCAGGTTTGCCCTTATGCTTCTTTGGGCGAGGGTCAGTATTTTTACGATTCTCGCTAGGCTTAAAGTCAGGGTCTTTTCTGACGCCAATTAAACCAACTTTACGAGACTTCTTTGAACGTGCCATAAATTTTATAGGTATCTGTATTAATGAATAGTTGATTATTATAGCGCGAAACGATTAAAGCTTCTTCAACAATACAACATCATTGCTGGGAAATTCGACGGTAAACCCGTCTCTTTCACTAAGAAAACGAAACGTGGCTTCGCTAAAAAAGGAAACATGGGTTTTATCATTCTTATAGTGCCAACTGGCGAAGGCTGTGTTATCAATAACCCGCTTAGTCATTATCACCAGCACGCCACCAGGCTTCAACATCGAAAGAAAGTAATTCCACTCTCTCGATGGGGTATGAAAATGTTCTATCGCCTCTGTGCACGTTATGATGCTGTACTTTTTGCCGAATACTCGCTTATCGGGGTTATAAAAAATATCAAACGTATCTACCATCGAAAGCCCAGATGCTTTTAGCATGTTGGCAAGCACAGGCGATGGTCCGCAACCAAAGTCGAGTGCGTTATCATTAGGTTGGATTAGCGGAATAAGTGGTGAGAGTGCCCTTTGTAGAAAAGAGCGATAGCCTTCATCATCATCGCTGTTTTCATGGAGGTCGTATTCAGTGCGCTCTACAATCAGTGTCGGTAAAAACTCAGGGCTCACGAAAACCAAAGCGCAGTCAGCACACTGGTGATATCGTCGACGTTTATCTTCGAAATAAAAGTTGGTGTCTTGTGAGTGACAAAGTGGGCAAGCTATTGATAAATTTTGCATGATTCAAAAAGAAAAAAAGGCGATGGTTTTCACCATCACCTTACATTTAATCAGTGTCAGATGACACCTCTCCCGTTTTATTTACACATCTATGTGTAATCGAGCTTCCCTAGCGAACTCCCCTTATTATTCTTTTTAGCAGAGCGCTATTTTTTTGTTTTTGGCCTTCTTGGCACTTTATGATTTCTTCCGTGTTGCTTTTTATTATTATTATTCTTGTTATCCAGTTCGTAGACTTACAAGCTCTGCTACAAACTAAGCCGTTAGACTACACGAATAATTTCAAAAAACAACTTAATTGTTTACAAAAAAATAACAAAAGGTGATCTATGCGTCTTAAATTAATGTAAGCCGGCTATATAGTGAGATAAAATCTCGATATCTTCATCGGTTAATTTCATCGCAATATCGCGCATCATGCCGTTCATATCGTTGTGGCGCTGGCCAGAACGAAAAGATTTAAGCTGAGAAGCGGTATAAGTAGCGTGCTGGCCACTGATGTCAGGAAATCCAGCTAGCCCCATGCCATTACCTTTAGGGCCATGACACGCAATACAAGCGGTAACGCCACGTGACTCATCGCCACCTTGGTACAGTGCTCTACCTGCTTCAACGTACTGTTCAGCAGTTTCACCTGGTTTAGCATCCTGACTTGAGAAGTAAGCTGCTAAGTCTTTCATGTCTTGCTCAGAAAGGGGAGCGGCCATGCCGTTCATTACCGCATTATTACGGCCTTCTTCGCCACCAGTTTCAGACGCTAACTTAAACTCCATCAGCTGCTTAACTAGATATTTTTCATGTTGGCCCGCTAACTTGGGGTTCATATCTATCATGCTATTACCATCTTGGCCATGACATGCTGCACATACTGCAGATTTCGCTTTTCCAGCCTCGGCGTCGCCTTCTGCCATAACAGAAGTTGATAAACCTAAAGACATAAATACCAACAAACACAGTTTTTTCATAATAAATCTCTTAAATGGATCCAACGGCTCGCGTGATATACGTGATATCATGCTCATTTTACACATTTAACGCGTCAGAAAAACCTATTCCATGATAAAACTATGGTTTTTACTAGGTTTAGATCATTAAAAGACTTTAAACATAAAGTAATGACGCATGTGAGGTAAGTCTAGATGTCGTATTACACCAAAGCAAAATTCTTTACAAGTGCACCAGATATTAGGCATTTGAAAGACGATACCGGAATTGAAGTAGCATTTGCCGGGCGTTCAAACGCTGGTAAGTCTAGCGCGTTAAATACGTTAACGCGTCAAAAAAACTTAGCAAGAACCAGTAAAACACCTGGTCGTACTCAACTTATTAATGTTTTCGAGCTTGAAGAGAACAGAAGATTAGTTGATTTACCCGGGTATGGTTACGCAAAAGTGCCTATTGCAATGAAGCAAAAGTGGCAGCAAGCGCTTGGGGAATATTTACAGAAACGTAAATCGCTGAAAGGGTTAGTAGTGTTAATGGATATCCGTCATCCGTTTAAAGACTTAGACCAAGACCTAATTCACTGGGCTGTTGATTCAAAAATACCGGTACTTGCGCTGTTAACTAAGGCCGATAAATTAAAATCGGGAAAACGTAAAGCACAGCTGTTGATGGCTAGAGAAGCCGCTCTTGCTTTTATGGGTGATGTTACTGTTCACACATTTTCGTCGTTGAACAGAAGTGGATTACCAGAATTAGAGGGCATGTTGAATAAATGGTTGGATTTGGAAAAGCCACAAGACGAAGAAGAATAAAAAAAGCCTCGCAACTTGCGAGGCCAACACAATATAGGGAAAACACATAATAACTAAAGATATAGAGTAGGGCATTGAAGGTAAGTTCAAATTAAATGCGCGTTCGTTATATTTTTATGTGTTTTTTCGCTGCTTCTATACCGCACTTTTCTTTAGGCATAAAAAAACCCCGACAAATCTGTCGGGGTTAAAGCAAAGGTTTGAAAACAGCTTTCTCACCTCTGTACCCTACGCGCACAATATTACAACATAGTGATAAAAAGGCAAGTTGGCTTTGTAATTAAATTACCAAATGAGACGCTATAATCTGTTTTATAAGATAAAAAAGCGCATTTCTCGTAATCTAATTACTTGTTTAGTGGGCTTGGTCCCAGTTTTCACCTTCACCCGCCTCTACAACAAGCGGTACGGCGAGCGTTGCAGCACTTTCCATCAGTGAAACGATGGTGTCGGTATAGGCTTCTAATTTGTCTTCTTTAATTTCAAACACTAATTCATCGTGTACTTGCATCATCATCGTCACGTCTGATGTATCAAGAGACGTTATCCAATCATCGACTTTAAGCATAGCCATTTTAATGATGTCTGCCGCAGTGCCTTGCATCGGCGCATTGATTGCTGCGCGCTCTGCACCTTTACGACGAGCGCCGTTGCTCGCTTTAATATCAGGTAAATATAGGCGTCGACCAAATACCGTTTCTACATACCCTTTTTCTTTAGCGACTTCTCGGGTGCTGTCCATGTAGTGCAAAACTCCAGGGTAACGTTCGAAATATAAGTCCATGTATTTTTGTGCTTCATGACGCGGTACGTTTAATTGCTTCGCTAGACCGAATGCACTCATGCCATAGATAAGTCCGAAATTAATGGCTTTCGCACTACGCCTTTGCTCAGTAGTAACATCATCAAGGGAAACACCAAATACCTCTGCAGCCGTTGCCTTATGAATATCTTTGCCATGGGCAAAGGCATTTAACAGGCCTTCGTCACCAGAGAGATGCGCCATAATTCTAAGTTCTATTTGTGAATAATCGGCAGCGACAATCTTGTAACCATCCCGAGGAACAAATGCCTGTCTGACGCGACGGCCTTCTTCATTACGGATCGGGATGTTTTGCAAATTAGGGTCGGTTGATGACAAACGTCCGGTTGCAGTTACCGCTTGGTGATAAGAAGTATGCACTCTGCCGGTTCGGTGGTTTATCATCTTTGGCAGCTTATCGGTGTAGGTATTTTTTAACTTAGTTAATCCCCGATATTCCATTATCTTTTTCGGTAATGGGTAATCAAGTGCGAGTTCTTGCAGCACTTCTTCGGAAGTAGATGGCGCTCCCTTAGGGGTTTTCTTAATAACAGGCAGCTCCATCTTTTCAAAAAGGATATGTTGTAGCTGTTTCGTCGAACCCAAATTAAAGGTTTCACCGGCTTCTTCGTGAACTTCTTTTTCAAGTTCACCGATACGAATCGCTAAATCTTGGCTTTGCTGACGTAATTGTTGGCTATCAATTAATACGCCTTGTTGTTCCATTCTTGCTAATACGCAAGCAAGTGGCACTTCTACATCAACCAACAAACGTTTTAATTCAGGTATCTGGCTTAACTTCTCCCAAATAACATGGTGAAGACGAAGTGTTATGTCTGCGTCCTCAGCGGCATAAGGACCTGCTTGTTCAAGGGGAATTTGATTGAAGGTAAGTTGCTTAGCACCTTTACCAGCAATCTCTTCAAAATGAATAGTCTTGTGGCCTAGGTAAGCTAATGCTAACGAGTCCATATCATGGCGCTGCGCAGTACTATTAAGGACATAGCTTTCAAGCATAGTGTCAAAACCAATGCCGTTAAGCGTGATGTCATAGTTTGCAAGTACGTTTTTGTCGTACTTAATATGCTGACCCACTTTACTATGACTTGCCGACTCTAGTAAGGGCTTCAATTTTCCAAGCACATAATCACGGTCGAGTTGAGTAGGAGCGTCTACATAATCATGAGCAACAGGCACGTAGGCGGCAAGCCCGGGTTCAATACAAAAAGAAACGCCGACAATTTCCGCATTCATGTAATTAAGACTTGTTGTTTCAGTATCAAACGCGAATAGTTCGGCATTACTAAGCTTTTCTACCCATGCTTCAAATGCTTCCTCTGTGTACACCACGTCATAGTTACTGGTATCAATATCGCTTGAGACGTCTTCACTCGTGATCTCTTCGCTATCTGAATGGCTTGTGGTTTGCTCAACATCGCCGCTAGCAAGTGCACTTACTTCGCTATGCCAGCGCTTAAACTCATATTCAGCAAATAACGCCTTGAGTTGCTCATTATCTTGTGAGGTGTAACGTAAGTTTTCAACGTCATAGTCTAAATCAAGGTCCACACTGATTGTTGCCAGCGTATAAGAAAGGCGAGCTTGCTCTTCATATTCCTGCATTTTAGCCGCCATCGTTTTGCTTCCACGAAACGATAGTTCAGCAATGTTATCAAGATTGTTGTAAATGTCTTCAATACCGCCGATACCATTTAGCAATGCTTGGGCACTTTTATCGCCAACACCTGGAACGCCTGGAATGTTATCTACCTTGTCACCTTTTAATGCCAAAAAGTCGATAATAAGTTCTGGAGGAATACCGAACTTGGTTTTTACCCCTTCAACATCCATTAACTGGTTTGTCATGGTATTAATGAGTGTTACATGCTCGTTGACCAACTGTGCCATGTCTTTATCACCGGTACTTATTAAGGTTTCTATCCCTTTTTCGGTAGCGTGCTTGGCCAGTGTACCTATTACATCGTCTGCCTCAACACCAGACTCAACAATCACCGGCAAGCCCATTGCTTTTACGATGGTATGAAGTGGTGCTATTTGGCTTCTCAACTCGTCAGGCATGGGAGGGCGGTTTGCCTTGTACTCTTTATAAATATCATCGCGAAACGTTTTACCCTTCGCATCAAAGATCACTGCCATGTGAGTGGGATTGTATTGTTTGATCAAACTTTTAAGCATATTAACTACGCCGTAAATCGCACCTGTATCTTGCCCTTTAGAGTTTGTAAGCGGTGGCAGCCCATGGAAGGCTCTGAATAGATAAGACGATCCGTCTACAAGAATAAATGGAGGCTTTTTTGAATCGGTCATTGATGTTTTTTACCTAGCATAGAATATGGCGCAAGGATGCCACAGGCTGCCATTGATCGCCATAGGAGCAAGAAATTATTGCGGGTGGATCATCTGTGGATAACTTTGTGATCTAAAGCGCTGGGCACGACAACGATGCCGATCCTTGTCAAGTTAAAGATCAGCTTCTGGGGCAATAAAAATAAGGGGATGATAATGAGAGATAAAAACTACAATCCTGTAATGTATCATTCCGTTTAATGTGGATAACTTGGTGCGTTTATTATTTTGGCTTAACCAAGCTGGTCGAGTAATGTAGCATAAGAAATTAGTAATCCAACAAAGGTTATTAAGAATTTTTTGTAAACGGTTGACTGTTTTATAGCCAAAAATAGAATAAGTCAGTTGTTATAAGGGCTAGGAGCAATAATGAAAAACGTAGCGGTTATTTTAAGTGGTAGCGGTGTATTCGATGGGTCGGAAATTCATGAAGCGGTATTAACGTTATTAGCCATAGAGCAACAGGGCGCATCATATACTTGTTTTGCCCCCGATGTTGAGCAGATGCACGTGGTAAATCACTTAACAGGTGAGGTTGACGACACCTCATCACGAAATGTATTAGTCGAGTCGGCACGTATCGCAAGAGGAGATGTTAAGCCGCTAACAGAATGTGACCCAGAGCAATTCGATGCTCTTGTATTACCCGGTGGGTTTGGAGCGGCAAAAAATTTATGTAACTTTGCCACTAACGGTGCGCACAGTACCGTGAATGATTCGGTGTTAGCACTATGCCAACAATTTGCTGCGTTAAGAAAACCCGCTGCATACGCATGTATCGCACCAGTAATCGCTGCGCATGTCTATGGAGAGGGGGTTCATCTTACTATTGGTAACGACAAAGAAACCGCATCGGCGCTTAACGAAATAGGCGCAAGTCATGTTGACTGTGCTGTTGATGATGTCGTTATTGATAACGAACACAAAGTGGTTACCACACCGGCATATATGTTGGCTGAATCTATAGTTGATGCACAAAAGGGCTTGAGTAAAATGGTACAAGTCGTACTATCAATGAAATAAATATAATAGTGGAGGAAACAAAGGTTTTCTCCGCTGCTATTATCACCCTATAATTCACACTATCTGCTGAATAAAAGCACGGCCTTGAGAAAGGTAGCGTAATAATTAAAAGGCATTAAACCACATGCACTACCGTGCGATTGTACGTATTCTTGGGCTTCTTATCGCGCTATTTAGCGTAACGATGATCCCGCCCGCCATTGTTTCTCTTATATACCAAGATGGAAGCGGTTTACCGTTTACGCTTGCGTTTATCTTTTGCGTTATCGGCGGCATGGCGTTGTGGTACCCAAACCGCCAACAAAAAGCCGATTTACGAGCACGTGAAGGCTTTCTTATCGTTGCTTTGTTTTGGTCTGTGCTAGCAAGCGTAGGTGCCATACCGCTTATTTTGCTAGAACAACCGAGTATGACAGTAACAGACGCCTTTTTTGAGTCGTTTTCAGGTTTAACGACGACGGGGGCTACGGTGATTGAAGGCATAGACTTTCTGCCGCACTCCGTACAGTTTTACCGCCAGCAGCTACAGTGGCTTGGTGGTATGGGTATTATCGTACTCGCCGTCGCTATTCTTCCAATACTTGGCGTTGGGGGCATGCAGCTTTATCGTGCAGAAACGCCAGGGCCAGTAAAAGATAATAAAATGACGCCGCGTATAGCGGATACGGCAAAGCACCTTTGGTATATCTATCTATCGATTACCATTGCATGTGCCTTGTCATATTGGTTAGCGGGTATGGATGTATTCGATGCTATATGTCACTCCTTCTCAACGGTCGCAATAGGCGGTTTTTCTACCCATGATGCTAGCTTAGGGTACTTTAATAGCCCGTTGGTGAACGTGGTGTGTACGGTATTTTTGTTAATTGCGGCACTTAATTTCTCACTCCATTATGCCGCGGTAAGTTCGCGATCGGTTAAAGGCTACTTCAGCGACCCAGAGTTTAAAGCGTTTTTCTTTATTCAAGCTACGCTCATTGCTATTTGCTTCTTTGTACTCACGCTATCTGGTTTTTATGCATCAGCAGAAACGGCATTAGACCAAGCCATGATCCAAGCGGTATCAATCAGTACTACGGCTGGTTTTGCCACTACCGACTTTTCGGTATGGCCTACCTTCTTACCTATTCTTCTTATTTTTTCTAGTTTTATCGGCGGGTGTGCAAGCTCTACCGGTGGTGGATTAAAAGTGGTACGGGTGTGCCTGTTATTCCTTCAGGGGAAGCGTGAAGTAGATAGGCTTATTCACCCTAAAGCGGTGTATTCGGTAAAGCTTGGTGAGCGCGCTATGCCCGACAGGGTTGTAGAAGCAGTGTGGGGCTTTTTCTCCGCCTATGCGGTGGTCTTTGTCATCATCATGATTGGCCTAATTGCCACAGGTTTAGATAATTTAAGTGCGTTTACTGCTACCGCAGCCATGCTGAATAATTTAGGGCCAGGTCTTGGCAGCGTGGCGGCAAATTACGCCAGCGTAACGGATGCAGGAAAGTGGATATTAGTGATTGCAATGGTGTTTGGCCGTCTTGAAGTGTTTTCACTGTTGGTCCTGTTCTCGCCTACCTTTTGGCGTAGTTAAGACAGGACTCTTACTGCCAACAATACTCTAACGCGCGACTGATAGCTTAACGGTCGCACGTGAAAAACGATTAGCCAAAGAAAAACGCACTAGGTTGGAAGAGCTTTTCTACATCGCCTATGTATTTTTTGTCGACTAAGAACAAGATAATATGGTCGTTCGGGGCTATTTTAGTATCGCTATGCGCAATGATAACCTGTTCATCCCGTACTATTGCGCCTATGGTTGTGCCTGGCGGTAGTTTAATATCGCCAATTTGTTTACCTACCACCTTTGACGTGTTCTCATCACCATGTGCGATGGCTTCAATCGCTTCCGCAGCCCCTCTTCGTAGACTATAAACGTTAACTATGTCGCCTCGACGTACATGCGTTAACAGTGCTGAGATAGTGGCCTGCTGAGGAGAAAATGCAATATCAATTTCACCGCCTTGAACTAAGTCTACATAAGCGCTGCGTTGAATAAGTACCATGGCTTTTTGCGCGCCCATACGCTTTGCTAACATGGCCGACATAATATTGGCTTCATCGTCGTTGGTCACCGCAATAAATGCATCGACTTGTTCTACATTCTCTTCGCTTAGCAACTCGGGGTCAGAAGCGTCACCACAAAACACAATGGTCTTGTCTAAATGGGCGGATAGGTACTTTGCCCGTTCATTGCTGAACTCAATCAATTTCACATTATGATTATGTTCAAGCTTCTTCGCGAGACCGGCGCCGATTAACCCCCCTCCGGCGATCATTATGCGTTTATAGCTAGACTCAAGCTTTTGAAGCTCGCTCATGACGGCACGTATATGCTTAGTTGCTGCAATGAAGAAAACCTCATCATCAGCTTCTATTACTGTGGTGCCAAGCGGTCGGATAGGGCGTCCACGACGGTATATCGCGGCTACACGGGTTTCTACATTAGGCATATGGTCTTTTAATGCCGATAGAGCGTGACCGACCAATAGCCCGCCGTAATATGCCTTAACCGCAACCAAGCTAGCTTTACCATCGGCAAATTCTACCACCTGCAATGCGCCGGGATAATCAATCAGGCGTTTGATTGCCTTGGTAACTAATTGTTCTGGCGCAATAATATGGTCAACGGGAATGTCTTGCTGTTTGTATAACTGTTCTTGGTAAATAATGTATTGTTCAGAACGAACGCGGGCAATTTTTGTGGGTGTTTTAAATAAACTAAACGCAACCTGACAGGCCAGCATGTTACTTTCATCGCTGTTTGTAACTGCGATAAGCATGTCAGCGTCTTCTGCGCCCGCTTTTTTAAGAACATCAGGGTGAGATCCCACCCCAGTGACAACTTGAAGGTCGAGCCTGTCTTGAAGGTTACGCAAAATGGCTGGATCAGAATCGATAACCGTAATTTCGTTCTTTTCGCCTACTAAGTTTTCGGCTAAGGTGCCGCCAACTTGTCCCGCCCCCAAAATGATGATTTTCATCGTTGTAACATTGCCTTATTGCTTTTATTCGCCAGAAGACTTTACCAGTCTCGCATAGTAGAAACCATCCATTTGTTGTTCGCCCGGCAATATCTGTCTTCCAGGTGTCGTCGTGGTTTCACTTTCAACAATGGTACTAAGGTGTGCGCTAGGCTCACTTTCCAAGAAAGCGCGGATCTGAGCGCTATTTTCTTTAGGTAATATTGAACACGTGGCATATAGCAGCGTGCCGCCAGGCTTCAACGTTTTCCATAGGTTCCGTAAAATCTTTCCTTGTAACGCCACCAAGGTATCGATATCGCTAGATTTGCGTAACCAACGTATGTCTGGGTGGCGCCTAATTACGCCGGTGGCCGAACAAGGCGCATCAAGTAGAATACGGTCAAACATTTCACCATCCCACCAACCGTCAGTGCTAGCGGCATCACCTTGCTTAATATCTACAGTGTGCTTTAACCGTGTCATGTTCTCTTCAACACGCGTTAAACGCTTTGCATCAGCATCTAGCGCTAAGCAGTATGACACAGAGGGCGTTCGTTCCATGATATGGCCCGTTTTTCCTCCCGGTGCTGCACAACAATCCAATACCCGTTCGTTTGGCTGAGCATCAAGATAATAAGCCGCTAATTGTGCAGCACCATCCTGAACGGCGAAGTGACCTTCATCAAAACCAGGCAGGCTAGTAATATCTGAACGGCCTTCAAGAATAATCGCGTCGTTGTGCGCATCGCTTAACGTGTACCCGATATTAGCGTCATCAAGTTTAGCAATGAAAGCGGCTTTCGAGGTTTGTTGAGCGTTAACACGAAGCCAAATGGGTGCCATGCCATTAGTGGCATCAACAACCTGCTTGATATTATCGCTGTAAGCCTCAGCAATTGATTTGTATAACCACTTTGGTAAACCACTCGCGATAATTTCATCATCAATGGGCTTTGCTGCGATATCATCGCGCTGAAAATTACGCAATACGGCATTAACTAAACCTTTCAGTGCGGGTGCCCCTAAATAGGAAGCTGCACTAACTGTTTCGCCAACGGCAGCATGCTTACTAACGCGAGAAAATGCCAATTGATAGAGCCCTAAAAGAATAAGGTGCTCAATAATTTTTTTATTTCCTTTAAGAGGCTTGTCGAGCAGCGAGCGTAGCCAAGTTTGCAGTATGGGCAATTTTCGCATGACGCCTAACGACATCTCTTGGATCCACGCGTTATCTTTTGGTGGATGACGGCGCTGTACTTTGTCTAATATTTCTCTAGAAGACTTTCCGTGCTCTAAAATTTGATAAATCACCCACGCACAATCGGCACGCAGGTTTTTTTGTTTAGGTAAGGGGGTTGGTTTCACTATTATTCCGAAATGGAGAGGTTGATGCCGGGTTCAAACCATGCTTTACGTGCATTCACGACGTCTGCTGCTGACATCGCTTTTTTACCTGGTATCTGAAGGCTCAAAATACGTAATGCGGTTGTGCCTGTAGCAATCACAATACCGTTTTTGTCGGCTTGAATTATTGTCCCTGGCGAGTGTTGTGCTGGTACGTCTTTAACGACTTCCGCTGACCATACTTTTATATTCTGATCATTCACCTTCATCCACGCGACAGGCCATGGGTTAAACGCACGAATATTGCGCTCTATTTGTTCAGCATCACTGTGCCAATCAATAAGTGCTTCTTCTTTTGAAAGCTTTTTGGCGTAGGTAGCAACTGCATCATCTTGCTTTTCAGGAGAAATGGTGTCGATGTTATCTAAAACATGAATAAGCGAGACAGGGCCTCGCTCTGCTAACTTGTCATACAGTGTGGCGCTTGTGTCACTACTTTGGATAGGTAGGCTATCGATATGAAGCATATCGCCGGTATCTAAGCCTTCATCCATTTGCATAATGGTTACGCCTGTTTCAGCATCGCCTGCCCAAATAGACCGTTGAATCGGTGCCGCACCACGCCATCGCGGCAAAATAGAGCCATGCACGTTTATACATCCCAAGCGCGGCATTTCCAGCACGGCTTTGGGTAACAATAAACCATAAGCAACAACAACCATCACGTCAGCGCTGTGAGCCGCTAAAACTTGTTGGGCGTCTTCATCTTTTAAAGACGAAGGTTGATGTACCGCTATGTCATGTTCTAACGCTAAGGTCTTCACTGCACTTGGTGTCAGCTTTTTTCCCCTTCCCGCAGGGCGGTCAGGCTGAGTATAAACAGCAATCACCTCGTGTTGTGATGCTAATAGTGCGTGAAGGTGCTTTGCTGCAAAGTCGGGTGTACCCGCAAAAATAACTCGAAGTGATTTGGTCAAAACTTACCTCAGGCGCGAGTAGACAGACGAGCTTCTTTCTCTAGCTTTTTGCGTATACGCTGACGCTTAAGCGGAGACAGGTAATCAATAAATAGTTTACCTTTTAAATGATCAAGCTCGTGTTGAACACAAATGGCAAGCAGCCCATCGGCTTCTAACTCAAACGTTTCACCTTTTTCATTTAAGGCTTTTACCGTAATGGCTTCAGCACGTTCAACTTTGGCGTAATTACCTGGAACCGATAAGCAACCTTCTTCGCTAATCGTGGTTCCGTCTTTGTGGGTAATTACGGGGTTGATGAATACGCGCGGTTCGTTTTGCTCTTCGGAAACGTCCATCACGACAACTTGTACATGACGGTTAACTTGCGTTGCCGCTAAACCGATGCCGTTTTCATCTTTCATCGTTTCGAACATGTCCGAAACAAGTTGTTTGATTTCGTCATTTACTTCTTCCACCGGTTTTGCAACGGTGCGAAGACGCTCATCAGGAAAACTTAATACGTCTAAAATTGCCATGTCTCGCTTACTTCACCTTTTCGCAGTATAAATTCATATACGATCTGATAGTCAGCACACTTTACAGTGCTTATTAAGTTACTATTCTAACGTATATAGTGTTATTTCGTGCAGTTTTTTGTATTGGTCCACACTATTAGGGCATATTGCCGATATAATAGTATTGTCTGAAAATTCAACAGTGAATAGCAGTAAAAAATTTGCGGGTGGTTAATTTGAAAAATCTATTAAAACAAAAGTGCCTAACGATAGTACTGCTTGTGGCGACATTCTTCTCGTTGCCTGCACTAGCATTGCAACTTAAAGAGGGGGCGCCACAAACCTACACGGTGAGTAAGGGCGATACGCTGTGGGATATTGCAAAGCTCTTCCTCGACAAGCCTTGGCTGTGGCCTGAATTGTGGCGAAACAATACGCAAATCGATAATCCGCATCTTATTTACCCAGGCGATGTTCTTATTGTTAGGTATATAGATGGCGAGCCGGTCATTACCGTTCAGCGCGATAAGCAAACGCTGGTTCTTTCCCCTGATTCAACCCGTCGTGTGAAATCATCACCAATTGACACTTTACCGTGGTCGATGCTTGCCCCATATATAAATAATCACGAATTAATGGCGTCGACACGTTACGAGAACTTACCGCATTTATTGGGCAACGATGATGCCAACGTACGTTTTGTAAGTGAAGATTTAGTACTAACGCAACATCAAAACACGTCCACTGATCAGTTACGTATAATTCGTAAGCTCTCTACACTAAAAGACCTAAGCGACAATGTGCTGGGTGTTCAGGTCGTGCACGTTGCCGATGCCAAAATGGTGCAGGACGCAAAAATGCCCCGTTCTACACTATTGGCGTTAACCGATGCTAATCAAGAAGCGCGTCGCGGTGATCGAGTACTGAGCGAGCCAACATCACCACACGAAGACCTTATTTTACAACCCGCAACAACGCAACGCGGGGCGGTGATAAGTGACCTGCACGATCATGATTTACTCGGTAAATATGATGTTGTTGTTATTGATATAGGCAGTGCAGACGTTAACCCCGGTACCGTGATGGGCTTGTACGCACAAGGCCCAGGTATTATCGACGATGATACCCCTCGTTATGTTAATGAGCCTGGTGCATCGACAGGAAGTGATTTCTTTGCTGACGTTATTGAGCAACCGGCACTTAAGATGGGCGAAATTATTGTTTTTAAAACGTTCGAAAAGGCGAGTTTTGCCATCATTACTCGTGCGAGTAAAAACGTAAAACGCGGTTTTATTGTAGCCAATCCATAGCATAACGATAGCCGCTTTATCCAAGGAGCGGCTATGCATCAACCTACATTATCTTCATCACAACGTGCGTGGTTAACCCTCGCCTCTGCGGTAGACGTGCCAACCGGGAAATGGCTAGCATTACTCAACGCTTATGATTGTAAACCGGAGGACATCGTTAGCGATGACCTTAAGATAAACGATTTACCTGAGTATAAGCCGCTCGTTAAAAAGATATCGAAGGCGCGTGTAACAGACGCTATTTTATGGTGGGAGGTCAGCGACAATCACCATATTGTGAGTTATGCCTGCGACACTTACCCTAAACACTTGCTCGCATTAGATAATCCGCCTTTGGTGTTATTCATTGTGGGCCATCATCAATTGCTGGTTAACCCTTCCGTCGCCATCGTTGGAAGCCGTAGGGCTAGTCATCAAGGTAAACAAATTGCGCATATGCTATCAATGCAACTGGCGCAGCAGGGAGTAACGGTAGTCAGTGGTATGGCAATGGGTATCGATGCAAGTGCACATCACGGCGCACTTGGCGAAACGGCGAGTACGATTGCTATCACGGGTACCGGGCCTGATAACGTTTACCCGCCCAAGAATTTGCAATTACATGCGCAAATAACCGAGCGAGGAGGGGCTTGTATGACCGAGTTTTTTCCTGGCGTGTCTGCAAGAGCATGGCATTTCCCTCGACGTAATCGAATTATTGCCGCGTTAACCCTTGGAACCGTGGTGGTTGAGGCAAAAATTAAGAGTGGCACCTTGATAACAGCGAATTTGGCCGCAAATATAGGGAGAGAAGTATTTGCAGTACCAAGTAGTATTTTTAATACGCATTCTGAAGGTTGTCACTGGTTAATCCAGCAAGGTGCTAAACTGATAACTAACGTCGATGACATTATTGATGAAATTGCGGTGCAGCCATTACCTTTTATGACTAAGGCTGATACCGATAGCAAAAAAAGTGAAGTGAATAACTTGGCAACCGATACATTATTAGATAGTGTGGATTACGACATCACTGCTATTGATGTTATAGCCCAACGCAGCGCCACTCCTGTGAACCAGGTAATGGCAGTGTTATTAGAGTATGAGTTGCGTGGTTTGGTAACTGCTGTCCCTGGCGGTTACGTTAAATTGAGGGGTAAATAATATGTTCGACATCCTCATGTATCTGTTTGAAAATTTCATTCACAGTGAAACAGAAATTCGTGTTGACCAAGATGAGTTAACCGAAGAGCTTGTGCGTGCAGGTTTTCATCATGATGAAATATACAAGGCACTTGCGTGGCTTGAAAAGTTAGCCGCGCTACAAGAAACCGATATTAAGCCGTATTTCTGTAAAGGGATTAATACCAGCCTTAGTCGTATCTACACCCACGACGAGCAAATGCGTCTCGATGTAGAGTGTCGCGGTTTTCTCTTGTTCTTAGAGCAGGTGGCTGTGCTGGATGCGTCGACACGCGAAATGGTTATCGACCGTGTCATGGAAATCGATTCAGCAGAATTCTGTCTTGAAGATTTAAAGTGGGTAGTGCTTATGGTGCTATTTAATGTACCTGGCAAAGAAAAGGCTTACGCGCAAATGGAAGATTTGTTATTTGACGAATCTGATGGTGTGTTGCATTGATTAATGCAGCACGTCAGATATTGCTGTAGCCATCATGTCGAAAATAGACCATTCATTATTTTCAGCACATGAACATGCGTTGAACGACACATTTGGGGATTGCCCAGAGTGTGGCAAGGCATTGCATATAAGAAACAGTAAGTCAGGGCCATTTATTGGCTGTACTGGCTACCCAGATTGCCACTTTAGTAAACCATTACACGACAAACAAACAACACTACTTAAAACGTTATCCGGTTCATCGTGCCCATTGTGCCATGAAGAGTTAGCGATTAAGAAAGGTCGGTTTGGTATGTTTGTTGGCTGTACCAATTTCCCCACGTGCCACCATATTGAGCCCATAAAACAGCAAGAAGACACGCATGTCGTTTGCCCAAAGTGTGAAAAAGGGCAGCTTATTTCACGCACAAATAAATACGGTAAACAGTTTTTTGCGTGCAATCACTATCCCCAATGTCGTTATGTGTTAAATTTCACGCCAATAAATAAAAGCTGCCCAGAATGCGGGTGGGCTGTCATGATTGATAGAAAAGGACGCGCATGCTGCCCTCAACCTTTATGCGGGTATTGCGAGTAAACGAGAGTTAACGTACTAAAATGAACACCACAAATAACGCTCATGAAGGGCGAGAAGATAACGTTGATCCAATTATCAGCGCGTTTGAAAATGGCGAGCTACTGGTGTATCCCACCGAGGCGGTAATGGGCATAGGGTGCGATCCTGATAATGAAGCTGCAGTGCGCAAGCTATTAGAGATAAAACAAAGATCTATTGAGAAAGGGGTAATCCTGATTGCAGCCAATTATTCTCAGCTTTTACCCTATGTAAATGATGACGCAGTACTACAACATAAGCGTACTGATATCTTTTCCAGTTGGCCTGGGCCTAATACATGGTTGCTGCCTAAATCGAAAAATACACCTGCCTGGTTATCGGGCTCTCATCCGAAAATAGCAGTTAGGGTCACTAATCATCCTGTCGCTAAAGCGTTATGTGAAAAACTCGGTAGGCCGATTGTTTCTACCAGTGCAAACTTAGCGGGTGAGCCTCCGACACGCAGCATTGATGAAGCTAAAACGGTGTTTGCTGATTCCGTAGTGTATGTCGAGGGTGATATCGGAGGGTTAGACAAACCGAGTATTATTAGAGACGGCGATACTGGAGAGGTAATACGCGCATGACTCAGTCGTTACAATTAGATGGCAAAAATGCTGCTGAAGTTATAGCGTTAGTAAAAAGCTATTTGCTCGGCTTACAAGACAACATCTGTCAAACGTTAGAATTAGCTGATGGCAAAGGGCAGTTTGTTGAAGATTCTTGGGTACGTGAAGAAGGTGGTGGTGGCCGCTCTCGCGTTATCAAAAACGGCGCCGTTATTGAACAAGGTGGGGTGAATTTCTCGCACGTTTTTGGCAGCCAAATGCCTGCGTCAGCGACGGCCAATCGCCCAGAGCTTGCAGGTAGAAACTTTCAGGCAATGGGTGTGTCATTGGTTATCCATCCACACAACCCCTATATTCCTACTTCTCATGCTAATGTACGTTTCTTTATTGCGGAGAAAGAAGGTGAAGCGCCTATTTGGTGGTTTGGTGGCGGCTTCGACTTAACGCCATTTTATCCGTTTAAAGACGATGTGATGCATTGGCATGATACGGCTAAGAAACTATGCGCTCCGTTTGGCGAGAATGTATATCCAAAATACAAAGCCTGGTGTGACGAGTATTTTTATCTTAAGCACCGCGACGAAACGCGAGGCGTAGGCGGGTTATTCTTTGACGACCTAAACGAACTTGGTTTTGAGCAGTCATTTGCTTTTATGCAAGCGGTCGGTAACGGTTACCTAGATGCTTATATTCCCATTGTCGAACGCAGAAAAGCGATGGCGTTTACTGAGCGCGAGCGAGACTTTCAATTATATCGTCGTGGACGTTATGTTGAGTTTAATCTTGTTTTTGACCGAGGCACCTTATTTGGGCTTCAAACCGGTGGTAGAACCGAATCGATATTAATGTCGATGCCACCACTAGCCCGATGGGAGTATTGTTATACTCCTGCGCCAGGTAGCGCAGAGGCAAAACTTATTGATTGGCTGAAGCCAACCGACTGGTAATGTGTTGGGCTGCAATGCCTTTGCAGCCCGTAATCTTGATCCATATCAACCCTCTATCCTATTGGATTCCCCAGTGCAAATGACCTTTGCGCTGGATCAATAGAATTATTCGTAAACGTATTACAGTGACGTCATCTTATTTAAACACAGAAGAGACACACTATGCGTAAACAAGCACTCTCAGCACTTTGCCTTTCTCTTGCACTAGCAGCGCCATTCGCGACAGCACACCAGCAGGGCGACATCATTGTCCGTGGCGGTTTCACAACAGTTACCCCTGACGAATCTACGTCTAACATTATTGCAGGTGGGAATGATTTAGGTGTCGCGCTTACTATTGATAGTAATACCCAGTTAGGGATTAACGTTGCTTACTTTGTTACCGACAATATCAATATTGAATTACTTGCCGCAACGCCGTTTAAGCATGATGTTAATTTTTCAGTAAACGACCCATTAGATACTGGCACTAAGCTTGGTGAAGTAACGCATTTGCCGCCGACATTAACTGCAAACTACTACTTTAACGATGCAAGTTCAGCCTTCCAGCCATATATTGGTGCAGGGATTAACTATACGTTTATCTTTGATGAAGAATTTACGTCTGCTAACAAAGAGGCTGGCCTCAGTAATTTATCGCTCGATAACTCTTTTGGTTTATCTGCACAAGTAGGTATGGATTATAAAATTGATACAGACTGGCACGTTAATGCGTCTGTGCGGTTTATTGATATAGATACAGAAGCGTCGTTTAACGTGGGTGAAGCAAGCGGCAGCGTTAACAGCATCGAAATAGACCCATGGGTATATACACTCTCTATTGGCTACACCTACTAAGCTGCTTGTAAGTTAACACTACATATATGATAAACGCGCCTAAATCACCGGCGCGTTTTTATTTTGTGTTCACCATGTGTTCAGCTAGTTGGTCTAGCGACGAAAGTAATTGCTGTGCCAACGTAAAATCATCAACGGTTTGATGCATGGCTTTACGCATACAGTACATCCACTGCGCTTTCAGTTCTGGTGTAACGGTAAAAGGCAAATGTCTAGCGCGTAAACGCGGGTGGCCAAACTCCCGTTGATAGTTATCAGGTCCACCCAGCCACAAGCTTAAATATAAAAAGAACACGTGACGAATGCGAGTAAGCGGCTGAGGGTGCATCGCATAAAGTTCGTCTGCAACACTATCGGTTTCCATAATGTCATAAAAACGATTCGATAATTCTCGCACTTTCTCTTCTCCACCTATTCGAAAATATGGTGTAGTCTGATCGACCTTATTGTCGCTTATTCGTTTCGATTTAAAGAAGTTTCGTATTCCCATGAAAAAATTCGCTGTATTCGGAAATCCTATTGCCCAGAGTTTATCACCAACTATTCATAAAATGTTTGCTGATCAAGTTGGAGAGAGTATTTCTTATGAGAAGATACTTGCGCCAGAAGATGGTTTCATTGATGCAGCAAACGTGTTTTTAGCGCAGAAAGACGCGGTGGGTTGCAACGTCACCATGCCGTTTAAGCTTGATGCATTTAACCTAGCAAAAGTTGATGACCAAGCTGCTAAAGATGCGCAGGCTGTTAATACACTAATGAAAGGTGATAACGGTGACGTGCTTGGATACAACACAGATGGTATCGGGCTGGTAAACGATTTACTAAATAGCGGTGTTGAGATAAACGGCAGGCACGTGTTGCTTATCGGAGCCGGCGGTGCAGCGCGTGGTGTGATTTCTCCGTTATTAGAAGCAGGGGCTGCTTCACTGACTATAGCAAATAGAACGAAAGCGAAAGCAGAAGAAGTGGCCAATGCTGCTTCAAACGCTAAAGTGCATGTGGTGTCGCTTGCTGACATAGCAACGGTTAAGCCCCACATCATTATTAACTCAACTGCCGCCAGCTTGAATAACGAATTACCGTGTAGTTTGCAAGACGGTGTTTTAGATAACTGTGACGTGGTTTACGACATGGTTTATAAAAACTCCCCTACGCGCTTTATGCGAGATGCGGCTACGCTAGGTGTTGAAACGCAAATAGATGGCTTAGGCATGCTGGTCGAGCAAGCGGCCGAAGCGTTTTATATATGGACGGGAAAACGCCCTCATACCAAACACGTCATCGAATATTTAAAAAAAGCGGTTGAATAGTTTAAGCAAATTTAACTTACTCCCCCCCCCCGAATTTGATAACTTTTTTCAGTGATGGTGAGCGTATTATTTATTTTGCCTTCTTTCATTAGTCATTATGAGTTTATAAAAAACGTTTAAACAAGGAAGTTATGAAGTTAATCCCCTCCTTTTTTCTAACCGCTGGTCTTTTAGTGAGCTCGGGTAATTCTCTTGCTTCAACAACAGTGACAGTTTGTGAAAGTGTTTCATCCTGTTCAGATTCTGCTTTGAGAAGTCATGCTATTAGTGTAGCAAAAGGTGAGCCTGCCGATGTAATCGTGTTAGATGTCTTCAAAGGTAAGAGTTATCATTATGAGGTGACTGTTGTAGATGCTGGTGGTCTTGAATTCCCCGGAATGTATGCTATTGGAGCGCGAAAATTATCTACGCTGCCAGATGAGGTTACAATAGCTGCTGCGGAATTTATAGGGTTTAGTACTGATCCACTTGGTAGTGTACTTGGCGAAGTATCTATGGAATTAAGCGTCGTCAACGGGAGACCAGTATACATACTGAGTGATGTGTGGAGCGGCTCTCAGAGTCTCTCTGAGTTGGGTCAGTCTATCTACCAAATAAATAGTGCAATCTCATCTAAACTTCAAAGAGCTGCTGAACTTAGAAAAGTAGATGTAACCGTTAATTTGTCAACGATGTTACAAGCTCAAATTTCAAAGGCACTAACCGGTGCAATTTCTGCCTCGGTATCAATATCGCAGTCTTCGTCAAATCAAGCAACAGTATATTTAAAAGGTGACAACTATCTCACTGTCGCTGTGAGCTTGACCTACAATGGCGCGAAAGGAGTGACAGCAGAGGTTACAGCAATTTCAATTATTGATGATGGCGTCGTTGTGCTTGAAATACCAATAGAAAATGGCGTACCTAATCTTGAAGCTGTTCTTGGAAATACCTATGCATATAATGGTAGCAACCAAGTCGGCTTGAGTAATTGGCTCGCTGGACTCAATCTTGGATTATCTTGGAATCTTCGACGCGGAATTATAACGGTAACCGATATAACCGATCCCGATATTGGTGAAGTCGAAGATCAATAAATTTTAGAGACAGCATCCAACTATGGATGCTGTTACTTTACTTCAGGTAGTCATCTTTTAGTAAAACATAGTTAACAGCGGACTGTTTTAAGAAAGCCATCTCTGTGTCACTAAGCGTTCTCTTCTTTTGCATCGGGTTTCCTACATAAAGAAAACCACTTTCTAACCGCTTATTTGGCGGTACTAAGGTACCTGCACCGATAAACACGTCATCTTCTACTACCACACCATCCATAATGATAGCGCCCATACCAACCAAAATACGGTTACCTAGCTGACATCCATGCAACATACATTTATGACCCACTGTTACATCATCACCAATAATAAGCGGATAGCCGTCTGGGTTTGTCGATGTCGGGCGACTAACGTGTAATACAGTGCCATCCTGTACGTTGGTTCGCTTACCGATGCGTATTACATTTACATCGCCGCGTGCGGCCACCAATGGCCAGATACTACTATCATCATCTAGATAAACATCACCTACGATCACCGAAGACGTATCTATATAGGTGTTTTCACCAAGGGTAGGAGTAATAGACTTATATTCGCGTAGTGTCACAGTATTACCTTTTCGTTATTCGTTATTCGTTATTCGTTAAAAGTAAAAGAGCATAATCATAGTGATTTTCAAATGAGTGAGAACCCTATGGTTCTAATTTTAACATAGTGGCAGCGGTGTAAATCGAAAATGTACAGGTTGATTTGTGTGGATTATCACCGCATCGGCGGTATTTTGAACGAACAAACCAAATATGACACTTTTTTTAAAATAGTTGTTGACGTGAGCGCTCAGATCCCTAAAATGCGCATCCGCTTCGGGAGGAAAGCAAAACGGTTTACCTCCTTAAGTAAGTCTCTACTACCTATATAGGCCAGTAAAGACGGGAGTTTAGAAGATGCGCTTCAGAAAATAAATTTTCAAAAAGTGTTGACATCAAAATCTTCCAGCGTATAATGCGCACCTCACTCAAGCAGAGTGAGTCACCAAAAAGCAACGGCTTACGGTGAAGCTACTAAGTAGCAATGTTCTTTAACAATTTAGACAAGACAATCTGTGTGGGTACTCATTGAGGGT